>PLKY01000428.1 GCA_003140785.1 Acidobacteriaceae bacterium | reverse complement strand
ATCGCGTAGTTCCACGTCGACAGCCGCGTGAAGTGGCGAATGATCTCGATCTCACTCAACTCCGGGAGCAGCCCTGGCGTCTTCCGATGCGCATCCCCCAGCAGCGCCGCTGCATCCACGGCAGGCACATCGAGAGGCGGCAGCTTATACGCGCGCTTCCCCGGCGACGACTTCTCGAACACCAGTCCCTCATTCTGCGTCTGGTGCGGCCGAACCTTGCCCGTCGTCTTCCGCTCGATCTGCTCCGCTGCCGCCATTACGCCTCCACCAGCCGCGCCGCCAACACCTTTGCCGCAGCATCAATCTGCGCCCGCGTCACCACTTCCGTCGCGCACCACAAGGTCGCATACTTCAGCTCCGGATACCACCGGCTCAACTCCACGCCACCCACAATCTTTTCATCCAACAGCCGTTGACTCCACACCACCGGAGCCTCTTCGGTCTTCAACACAAACTCATGAAAACGCGGCGCGCCCGTAAACAGGAGCTTCGCCCCCGCCTGCGCGCTCAGCGTCTTCGCCGCATAATCGGCCTTGGCCAAATTATGTTCCGCCAACTCGCGAATCCCTTCCTTGCCATACACGGTCAGAAAGATCGTTGCCATCAGCGCAACCAATGCCTGATTGGTGCAGATGTTCGATGTCGCCTTCTCGCGCCGGATATGCTGCTCCCGCGTAGAAAGCGTCAGCACGAACCCACGGTACCCGTTCGAGTCCACCGTCTGCCCCGCCAGCCGTCCCGGCATCTGCCGAAGATATTTTTCCTTCGCCGCAATCACGCCGCAAAACGGCCCGCCATAGCTAAGCGCCACGCCAAACGACTGCGCCTCCATCGAAACAATGTCCGCCTCCACCGGCGGCCGCACCACACCAAGCGAAACCGCCTCGGCAATCGACACAATCAGCAGCGCGCCCTTCTTGTGCGCGATCTCGGCAATCGCCGCGACATCCTCAATGGTCCCGAAAAAATTCGGGCTCTGCACCATCACCGCCGCCGTCTCCTCGGTCACCGCAGCTTCCAGCGCCTTCAAATCCACGCGCCCCGTCTCCGCGTCGTATCCAATCTCTGCCGTAGCCAACTCCCGCACGCGCAGATACGTGTGCACCACTTCGCGATACTCCGGATGCACAGCCCGCGCTACCACAGCCTTCTGCCGCCCCGTCACGCGCATTGCCATCAGCACCGCTTCCGCAGCTCCAGTGGACCCGTCGTACATGCTCGCGTTGGCCACATCCATGCCCGTCAACTCGGCAATCATCGTCTGGAACTCGAAAATCGCCTGCAACGTGCCCTGCGTGATCTCCGGCTGATAAGGCGTATAGCTGGTCAGAAACTCGCCGCGCTGCACCAACGCATCGATACTCACTGGCCGGTAGTGCCGATAAGCCCCCGCACCCAGAAAGCTCGCATAGTCGGTAGCATTCTTCGCCGCAGCCGCCTTGAAATACTCGACAATTTCGCTCTCGCCAAACTGGCGCGGCACATCCAGGTCGCGCCCCAACCGGTACTCAGCAGGAATCACGGCAAACAAATCGTCGATCGACTTCGCGCCGATCGCGGCAAGCATCTGCTCGCGTTCCGCCGGCGATTTTGGAAGATAACGCATGGGGTCCTTCGGACAGTTCTCAGCGATCAGTTGTCAGTGGTCAGCAAGAACGCCTGATGTGGTGCCACCTGATCGCTGTTTCACTGTCTCTCTGCTTCTCTGTTTCATTGCTTCTCTGTTTCACTTTTCACTTCTCTTCAGAGATAAACGCTTCATACGCCGCCGCATCCAGCAGCTTGTCAAACTCCGCCGGATCCGACAGTTTCACCTTGATAATCCACGTCTCGTGCGGAGCGGCATTGATCTTGTCGGGCTCAGTCTTCAGCGACTCGTTCACCTCGGTCACTGCGCCACTCACCGGCGAATACAAATCGCTCACCGCCTTCACGCTCTCCACCGAGCCAAAGGTCGAGTTGCCCTTCACCTCATCGCCCACCTTGGGCGCGTCCACATAAACAATATCGCCCAGCGAGTTCTGCGCGTAATCCGTGATCCCGATTGTGCCAATGCCGCCATCGACCGAAATCCACTCGTGTTCCTTGGTGTAGCGATAATTCGTGGGATAAGCCATGGATGGATTCTCTCCTCCGCACAAGGCGAAGCTCTAGTGTAAATGGCGGCGTTCGCTCAGCGGCTATGAGGAAAAGCCACAAAAAATCTGACGTTCCCGCCCTTCGACCCCAGCGAGATCACTTCGCCGGACCGAACCCCGCGTACGGTTCGAGTGGAACCAACGCGGCAATCTCCAGCATTCCCGCCTTGAACAGGGGCAGGCTCTCACAAGCTTCACGCACCTCCGCTTCGCTCGCCGCCTCCCACAAAATCGCCGCACCGCCCATATCGCCGCGCTTCCACACCTGCCGCAAAAGTCCCGCGAGATAAAGTTCCTTCACACGCTGCCCCTCGGCCGCGATCCGCTCCGGCGTAAAAGCGTCGGGCGGAAACGCATCGGTGCGTCGCCGCGACAACGAGAAGAATTGCATAAGGAATCGTCCTTTGAAAATGAAGTCTGACCGTCAGGCCGCGCTGGTCTCGAAGTCGGCGGTCAATCTGCGAAAGTCCATCAGCATCTTCGCCCGCCAGATCACAATCATCCCGAATGCAAGAATGAAGAAGACAGCGCCCGTCTGTTGGGTCGTCAGAATCGTGTCGAAATACCCGCGCGCAGCGAAGCGAATCGCCGCCAGCACCAGGATCACCGCCAGAAACGCGCTCGACCGCTTCATCATGATCGATTCGCCCTGCCGCTCCAGCCGCGTCGTCAGCAGCAGCGGCCACGCCAGCGCCACCGCTCCAATCGCAAACGCCAACCCCGCCCAAGCCCACGGAATCCGAAAAGCCGGAACCAGAAACATCGAGAACCCCGTCGCCATCCCCAGCGGCGGAATCAAGATCTTTTTGAGAGATACAGCACTCCGCGCCTCGCGCAGCCGCCACATCGTCACAGCGACCAGCCCTGCAAGAGACACAAGAATCGACGGGATGGGGGGAAGCGCCACCATCCTCCTATTTTATTGAATTCCTCGTTTTCTTGCGACACCCGGCAGTTGTTAAGTTCTGATCACGCTTCGTCGCGCGAAGAATCGGGGGGACAATTGGACTTGAACCCAAATGAGGCAGCAACTTGAGCGAAGTCGTGCAGGACCGTAAGAGAGCAATCATGTATACCGTCATTTACGCGGTATTTCTGCTGCTCTCGCTGATTGGTCTAATCACTCGCCATACTTGGTGGGGGCGGGGATTGATGTTGCTGATCACCGTCTGGGCCATTGGCGGTGTTTTGGCAAATTGGCGTGCTATCCCGAGCGGCTTTGTTGATCTCGACGAAAACTCAAATCTAACTTGACTATTGCCCGACTATGACCCATCCTAGCCCTTTTCCCTGCTTGACTTCCTCTCGTCCCACGAAGCCCACTCACCAATGCCGTGTCATCCTGAGCCTCGGCACGCTTGGGGCCACGATCGCACCGCAGTGCGATTGGGGTAAGCCGAGCGAAGGATCTGCTGTTTGCGGACCCTTCAATTCGCACGAACGATGGGTGCCCCATCCAAGCTCCGCTTGGGTGGGAAAGCACGAACTCGTCCCAGCCTCTGTTCCCCGTTCTCCCGGCCCCTGACTACTGATCACTGACCACTGATCACTGGCTGAAAAACCTGCCATGCCCCCCATTCGCCCACGGATCATACTGCGCCGCGAAATTCGCCCGCGTCTTCACCGAAGGATGGCTATACTCCCAGAACTCAATGAACGCCCTCGGATTCGGATCCTCAAGCCACGCCTCACCCAAGGCATTGAACCCAACTACAGCCGTCTTCTGCGGATCAGCCACCAGCCCGTGAATCGCCTCCTGCCCGTACACGTCCGCCTCATGCTCAAAATGCCGGCTAAATGCATTACTTGCCGGC
Organism: Acidobacteriaceae bacterium; assembly: GCA_003140785.1. Lineage (GTDB taxonomy): Bacteria > Acidobacteriota > Terriglobia > Terriglobales > Acidobacteriaceae > Telmatobacter. The sequence goes on along the minus strand of PLKY01000428.1, from coordinate 12,397 downwards.
TCAAGCACAAAACTCGCCACCGAAATAGTGAATAGCAGAACCACAAACCCCGCGCGGCAAGCGAGCGGAGCCGCCGTATCCAATCCCCACCGCGCACCGAATCGCCGCGCCAGCCAGTCGGCAAAAGCCGCGCATCCCCAATACACAAAGAACAGCGCGACCGCAAAACCCGTCAGCATTTTGGGAATATGCTTCAGCACGTAGTGCCCCGACTCGTGCCCGAAGACGAACATCACCACGTCATCCGGCACGCGGCCCGCCGTTGTATCCCACACCACAATGCGTTTGGTCGCGCCCAGTCCGCTCACGTAGGCATTCAGCCCGTTCGTCTTCACGCTGGCCTTCATCAGGAACATGCGGTCGGGTGGAATGTCCGTTCCTGTCCGCTGCGCCACGCGCTCCAGGTTCGCCACCAGGGCCGGATAGTTTTTGTTCAGCGGTTCATATTTGTTGAAGATCGGCTCCAACAGCGGCGAAACAAACACCGCCAGCACCATCAACGGCAATGTCGCTATCCAGATGCCGAACCAATAGCGGCGCGGCCATTTGCGCACAATCCACTGGAACAGCAGCATCACCAGAGAGCCAAACACCACCCCCAGCCCCAGCGCTTTCCCCTGGTCGCCAAACCAGCTCCCCCATCCCTGCACGCTGATGTCGTACTGCCGGCTCACATGGTGCATATACATATCCAGCGGCAACTCCGTCAGCGTCAGCACCACAATCAGCGCGGCAAAAAACAGCAAACCCTGCAACCATCTCTTCTTGAAGACACGGACTGCCCATGCTTCCAGGCCCGCCGCCGCGCGCGTCGACAACAGCAGCCACAACACCAGAAGGCCCCAGAACGCATCCACGAAGTGTTCGATATCGCGAATGCGGCTCAATGCGATGGCCTTCGCCAGTTTTTCCGGCGGCAGATGATAGGCAGATTGCGGCGAAGCGGTCTGCGCCTCCGCAGACGCCGGCGCCGGAGCGGCTTGCAGACAAAGAGACGGAACAGAACCAACGACAAAAACACAAAGCACCAGTACGCCCATCCAGACAATCCGCATCGGAGATCTCCTCAATACCATCCAGTCTGAGACAATCAAGACTGAACCCGCTTTTATCAGACTGATTCCGATCTATGCCACAAAATTCTCCTGACAACTACGGCATCTCAATCCTGAAATCTACTTCCCTCGCTATTTTCGCGTTTCTCGCGCCCCTCGCCGCTTTTGCTCAACAACCCACTCCGGTCCTTTTGGATGCCATGACCACCGAACTCCAGCGCGCTTTCACATCGCTCGGCAAGTCCGCAGGGACGTCGAACGAAAATCAACTCCCGCCCTACTTCCTCAGCTACTCGGTCAGCGACGCCACCGCAGCCATGATTCGCGCTCAATACGGCGCCATCGTCGGCAGCTCGTCCAATCACGTCCGCGTAGCCGACGTGCAGGTCCGTCTCGGCGATCCCAAGCTTGACAACACCCATGGCGACCACCGCGCCTCCGCGGTCAACAGCCTCGAACTGCCCCTCGTCGACGATCGTGAAGCGCTCGCGCGCTCTCTGTGGATGGCTACCAACACCGGCTACGGCAATGCCTTGGACAACTACCTGCGCGTCAAAACCGAAGCCCAGGTCCGCGCGAAGGAAGAAGACACCTCGCCCGACTTCAGCAGCGAGCCGCCGCAGGTGGCCATCGCCAAGCCCGCTCCGCCCGTCGTCATAGACCGTGCCGCATGGGAGCAGCGGGTGCGCGCTCTCTCCAAAATCTTCCGCGAATTTCCCGACGTCTATCAGAACCTCGTCTTGCTCACCGTGCAGAACGAGACTGACTACTTCGCCTCGTCCGAAGGCTCGCGCGTCGTCACGCCGCACTTGCAGGCCCGCCTCGTCGTCCTCGCGGTCACCCGCGCCGACGACGGCATGGACCTCTTCCGCGATCAGACCTTCGAAGCCGAGACCATCGACGGACTCCCCGCACAGCCCGAGCTCGAATCCGCCGTGCGCGCCCTTGGCACCAGCCTCGAAGCGCTACGTAAGGCTCCCATGACCGAACCTTACAACGGACCCGCGATCCTCTCCGGCCGCGCCTCCGCTGTCTTCTTTCATGAAGTGCTCGGCCACCGACTCGAAGGCCAGCGCCAGCGTGGCGATGAAGAAGGCCAGACCTTCACCAAGGAAATCGGCAAAGACATCCTCCCCAGCTTTCTTTCTGTCGCCGACGATCCCACCCGCTCCACATTTGGCCAAACCTGGTTGAGCGGTAGCTACACCTACGACGACGAAGGCCAGAAAGCCCAGCGCGTCGAGCTTATCCAGGCCGGCGTGCTCAAAACCTTTCTCATGTCGCGCCTGCCCATCGCCAGCTTCAGCGAATCCAACGGCCACGGCCGCGCACAAACCGGCCGCATGCCTACCGGCCGCCAGGGCAATCTGATCGTCACATCGACCAAATCCGTCCCTGACGCCGAGCTGCGCAAGCAGTTGATTGACGAAGCGAAGAAACAGGACAAGCCCTACGGCCTCTACTTCGAAGACATCTCGTCGGGCTTCGCCGTCACCACGCGCAGCTCGCCGCAGGCATTTCAAGTGATACCACTGGTCGTCTATCGCGTCTACGTCGATGGCCGTCCGGACGAGCTGGTCCGCGGCGTCTCCATCGTCGGTACGCCGCTAGCCGCCATGAAGCGCATCCTCGCCACCGGCGACAAGCCTGAAGTCTTCAACGGCGAGTGCGGCGCAGAGTCCGGCACCGTCCCCGTCAGCGCCGTAGCACCCGCCATGCTCGTCAGCGAAATAGAAACTCAGCGCCAGCCGCAAGGCATCGAGCGCCCGCCCATCCTGCCCATCCCCGGCGCGCCCGCAGCACCGGCAGCCAAGGAGGCCCAATGAGTCTCGTTCGTTCGCTCGGCCTCTGCGGCCTAATTGCTACTTGTCTCGCGGCGACACAAATTCACGCCCAATCCACCCGCGCCGAAGCCGAGCGCGACCCCATACTCGCCGCCATGCTCACCGAGCTCGACCGCAGCGTGGGCCAGCTCCAACTCCCCGGCTTCCAAAAACCCTTCTTCATCCAATACCGCCTTGAAGACGTCGACGACTTCGAAACCAAGGCAGCCTTTGGCGCTACCGAAGGCTCCAATCGCAACCACGCGCGCGTAGCCCGCGTCACCGTTCTCGTCGGCGATTACAAGACCGACAGCTCCGGCCAGCGCGGCGATGGCGCCGTGGAGATGGCCGCACTCGACGACGATCCCATCGCGCTCCGCTCCGCTCTCTGGACTGCCACCGACCAAGCCTATAAATCAGCCCTCGCCGCCTACGCGCAGAAGCAGGCCGAGCTCAAGCAGGTCGAGACGCCTCCACAAGCCGACGACTTCAGCCATCAAAATCCCTTGGTCTCGCTCGCCGCCCCGCAGACCCTCAAGCTCGACGAATCAGCCTGGCAAAATCGCGCAGCCCACGACAGCGGTCTCTTCCGCACCGACTCGTCCGTGAAATCCCTCGAGCACGACGTGCAATACTGCTCCGCCAGTTTCCATGCCCGCACCACCACCACGCGCCTCGTCAATAGCGAAGGCACCATCGTACGCAAATCGGCCTCTAGCTATCAGGAGGGCTTTAGCGTCGGCACCCAGGCCGCCGACGGCATGAGGCTCGATCGCTCCTATGGCTCGACCGGAGTTAATCTCTCCGACCTCGATTCGCCCGATGTGTTCGCCCAGCACGCGGTCAAGCTCATCGCCTCGCTCGCCGACCTGCGCCAGGCCCCGCTCGTTGAAGAGGAATACCACGGCCCTGTTCTGCTCAGCTCCGACGCCAGCGCCGACACCCTGCGCCGCCTGCTCGGCTCCGGAATCACAGCCACGCGCCCGCGCCTCGGCACTGAAGCCCGAACCAACGGCCCCTTCGCCTCGAGCTTTCACGCCCGCGTGCTCCCCGAATTCATAGACGCCACCGACGATCCCAGCTTGAAGACATTCAACGGCAAAGGCATCCTCGGCGCCTATGACATCGACGACGAAGGTGTCCCCGCGCAGTCCGTCGGCCTCATCACCGACGGAAAACTCGAGAGCTACCTCATCGGTCGCCAACCCGTGCGCGACTTTCCCCAGTCCAATGGCCACGGCCGCGCCGCCGTCTCCGGTCCTGCACGCCCCGCAATCGGCGTCCTCAGGATCACAGCGAAACAGGGCCTCAGCGACGACGACCTCAACAAAAAACTCCTCGACATGGCCAAAGACCGCGAGCTGAAGAGTGTCTATTACGTCGATACGCTCGGCGGAGCGCTGAGTCCTCGCCTGCTTTATCGCATCTCGCCCGACCGCAAGCGCGAGCTCGTCCGCGGAGCCCGTCTCTCCGACCTCGACGAGCGCGCGCTTCGTTCCAGCATTGAGGCTGCAGGCAAAGATCTCTGGGTCGCCAACTACGCCGGCGAAGTTCCCGAGACCGTCCTCGCCCCAGCCCTGCTGCTCGACGACGTCACCATCCGCCGCGCCAACGAGAAAAACGACAAGCTGCCCTTCTACCCGCCGTCCGAGTAGCGAGCATTATCCTTTTGCAGCGCATCAATCCGCACGACTATGGGTGCCCCAGGTCTCGCTTTTGAGACCTGGGAAAGCAACGAACCCAGCTTCCCCTATTGTTCTAAGCCCACCGCGACTGCAACTTAATCGTGATCGAAAATACCATCACATCCAGGCACGCGCCCTGTGTGCTAAAGTCCCTCCCCGCAAGGAGGAACACCATGCGGAATGCAGTCAAACTGCTGTTTGCATGCGCCCTGATATTTTTGCCCGGTACTTCGATTGCTGCGGATCGCTTCGACGGAAATTGGCAGACAAAGCTCACTTGCCCACCAAAAGGGGACACGCAGGGTTACACGTGGCAATTTCCCGGCGTCATTCAGAACAGCGTTTTCCATGGAGAGCACGGCACAGCGGGTCAACCCGGCTATCTGCTGATCGAGGGCAAAATCAAAGAAGACGGCGCTGCCAAGCTGTCCGCCAACGGCATCGTCGCTTCAAGGAAGTATGCGCGTGGAATATTCGCCCACCAGGGCGAGGAATATAGCTACGACATCAAAGCTCAGTTCAAAGAGACCGAGGGCACAGGTGCGAAAAGCGAAGGCCTCGGTATCGTCGGCCGCACCTGCTCATTCGAATTCGTGAAGCAGCCGCCTGCGAGCCAGTCAGGAGCACAGTAGAGATCAGCTCATCCGATTCGGATACCGACCGCAATAAAACTGCACGGCCCTTATGCCGACATCGGATGCAATGCGGTTGGAAGCTCGCGCCCTATTCCCTATTCCCTGCTTCTATCAATCCAGCCGCGTCAAATACGCATCGCCTTCCGACGGCCGCACACGATGCATGATCTTTTCGGCGACCGCGCGGTTGTCCCCATGCGGCCGAATGCGCACCCAAAAGCTGTTCTCTCCCGGAAACTCAATCACGTTCGCGTCCGGATACGCGCGCAGCAGCGCCGCCTTCATCCGCTCGGCCTTGCCTTCGCTCTTGAACGCGCCAATCTGCACGCACCAGCGCCCACCCACATCCATCGGCTTCGGCGTCTCGTAGACATCGATGCGCACCCGCGCAGTCCCCACGCGATACACTCCGATCGCCTTAGCCGAAGCAATCGTCAGGTCAATCGTCTTGTCCGGCACAAACGGCCCACGGTCGCTGATCCGCATCGCCGAGGCCTGCCGCGTCGTCAGATTCGTCACCACAATCAGCGACCCCATGGGCAGCGTGCGATGCGCGGCTGTCAGCGCATCGTCGCGAAAAACCTGCCCATTGGCCGCTTTGCGCCCCTTATAAGGAGCGGTATACCAAGTCGCCGCGCCCTCTTCACTGAAAATCGGCCGATGCGCCAAAACAAATTCCTTGTCCTCTTCGCTCACGCCGCCTTCCGGCACCTCGGTCACCGGAATGCGCGCGGCAGAAGCCCCCGATGAAGCGTTCGCCTGCTCTGGATTCGCTGGCTCGGTCACAGCGGGAGCCGTCGGCGAGGCCTTCGCCATCTTCTCTTTATGCGCGCACCCCGCCATCAGCGACACCGCGACGGTCAGCCCAATCCAACCGGACATTCGGACACGCGCGCCAGTTGTACCATCAATCATCAGGTCCGCGGCCCACGCGGTTGTTCCATGCGATCCGCCAGGTTCCGCAGCGTGTCACTCACCTTGCGCATCGCGCTGATCGATTCGCTCCGCACCTGCGGAATCACAGCGTCGTTGACGTATGCCACGGCATGGCGCAGTTCCATCTCAATCAGTTCGATGGCTTCTTCAAGACGGTGGCCCACGCCGCCCGCTCCAAAGGGAGAACCGGGAGGTGGTGGAGGAGGAGGAGGAGGATAAGAGCTCATGACAAAACCCTCTCTTTCGAGTCCCCGTTCTCAAGTCTCAGTTCCGCCGGCAGGCCGCGTCAATTCCCCACGCGTCCGGATACAGCCCAAATGTGCCCTGCCCGGCAACAAAGATTAGACGCTTACAGCGGAATCCGAGCAGATGTACTCAGGGGCTAGCCTCTCAAGTGGCTTTTTCATCAAGAAAAAGCCACCCTGCACGCCTCCGAATTGAGCACTGTTGCTCGGGTTCCGCTCTAGATACGGGCAAACTCTTCGCCCACAGCGGTTCCACAATTGCTATACTCCAAAGCTCCTATGCCGAGTGGGCATTTTCCTTAAGCCGGGCCCCCAGAGACAGGTCTTCGTCGCTGGGGTGGAAGTAAATGCCACCTTGAACCGGACTAGCAAGGGCACATGAATTGTGGAACCGCTCTAGTTCCGTCCAGCCCCATGTGACCTTCCGCGAAAGAACTCCGTCTGAATTGAAGAGCAGGGTATGATTTCCCCTCACACAGGATTCGCGAGACTTTGTACTCTTGAACCAGTAGGAAAGAAGTGAGACATGCTAGGTCTCTGACCGATTGATCCAGCACGAAAATGGGTGCCCCAGGTCCGGGGTCCCCGGCGACAGGTNNAGGTCTTCGTCGCTGGGGTGGAGATCTCGCATTTGAGACCTGGGATAGCACGAACCTTAATACAGGAAATTACCCGGTCAAAGACCGTGTCCGTCTGCAGATCGCTCCTGACGCCGCGCACGGCACAATGCAATCGAATCTCATCCACTGAGGAACCCGGCATTTGGCAAACAAAGCAAAAGGCATACACAGGAGTTGCCGATGCGCCAGAAATCCCCTCACTCCCCGCAGCATCGCGCCTGCTTTGTTGTTGCTTTTGGCGCTGCTCGCTCCGCCGTGCACATCGTTCGCGCAGCCCGCTTCGCCAGCCTCCCCGTCTTCGCTACCCGATGCGCCCAAGCCAGCAAGAACCGCCGCGCCACTTCCGCCAGCCGGCCCATGCCAGGTCAGAAACGCCGGCGGAAACGTTGCGGTGACCGGCTCCGCCGAAGCGCTCTACCATGCCGGCTTTGGAGATGTGGACGCTCACGTCACAAACCAGCCCTTCCTGATGTCGGTTCCGTGCCCTATCTACGTGCCCATCATTAACTGGTACACCCGCTTCACCGATGGCCCCAAGGTCAAGCCTCTCACCCCCAAAGAAAAGGCCTGGCTCGCCGTCCGCAACGTCGCCGACCCCTTCAACGCCATCACCATCCTCGGCACCTCGGCCATCGGCATCGCGTCTGACGCCGACTCCCCCTACGGCCCCGGCTTCCCCGGCTTCGGGCGCAGCGTCGGCGTGGCTTATGCCCAGGACATGACCGGCGAATTCTTCGGCACTTTTCTCATCCCCTCCATCGTCCACCAGGACCCCCACTACCACCGCGCACCCACAGAGTCCATAAAGCACCGCATCGGTCACGCCATCTTGCAGGTCGTCTGGACCCAGGGCGACAACGGCAAGGGCATGATCAACTACGACAACCTGGTCGGCGACGCCATCGACGACGAGATCAGCAACCTCTACGTCCCGGGCCGCTCCACCAACCTCCCAGCAAGCGCCTCGCGCTATGGAATCAACCTGGCCCTCACTCCCACCGACAACTTCATCACCGAATTCATCCCCGACATCGCCAGCCACATCCACGTCCAAGCCGTTTTCGTCCAGCGCATCATCGACCAGGTAGCCAAATCCAACGGCGGCGGCTCGTAGGTTTCATTCGCGTGGCAAGCCGACAGCGCTCCGCGACTCAAGATTGTTCCACGTGGAACAATTGCGGCATCTGTCACAGGTGTTGGCGGGGATTTGCGAAGAATATGGATTGTCTGTGATCGCGGATGCGGTTTGCCGGCCGCGATGGATGGTGTGCTATTCACAGGTCTGCTTAATTTTCTGCAAGTTTTCTGTGGAAAATGCAAATTCAGGAGGGGGGGTAGGGTAGCCTTACCCGATGCGGGGTGGAGAGGTCAAACGCACAATGTAGACAGGTTCGATGGAACGCGGCGGTCGACGAACATGGGCTGAACTCTCTCCTACCCCATAATGCGCCGGGATGGGGAAATTGGATGCAAGTTTGCGCATGCGAATCGACGAACGTGAAACGCGGGCTGTCCGCACAGGCTCTAACCACCCGGCGCGCCCAGGCATCCGCAAAATACAACCATCATCCAGCCATCTGGCAAATTGGCAGTCCCGTAGCGGTTGGCAGGATCGCTCGGTAGCCGGCGTCGTGGGCGAAACTGATCTCCTCGCTACCCTCCAAAGGGAGCGCTATATTTCTTTACTATTAACGCTCTGCTAACTAGCGCCAAGGTTGCACCCGCCGCTCGGGTTGCGACGACTATAATCCGTGGCAATAAATAACCTCAGGGACCGGGCCACCTCAAATGAGAGCGCTTCATTTGTTCCGCACTTTTTTGTCTGGATTTTCGTTGCTGATTGCCATCACTGCCTCATCCGCCGCGCAGACAACAGCCCCGGCGAATGGACATGGATGGGCGGAAGCAGCAGGCTTACGTCTGGATTCGGCACCACCCAGCCAGGCGCGTCAGCACTGCTAGCGTCTCAACCCTCTGATAAGCTGCCCGAGGCCGAACGGAAGATCATCGAAAGGAACTTTGATCTTTTGCAATTGAGGTTCGAGCCCAATCAGGGACAATCCAGCTCAGATGCAAAATTTCTTGCGCAAGGTCGGGGATTCTCCGCGCTCTTCAAAGAAAACGAGGCGGATTTTCTGCTCGTCGGCCACTCCGCAACCAGTGGGCCTTTGAGAGTGACGCTCGTAAATGCGTCTAGGCACGCGGCAATTTCAGGGGAGAATCGCTTACCAGGAACGGTGAATTACTTCATCGGAGATGATCGTGAAAAGTGGCATACCGGGCTGCCAACCTTTGAATGCTTGCGTTATACAAGTGTTTATCCAGGAACGGACCTGATTTATTACGGCAACAAAGGAAGCCTGGAGTTCGATTTCCGGATGTCTCCAGGAGCTGACCCGAGTCAAATTCAAATGCGCTTCGAGGGAGAGCGAGGTCTCAGAATTAATGGCAAAGGCGATCTGGTCGTAACGGCGAAGGACGGACACATCAGCTTTCAAAAGCCAGTGATCTATCAGCCAGCCGAAGGCGGCAAGAAAGACATCGTCGCAGGTTATTTCAAGATTCTTAAAGGCGATACGGTAGGTTTCGCCGATCAATCAAATTGCGCTCGACACCACGGGGAACGCCTATTTGACGGGGAGCACCCAGGACACGAATTTTCCCACGACGCAAGGCGCGTACAGTGCGGTCGCACCCACCAAGACGACTGCCGGATCGAACTCCGCATTCATTGCAAAGTTGAACCCGACCGGGTCGGCGCTGGTCTATTCCACCTTTCTCGGCGGGAGCCAGACGGATGCCGCATTTGGAATCGCGGTGGACAGCGCCGGAGAAGCTTGCGTTGGCGGCAGCACAACTTCCAGTGACTTCCCTGTCACGGCTGGCACAATCCAGGCCATCAAAGAAGCGAGCAACCAGCAGGCAGGATTCGTTACCAAGCTGAACGCATCGGGAACGGCGTTGGTGTTTTCGACGTACTTGAGCGGAAGCACCTTGGACTTCCTCAACGCTATCGCGGTTGATTCAAATGAAAACGTCTATGCGGTAGGAACCACCAATTCGCCGGACTTTCCTGTCACGGCAGGGGCGTTTCAGCCCAAGATTGGAACTTCGTCGTTTGGCCCGCAAGTGAATGCTTTTGTGAGCGAGATCAACAGTGCAGGCACGGCTCTGGTCTATTCCACTTTTCTGGGAGGAAGCACCGGTTTCACGATCGATGGGGTGGGCGATGCGGCCTCTGCGGTTGCGGTCGACGGACAAGGCATGGTGTATTTGACCGGGACGGCATGCACCAGCGATTTTCCGACAACGGCAGGAGCCTTTGAGCCGAACAACCTAGCCGAGGAGGTCTCAGGCCAATGCACCGGTTTTCTCGCGAAGATGAATCCAACGCCGAATACGCCCCTCGTGTACTCCAGTTTCATTGGCGGGACGGGTAATGAGGACGCTTACGACTTTCCTGTCGGTGATGCAATAACGAGCCTGGCGGTGGACCAGTTGGGCAATGTCTACGTGGCCGGGGCCACCTATTCGGTCGATTTTCCGACCACTGCGGGCGTGGTCGAGACGGCGTTCAACGGCCCCTCGCTGGAGGCACTTGTTACAGAGTTCAACGGCAGCGAGATGCTGGCGCTGCCGATCCCTACGGTGACGCTGACCTCAAGTACAAACCCGGTGCTCTTTGCTCAACCTGTGACGTTTACCGCAACCGTGCGATCCGCCTCCGGTGACACGCCTACTGGATACGTCGGATTCAATTTCCTTCAACTGGAGCCGAGTGACAACGACGGAACGGGAGTTGGCTTTGGTCCGTGGGCGACGGTGGCTCTGAATGGGTCCGGAGTAGCTACATTCACCACGTCGTCTATCGAGGCGCTTCAAACTCCAGTGAATGCGTTCTACCTTGGCGATGCGAACGACGCGCCAGCTGCGGGGACGATGAGCCAAACGGTCACGGATATTCCTACCGCGACGACAGTGACGTCAAGCGTAAACAATGTTCCCTACGGCACCCCGGTTGTGTTTACCGCCACCGTGCTGGANNAGAACCAGATCTCGACAGTGCCGGCCAAGCGACGTGGGTAAACGGCACAGGCGGTCCGGCCTTGCCCGTAGGGACAGATACCGTCGAAGTCGAATATTTTCCATACACTGGATACCAGAAAAGCAGCGGAACAATAGCCGGGACGTTCACTCCTTTAGGGACAACACCCGATCCCACCTTTACCCCACCCGCGGGAACATACTCCTCGTCCCAACAGGTTACATTGGGTGATTCGAACTCTGCTGCCCTCGTCTATTACACCTTCAATGGAAGTACGCCGGTGCCGGGTGTTTCATGGGAGCTCCCGGCGGGATTTACGGTCCCGGTCGACACGAGCGAGACGGTCAGCGCAGTTGCCGTGGCTCCGGGTTACTCTCCCAGTAATGTGGTTTCTGCCGCTTACGCTATCAACCTGCCCCCTCCAGACTTCTCCGTCGCCTCCTCTCCGGCATCGATGACCGTGACTGCCGGTCAAAGCGGCACAAGCGCAATCTCAATCGCGCCTCAGAACGGCTTCAACTCCGCAGTCTCCTTTAGTTGTTCCGGCCTGCCCTCAGGCGCTTCGTGCAGTTTCTCTCCCGCAACCGTCAGCCCCTCCGGCGCGTCAGCCCCGACAACACTCACAATCGCCACTTCCACAACCACCGCAGCCCTCCGCAGCAATCGGCACCCTCTATTTCCCACCGCGCTGGCGGCGGTTCTGTTCTGCCTCGGCTTAAGAAAAATGCGGCGTCTGCAAACCCTGTCGATCCTGGCGGTCTGCACAATCGGGCTGGGCCTGCTCAACGGCTGCGGCGGCGGAAGCTCAGGTTCCGGCTCCGGAGGAAGCGGCGGCGGCAACACCCAACCAGTCACTTCCACGATCACCGTCACAGCAACTTCGGGCACCCTGCAACACACCGCAACCATCTCCCTCACCGTAAACTGAAGCATCCAAACCGGGCCTGAATCCAAGGCCCCACCCCATTCCGCTCCTTGCCATCCCCATTCACCCCCCAATTTCCCCATTCGCTGCACCCCCGTTGGATTGACAAGCCCCAAGCGTTACTCTCAAAACTGACTTTTTAGCACCCGCACCGCCCTGAACTCCAAGGGGTTGCAGTCCAAAAAGCGCCACATTTTCCAGAGGAGATCGCCACACATGTCGAAAGCCGTCAAGTACGCAGAGAAGGTCGCCGTCTACGCCGCCCAAGGCGCGTGGGTTGTCTATGAGCGCCTCAACCGCATCAGCCCCAACCCCTCCTTCACGCCCAAATGGTCCGACAAACCTCTGTTGAAGTCCTATCAGAAAGAGAAGCCCCCTTTAGGCTGGCCCCGCACCACCGACTCGCTCTGTCCCAAATGCGTCCCCGA
>PLKY01000219.1 GCA_003140785.1 Acidobacteriaceae bacterium | reverse complement strand
TGCGGTACTCGTTCAGCGTGGTTGCGCCGATGGCCCGCAGTTCGCCGCGCGCGAGGGCCGGCTTGAGCATGTTGCTGGCGTCGATCGCGCCCTCAGCCGCACCGGCTCCAACGAGAGTATGCAACTCGTCGATGAAGAGAACGATCTGGCCATTCGATTCCTCGATTTCCTTGAGCACGGCTTTGAGGCGGTCTTCAAATTCGCCGCGATATTTTGCGCCAGCGAGCATGGAGCCGAGGTCAAGCGAGATGACGCGCTTCTCCTTGAGGCTTTCCGGCACGTCGCCGGAGACGATGCGCCGCGCGAGACCTTCAACGATGGCTGTTTTGCCCACGCCGGGTTCGCCGATGAGCACCGGGTTGTTTTTGGTGCGGCGGCTCAGAACCTGGATGACGCGGCGAATCTCCTCGTCGCGGCCGATGACCGGGTCGAGCTTGCCGCGGCGCGCAAGATCGGTGAGGTCTTTCGCGTATTTTTCGAGGGCCTGGAATTTGCCTTCGGGGTTCTGGTCGGTGACGCGTTGCGATCCGCGCACGGCCGTGAGGGCTTTCAGGATTGCGTCGTGTGTTGCGCCGAGGGCCACGAGAGCTTCACGCGCCGGGTCACCCTTGAGGTGAGCCACGCCCAGCAACAGATGTTCCGTCGAGACATACTCGTCCTTGAAATTTTGGGCCTCCCGGAAAGCCTGATCGAGCGCCTTGGTGAGGTTGGCGCCGGGGCCGGGCTGCGAAGCGGCGCCCGCGACGCGCGGCAGCTTTTCCTCGATCTGATGGAGGTCGTGCTCGAGGCGCTCGGTGGGCACACCGATCTTTTCAAGCACGGCGGGGATGACGCCCTCGCGGTCCTCGATCAGCGCCAGCAGCAGGTGGACGGGCTGCATCTCGGGGTTGCCGAATCCGGCGGCCCGGGTTTGCGCCTGTTGCATCGCCTGCTGCGACTTCAAAGTGAATTTGTCCCAATTAATTGCCATGTGTACCTCGGTTGTTTGCGAACAGTGGGCAGTGATGAGTGATCAGAAAAACAGCGAAACAGAGAAGCACAGTGTTCGCGCTCAATTCTTAGATTCTTCCTTGTAACGATGGATCTCAGCTGTTTTGCACAAGACTCTCGATATCAATGTGTCACAAAAATGAGCGCCGGGTAGGTGAATTCTCTCCCGGCGCATTTCGAATTCGCGACCGCCGACTCGTCCCCAGACCAGCCGGCAGTCTTGAGAGACGGCAAAACTTGTTGCCGTCTTACGCCGCAACGGGCTGTTTGTCGCCCTGCTTGTCGCCCACGTTGACCTTGATTTGCTTGGGCTGCGCTTCGGCTTTCTTCTTCAGCTCGAGCTTCAGCACGCCGGCATTATAGGTCGCTGCAACGTTCTCGGTGTCGACTGTCGAGGGCAAAGTGAAGGCGCGATAGAAGCTGCCATAGCGCCGTTCGATGCGATGGAAGTTCTCTTCCTTCTCCTCTTTCTCGAACTTGCGCTCGCCCTTGACGGTCAGCGTGTGATTTTCGACGCGGACGTCGAGGTCCTTCTCTTCGATGCCGGGTACTTCGAGTTTCAGAACGACCTTCTGCGGGTCTTCGTAAATATCGACAGCCGGCACAAAGCTGGCAGTCGTCAAAGGGCTGTCCCCCTCGCTGAAATCGCGAAAGAGCGAGTTCAGGCGGCTCTGCAGTGTAACGACATCCCGGAAGGGGTCAAAACGAGTGATTGCCATGATTATGGTCCTCCAGATGGATTGAGATTGGTGGGTTGGGAGGTGAGTCCTAACCACTCAAGTGATCTGATGAAAACTATAGCATGATTGATTCATAAAATATTAGTGTATTAGACTAAGGTTTTTAAAAATGTGCTGTCATTTTTGTTTTCAATGGTTTATGGGAATTTGTGCAGCTTTTTATAGTTTCGAATGCCCTCAATAGGGCGGTCTTGCTGGCGAGGGCGGAGTCGTTTCTTGAGATGCGGGTTGGTTCTGGACTCTTACAATGGGGATTCATGCTCTTGCTCGCTCTCGGCGCTTCTTCCATTGACTGGCATTGGGTCTGGCTCGTTGTGGCTGCCTTCTTAGGCGGCTTGTTGAATGCCGTGGCCGGCGGCGGGTCGTTTCTGCTTTTTCCGGCGATGCTGGGGATGAAGATGCTGCCGATTCAGGCGAATGCGACCAACACGGTTGCGCTTTGGCCGGGGCAGTTGACGTCGATTGCAGCCTATCGCGACGACATTCGCAAGAATTTGCGGCTGGCCGTGCTGATGGGCGTGGCGGGATTCCTGGGTGGCACTGCTGGCGCGCTGGTGCTGCTAAATACGCCGCAAAAAACGTTTCTGCACCTGGTGCCTTGGCTGCTGCTCGTGGCTGCTTCGATCTTTGCGGTCAGCGGCTCGGTTGCTCGATGGCTTGAACGGCGCAAGGGATCGATTGATCAGACGCGCGCGCCGCGGCGTTGGCCGGTTTTTCTGTGCACCATTGTGGTGTGTTTTTATATCGGGTATTTCGGCGCGGGGGCGGGGTTCTTGATCATTACGCTGCTTTCGCTCTTTGGCTTCCAGGACCTGAACGAGATCAATGCGCTCAAGGTGGTATCGACCACGATGGCCAATGGGATTGCTTTTGTTCTGTTCGTTGTCGACGGCCAGGTCGTGTGGCGCTATTGCCTGCTGGCGATGGTGACTTGCGCGATTGGCGGGGATATGTCGGCCAGCCTTGCGCGCCGCGTGCCGCAACCGGTGCTGCGCGGAGTCGTGGTGTTTATTGGGCTGGGGATGGCGGCGTGGTTCTTCTGGAAGCAGTGAGAAATGCTGTTAACAGTGAACAGAAAGGTCTTCGAGGCGATCTGCGCGTGAAATGTGAACGGCGATAGCGCACGATGCAAGCCGCCCGATGGTCTCTGTCCATTGCCACTGTCCACTGTTCACTGCACACTGTAAACTGTACTCATGAGCCACGAGGGGATTCGCATCGTCAGCAAAGATGAGGCAGACCGCGAACGTGCGCCTGCCCAGCCTTTGCCGCGTATTGCGATTACGCCCGAAAAAGTGCGGGTGCTGCTCACCGAAGGCAAGGGCCTGGAGATCGACTGGCAGGACGGGCATAAAAGCGCTTGGAACTTCGCCTGGCTGCGCGATGCCTGCCCCTGTGCGACCTGCGTGGACGAGCGCATCAAGGAAGGCCGCAAGATCGGCCAGCCGCACTCGCGAGCGACAGAATTGCTGCCGATGTACAAGCCGCTCGCAAAGCCGGCAAGCGCGCACGCGGTCGGGCGGTATGCGCTCCAGTTCAACTGGCTCGATGGACACTCCAGTGGGATCTATTCGTGGGAATACCTGCGCCGGAACTGCCAGTGCCGGGAGTGCACCTTCGCCGAATCTGAGAGCAAGGGCACGCCGAACTAGCTCTTTGTCGCGTCGTGCGATGGTTTCACGGCACGCAACTCATTGATCTCGGCGATCAGTTCGACGAGTTGCTCGCGTTTGCGCTCGCTGACGTTGAGAAAATGAACGCCGACCTTGTGCCGCTTGTGAATGGACTGTGTGACCCCGGCGAGTCGGAACGGTAAGCCGTCCAGCTGAAACTCGATTTCCACGCGGCTGCGGATTCCAAGCGGAAAGCAATCCTCGGTGCGGAACTGGCACCCGTTCAGACTCAGGTCCAGGATGCGGCCGCGCAGGCGGATGCCCGGATCGAGCAGGTGCAGAGTGGCAGTGCCATCCACGGTGTGCCGGGATTCTTTGCGGCGGTCGATCTTCCGCGCGGGAGGAGTGATCGCATCGTCTTCCGGCGCCATTTTTTACTCCTCGACCTGGAACTTCGTCGTCAACAATTCCCTTGGCCTGCTGCTCCGCAGACAAGAACGGCGGGAAAACTCAGTGTCCGTCCGCGAGTTCCCAGGGACTTGCCGGCGCCGGCTGCTCGACTTCGCGGCCTTGCAGGCGGTCGTACTGATACAAATCGCTCGTGGTCCCCAGCGACTCGTTGTAGAGGCTCATATCGCCGATCAGGAGTTTCAATTCCTCGCTGAACGTATGGATAGCCTGCAACTGACTGGCCGTAGCCGGCAGTTCAAATTTGGAAGTCTTAATGAATTTTTGGTAGCCGCGATCGAGAAGTCGCGCTACCTCGCCGCGCACGAGAACACCAGGATGGATCGCGAAGGCGGCTGGTGCGTCTTTGGCGTTTCCCAGCCCCCGATCCGGAACCAGGATTGCGGCTACCCCATGCTTGCTTACCAGCATTCCGCCCGCGACTCCAGCGAAGGGCGCAACATCGAATGAGTGCGAGCGCAGGATCGTAAGCGCTTGTTCGAAGCTTGGTTTATCGGGTGTTCGGGCCATGGCGGCTTTCCGGTCTGCGAAGATAAAAGGGGAACGTTGGAGAGCTTCCCTTTACAACTCTCGCACACGGTGCACGCGGGCCGCAACGAGCCACGACTAGCAGGGCCCAGGATTCATGCAGAAGATGGAAACGATTCACAC
>PLKY01000367.1 GCA_003140785.1 Acidobacteriaceae bacterium | reverse complement strand
TTTTAGCCGGACACTACTGATTCGAGGTGTTTCGTGTACACAACCCATTCGGGTATCTGAACAACGGCTACTACAGCTACAACGGAGGCGGAACCTACAGTTCGGGCGATCCGCTGATCGATTTTGCGATGGGCATTCCGGACAGCTACGAGCAGGCGAACGACGGCTTTATCGACGCGGTAGCGACGGAGAAGTACGCATTTTTCCAGGACAACTGGAAGGCGACTCCGGATTTGACGCTCAACCTTGGCCTGGGCTGGGATGCGGAGCAGCCCAACCAAAACGGCCAGTTCGGCGGTCTTGGGATCGTATGCTTTTCAATCAGCAGCGCCACTTCCACTGTCTTCGCGGGCGGACCTCCGGGATTGCTTTACAACGGCGATCCGGGATGCAACAAGGCTGGCGGACCGACGACGCACTACGATCACTTTGGACCCAGATTGGGGTTTGCATGGTCGCCTTCCGATGGTCCCTCGAAGATTATTGGTGCGCCCGGGTCGCACAGTCTTTCGGTGCGCGGCGGATTTGGCGTGTACTACAACCGCGATCAGGAAGAACAGTCGCTGCAAAACCTGGTGAATCCGCCGGTGTTTTATACTTCGCATGGTGCAGCGGACTTTGGCGGGAGCCCCGCATTCGCGAATCCTTATACGGACGTTGCGGGCAAGGGATCAGAGGCTAATCCGTTCCCCTTCACGCCTCCGGCCGCGGGCGGTACAGTGAATTGGAGCATCTACAACGAACTCGGACTTGCTGCCTTCGACAAGAACTACGGCGTGCCCTACACCTACAACTACAACCTGGGCATTCAGCGCGCCGTGGGCGGCAACATGATTGCAGAGGTCCGGTATGTGGGTTCGGTAAGCCACCGGCTGGCAACCTGGTACGAAGGCGATCCGATTACAGCGGCGGGGCATACGGCGTGCCTTGCCGATCCTGGATGCTCGGCGGACCCGAACTACATTCACCTCTTCTATCCGCAATACACGGCAGACCCGGTCATCGTGCCGGGCACGGGCGGAGGCGCAATTGCATCGTTGCCGAATGGCCTGCCCTGGTACACGTCGATCGGGGCACAGAACACGGAGGGCACTTCGAATTACAACTCTCTGCAGGCGAGCCTGATCAAGGCGCCATCGCATGGATTGCAATTCACTCTGGGCTACACCTATTCGCATGCACTCGACGACGGTTCAGGGTATGAGAGCCAGACCGGAGGCGACTCCAGCTATGGAAACGCGGGCCGCAGGTACAACTATGTGCCGGGGTTCCAATACCTCAACTACGGATCGTCGGACTTCGATGCGAGACAGAGGCTGGTCGCCTCATATGTATACACGGTGCCGGCGGTTGGGTTCCTGCGAGGCAACCTAATCGCGCGCGAGGCTCTTTCGGGATGGGGCATCGGTGGAGTGACTGTGGCACAGACCGGCTTTCCCTTGGCGCTGAGCATGGGGACGAATCGTTCCTACTGGTGCGATGCATTGAGCTATTTCGGCTGCCCGGACGTTCCCGTGGCGAGTACCTTCAACGAGCACCTGTCCAACCCGCGCTCGACTCCAGGCACCTACCAGTACTTCGACACCACGCCGTTTTCTGCTGAACCCCTGGGGACTTTCGGCAATGTGCCGCGGAACTACTTCCACGGGCCTGGATTCAACTACACGAATCTGAGCATCATCAAGGGTTTCCCGTTGGGCGCGGAAGGCAAGCGGCGCCTCGAACTGCGGCTGGAGGCGTACAACGCATTTAACCATGCAAACTTTGCGCCGCCCAGTGTCAGCTTCAGCAGCCCGCTGTTTGGCCAGGTGAGCAACGTGATTCAGAGTGCGGACCCGAACGCCGATCCGTCGCCTGGGCGGTCGATTCAGCTGGTGGGGAAAGTGTACTTCTGAGCTGAGGCGAGAAACGAAGAAGGACAAAGGGCGTTCGCTGGGGCGGACGCCCTTTGTGTTTTGGGGGCTGGAGTGGCTCGGCGAACGTTCGCGATTTCCGACTCTTTCGCAAAGAACGCGAAAGGGGCCACTGAGTTGCGTGCTGGATTGAGCATTGCGCAACTCAAGAACGAGTCCTTCGACTTGCTGCGCATGGTCAGGACGACAGAAGTGAATTCATGCTCGTCGCTTTCCCATGTCTCAAAGCGAGACATGGGGCACCCATGTTCGTGCTTGATCGAGCATCGCGAAAAGCGGCGACTATCAGGCTACGGCGGGGGTTTTTAGGAATTCGAGGGCGCGGATTAGGTAGCTTTTCAGATCGCGGCGGTGGACTACGGCGTCGAGGAAGCCTTTATCGAGGAGGAACTCGGCGCGCTGGAAGCCTTCGGGGAGCTTTTGGCGGATGGTCTGTTCGATGACGCGGGGGCCGGCGAAGCCAATGAGGGCGCCGGGTTCGGCGATGTTGAGGTCGCCTAGCATGGCGAAGCTGGCGGTGACGCCGCCGGTGGTGGGGTCGGTGAGGACGCAGATGTAGGGGACGCGGGCCTCGTCGAGTTGGGCGAGGGCGGTGGAGATTTTGGCCATCTGCATGAGGGAGACGATGCCTTCCATCATGCGAGCTCCGCCGGATGCGGCGACGACAATGAGTGGCTTGCGGTCGATGCGGGCGCGATCGACAGCGCGGGCGATGGTTTCTCCGACGACGGCACCCATGGAGCCGCCGATGAAGGCGTATTCCATGGCGCTGACGATGACCGGGTGGGGACCGAGATCGCCAATGGCGTTGACGATGGCGTCATCGAGGCCGGTTTCTTCCTGAGCTTTGCGCAGGCGCTGCTTGTAGGGTGTGCGGTCGACGAAGTTGAGCGGGTCAGTGGAGCGCAGGCCCCCGTCGACCAGCTGGTAGCCGGGTTCGAGAAGCAGGTCGAGGCGCTGACGTGCGCCGATTTTGAAATGGTATTGGCACTTGGGGCAGACGTTAAGGTTGGCCTTGAGATCGGGATTGAAGATGGCTTGGCGGCAGCCGGGACACTTGGTCCAGAGGCCTTCGGTGCGGACTCGTTTCTCTTCGTCGCCGTTGTTGTCGGGGCCTTCGAACTCCCCGTCTTCGCGTTTGAACCAGGACATAGGGCTTCCGCAATTATAGCTACTCGGGGAATAGGGAATAGGGAATAGGGAATAGGGAATAGGGAATAGGGGATAGGGAATAGGGAATGAGAGACTGAGGGACTCGGGACTGCTGAAAGACACTTCGTTCAGGATGGCAATTCAAAGGCAAAGATTAAGAGCAGACGCGAGCCCCCTTCGGCTTCGCTCAGGGCGGGCTTTCGACTCGCTGCGCTTCTTCAGGTTGAGAACTTAAAGAACACGAACGAGCGCGGTCCTTCGACTCCTCTTCAGCTTTGCTGCGCTCAGCTTCAGGGGCGCTCTGGATAACAACTTTGAAGATGCTCTGGATTACAGCATTGGCAAAGTGCTGGGGATGACAACGATGGAGGGTTACCAGGTTTCGACGGCGAGAACGTTCGGCGGGCCGGAGTGGCCCTGGATGACCTGGGTTTCGATGACGGCTTCCAGATTCTTTTTTTCCCAATCGGGTGGAACCTTGGCGAGAAGCGAGTCGAGATAGTCGGGATTGTAGAGGATCTCGCCAGCGGCTTCGGTTCCTTCTTCTGAAATACCGGCGGCGATGATGACCGGCTGCCCGGTAGTGCTGTCGTGGATGCGCGCAACGATCGCGTAATCGCGAGACAGCTTCTCGTACGGGAGGTCCCATGCAGTGGCCCAGGCTGTAGCCTGCTTACTTTTGCGATCGACGAGCAGGGCAACGCCGTCTTTCGATTCAAATCCAAAGCGAAGTTTCTGCGTGACGCGCAGGGTCCAGATATTGTCGAAAGCTCCGATTAAAACAATCGGTCCTTCGCGCAGCTGCGAGAAGGTAGCCTCTGAGGCAGGGACAACTCGGAAGGTTTTGTGACGTATTTCGAGATTGGCGGCCGTGCGGGTGAGGGTAATGACGTCCGCGAGGGCAAGATTGCCGGAGTAGTGAAGGCGGACGTAGAGTTTTTCGGGTTCGGGTTTGCTGACGGGCGCTTCGAAATCGTTGATGGACTCGGTGTCGAGGTTTTTGGCAGGCTCGCCGAGGCAGAAGGTGGCGGGGTTGGGGCTGGAGGTGACGGGTTCCCAGAAGCGGTCAATGTTGGAGGGCGGGGGAACGGGTGGGACGGGATGGAGACGGAGGCCGACGCCGAGGCCTATTGCGCTTGCAAGGACGACGAGGAATCCGGCGACGATCCAGCGGAGACGCCACGGCTGGGGGCGCGGCGCTTCGGGCGCGAGAGGGGGCGCAGGCGGAATGGCTGGAGCAGTCGCCGATTCAGGAGCGGCTTCAACGGGTTCCGGTTCCGCAGGAACGTCGAAGGGGAGAAAAACCGGGATGTAGGAGCCGATGGGGAGCTCGACGACCAGCTCACCCTGGTGGGTGGCGTCGTAGTAGTACTGCGAAAGGCGTTTGCGGACTTCGCCGGCGGTGATGCGGACGATGGGGTCGGCATTAGCGTCGTAGCTTGGCTCGCGGCCGAAGACCTCGATGCCGATGCTGCGCTCTTTGAGGTCGGAAGCATTGCCGAGGAGGGTCTGCTCGACGACGTAGGCAAGTAAGGCGGGATAGCGCTTGCTGTTGGCGAAAAGAGGGTGCGCGAGGAGGCGGACCATTTGCTCGCGGATGGCGGAGGGGTCCGGGACGGAGACCGGCTGCTCCAAATCTTGCATGGATTTCGGCGCCACCGGCATGTCCCCAACTCCTGATGCAGCTCAAAGTGCCCAAAGGGCAAAGTATCGACAGACAAGAACCCTGCAAACCGGATTCGTCCTACAAAATCACAGCGTCGGCAAGGCCTGGTCAAAGCCAGCCGGTATATATCGAGCCGCCTGCAATTTACGTGTGGGGAAAGTCAACACGGGTTCAGGCTTGCCCTCACTCGCATTGCGTATCATACGTCCCGGAAAATCGATTGTCTATGGTTGCTTAACTCGTTTGCATTACTTATTTAACGAGGAAACGAGACCGATGCTACCCGATGGAACCTACCGGCGACAAGAATGCGGCTCCTATAGTTCTCCCCGGTCCAGAAAATGTGTTGGCAGTGTGCCTCTGCGGAAGACGAAAGTCCTATCCGGCGGGTATACCAACGGCACGTTTTCTTGTGATTGCGGCTCCTCGCCCCTCCGGTTCGCCAGACCTGGAAACAATCCAGGCAGGACTTACCGGGGGGCGCTTTTTTTGTGCCGGAAAGGCAGACGCGCCCCTTTTGGCTCGGCGTGCACGCTCCTTATATAAGGAAGGCCTGACGCGGTGGGGGCCAGTCGACTACTATTCTGTTCGGCGATTCACCCCAAAGCGAAATTGTAGCGGGGAGATTTTAGTGGCTTGAAGAAGAGAGGCCCCGGAAGCATGCGCAATTTTCGTATGAAGACGTTTCTAATGCCGTGCTGTGCCATTGTAATTTTGGCCGGAGGCGTGGCCGCCCAAGCCGTGTCGCACGAAGAGGCACACCGGAAGGCGGAAGAGCTGCTGAAGAAGATGACGGTGGACGAGAAGGTGGGGCAGTTAAACCAGTCTTCGGGCGTGACGATGCCGTTTTTGGGCAGCCAGAAGCCGGACGACCTGATCAGCCAGGGCAAGGTTGGGTCGGTGCTGTGGTTGATCGACGTGAAGGAGATCAACCGGCTACAGCACATCGCGGTGGAGAAGACACGACTGCACATTCCGATTCTGTTTGCGTTCGACGTGATTCACGGCTACCGGACGGTGTTTCCTGTGCCGCTGGCGATGGCGTCGTCGTGGGACCCGAGCGTAGAAGAGGCGGCGCAGCACTTGGCAGGCCAGGACGCTCGCGCGGCGGGGATCGATTGGACGTTTACTCCGATGGTGGATATTGCGCGGGACGCGCGGTGGGGACGCATTGTGGAAGGTGCGGGCGAGGACCCCTACCTGGGCGCGGCGATGGCGCGCGCGCAGGTGAAGGGATTTCAGGGCGACGCGCTGGGACCTGACAGCGTGTTGGCTTGCGTGAAGCACTTTGCCGGTTACGGCGCTGCAGACGGCGGACGCGACTACGACTCCTCGTACATTCCTGAAGAGCTGTTGGAGAACGTATACCTGGTGCCGTTTCACGCGGCGGAGCAGGCGGGCGCGGGGAGCTTTATGAGCGCGTATATGGACCTGAACGACGTCCCGGCGACCGGGAACAAATGGCTGTTGACGGACGTGCTGCGAAACGATTGGGGCTTCAAGGGATTTGTGGTGT
>PLKY01000001.1 GCA_003140785.1 Acidobacteriaceae bacterium | reverse complement strand
GACATATTATTAGCTAACGACAACAGGCCACTCGGAAGTTACCTTGCAGTTAACACTCGCGAGGCCAAAATGGATCGCGACGATCCCAAGATTGGGCGGTCAAATGTTGAGAACTTGGCATTTCACTTTCTGAGGCCGAATTGCCTGAGTAATCGGAACCCTTCCGACCTGGCGATACTGCTCAACGAGTCATTCCTTTCGCAGAGCCAGCATCGGGTCAATCATCGCTGCACGCCGAGCTGGAATCCAGCAGCCAAGCGACGCAGTCAGAACGACAAGTGCAACCTCGATCCAGACGCCGGACTTTCCAGAATCAAGTCCCGGGAGCATCCCGCGTAGAATCCCCATCAGACCGAGCGTTATTCCGAGTCCAAACACCAGCCCAATCATGGCTGTAAGAAAGCCCTGGCGAAAGACCAATGCCTCAACGCTGCCGCGCGTGGCTCCCAGCGCAATACGAATCCCGATTTCCTGTGTCCGGCGCGAGGTAACGTACATGGCTACCCCGTAAACGCCAGCGGCCGCCATAGCCAGCGCAAGGCAACCGGTAAGCGCCAGAATGAGCATCACGAACCGCCGGTCGGCGAGAGAGTCATCGATAAGGGTTTGCATGGTGGCGCTGAAGAAGACCGGCTGGTTTGGGTCGATGCCGGCGATGATCTGGCGGATCGCTTTTTGGAGATCGATGTCAGGGCGGTTGCTGCGCACCACAAGGAATACGGCTTTTTGCAAAGCGTCGGCGGCAAGATAGACGCTTGCCTGTTGCTGCGGCCCGTCCATCGACGCGTGCCGGCTGCTGGATACGACGCCGACGACCCGTTTCCAGTTATTCGGTTGTTCGGGGGAGCAGAAGACGCAGACGGGCTTGCCGATTGCAGGCTCGCCCGGCCAAAGACGTTTGGCAACGAGGTCACTCACGATAGCGGCGTCGCTGGAGTTGCTCATGTCTTCTTCATTCATCCATCGCCCTTGCAGTAACCGAATCCCCATAGTCTGCAGATAGCCTGCACTCACTATGTCGATCTCCGCAGGTATCTGGCCGCTTCCCGGTCCTCCGCCTTCGCTTTTGCCGACCAGTCCACCGGTATTCTCGCCGCTAAACGGCAGTGCATCGTCCGTTCCCGCGCTGTCGACACCAGGAAGCACGCGAACCGAAGCCAAAACCCGGCGGTAGAACGCTTCCCACTTTTCAGGAGTCGGGTATTGCACAGCATCCGGAAGTACGACGAAGGCAGTAACGCGCTTGGCATCGAAGCCGGGGTCGCTTCGGAGCAGTGCGGAGAAACTTGCGAGTAGTTGTCCTCCAACCACAACCAAAGCCAACGCCAAGGCGACTTCAACGGCGACCAGAGCGCCGCGAATGCGGTCTCTCCTCCCAGCGATCTCGGTGTGCGAGCGCAGATCTTGGTTCGCATTCGCTCGCGTCCATCCTGCCCTGCAAGCGGGAATCATCCCAAACAAAACACCGTTAGCGAGGGCAATGGCGAGAGAGAAAACAAGGATCCGCCAGTCGGGATGCGCCGTGCTCAAGCGAGGAACGTTCACCGGCGCGATGCCTGCCAAGGCTCTCCAGGCAACGACCGTCAGAACGTAGCTTCCAATTCCCCCGAGCACCGCCAGCACACCGCTCTCCGTCAATAGTTGCCGAACAACTCGTAACCTGCTCGCACCTAGGGCCATTCGAATCGTAATTTCCCGACGGCGGTCAAGCCCACGCGCCAGCAGAAGGTTAGCGACGTTTGCACTACCGATGAGAAGAAACATCACAGTTGCTGCCATCAAGATCCATAGAACATCTTTGGCATTTCCCAGCATTCGGTTGCGCAGGAGTCCTATGCGCAGGATGTGATCCCGATTTGTTGCGGGAAATTCACGGCTGAGATCGGTACTGATTGTTGCGAGATCCTGCTGAGCGTCGGTCAGTGAGACGCCTGGTCGGAGTCTGGCCACGACACCCAGTGCTGCTACCGGGGCGACAGGCTTACCACTTCGAAACGGCGCCCAGAAGTCAACATATGGAGAAGGAGTATGAGCTGCCGCGCGACGTAAGGGAAAATCAAATTCCCGCGGCATTACACCGATGATGAGGCAGCTTCGGCCATCGACTGTAACGCTGTGCCCAATGATTCCAGGGTCTGAATTAAACCGTCGAACCCAAAGGCCATAGCTGAGGATCATCTCGTTTGCATGGTCTGGCTGATCTTCATTGGGAAGAATGTCGCGCCCGAGCATCGGCGTGACGCCGAGAGTGGAAAATAGATTTGAGGTTACCCGAAGGCCGTACAGCGCTTCCGGAGGCGTGGAGCCCCCGCCTGAAAGATTGAACATCTCGTTGCGGTAAGAGGCAACCGAAGCGAGAGTGCGCGTTCGACGAGCGATCTCCTGAGCGTCACTCCAGAGGGCCCAGTCGGAATGCGACGGCTCGAACTTGGGAAACTCTGTTCTGACCTGCACGAGTTCTGAGGGGCGAAAGTACGGCAAGGGGATAATAAGCACTGATCTGACTGCTGTGAACACGACCGCAGTTGCTCCGACGCTCAGTGAGATCGACAGGAGGGCGATCGCGGTCACAGCGGGGGTTCGCCATAGCAGGCGAAAGGCGAGTTGAATGTCTCGCACCATAAGATATAGCCCTCCCCGTAAGTATGGTCAGATTTTGCCTGATGGTCAAAAGCTAAGGCTCGCAGAACCGCCTAGTCTCGTGTCAGAGCCTAAATTCAGCGGCGAGTTCGTTCCTCTACCTGAAACGCGTTTGGGTTGCGAATTTCGTGCTTGGACGCCAATTCCGATTCGAGCATTGGGCGGTCAAATGTTGATAACTGGGCTTAGCACGCTTTGAGACCATTTCCCGACGGCAATATCCCCGATCTGGCGATATTGATCATTGCCGAGATGCCGACTATACGGCCAAGTGGAAATGCGCCCAATGGAAATCAGTGAACACAAGCGCGTTCTCGGGACCTATCTGCGTGGCGTTGATGGTTACCCAGCGCCAGCTCAGCGCTGCGGTAGCTTGTCGAGGAAGTCGTTCATGGCGCGNNCTTGATGAGTGGGATCTGTGGGAACGGCTTCATCATGCGGTACTGCGAAGATGGCGAGGCAGGGGACCGTTATCTTCGTGTATTTCTGCTCTTCGTTGAAGATGGCGAATGCAGCGTTTGGGGGGGCAGGTTGTTGAGGTGGCGGCGGGGGAGGGCTGCTTGCCTGCGGGAGAATATCCCGCTTCATCTTCAACTCACCCTGGAGATCTTTTTCGAGTTGAGAGAGCGTGGCGAGCAAAGCCTCGGTAGGTTGTTCCGGGCCGCCTGGGTCGTACGGGAGCAGTTGCTCAATCTTGTTGCGAACATCGATCATGTCGAGTTGCGTATCACCAAGGGCGCGAGGATAAAGAGCCGAGTAGCCCGGATCCAGATAGATGAGACCGCTGACTTTCTCAGGATGACGGCTGCCGATCGAACTCAACTCTTCGCCGCCGATCGAGTGTCCAACAAGGACCGGCTTGTTCAGGTGGAGGGCAGCCATGACGGCAAGAACATCGTCGCCGAGACGGTCGGCTGAATAATTCTCGTGATTGGGTGTGGGGTAGCTGGACTCGCCGAAGCCGCGACGGGTGATGCCGTAGACGTGGTATTTGCCCGCGAAGCTTGGTGCAAAGCTGTCGTATACATGCACTGTGTCGCCCAACCCAGCGAGGAAAACGAGAGGACGTCCGCTGCCACCCCAATCGAGCACTTCAAGCTTGACGCCAGGCTCGACGGTGACGAACTGCACCTTGTGTGGCGTCGGATCGGCAGGAAGCGCCCACGCGGTCTCTTTGGTGGCCTTTCGGAAGGTAAAAGGGGTTCTGCCACCCTGGATCCACGTGCCAGTGATCGTGTCGCCGTTGGAGCTGAGCTTGCCTTCGTAGGAGAGCCCGACCATGCCGACCACAAACTTCACAGTGGAGTCTTGCACGCTGACGTAGTCTGCCCAATCACCCGTGGGGCTCTGATCGATGCTGTAGATTCTTGCCTTCAACGCCCCACTGTCATCGTGTAGGACCTGCAGGACCATGCGACGCGGTGCGCCCTGCGGCGGCGTAATCGTTCCCTGCCAGTTGCCAGCGACGTCCTGAGCATGAAGGCGGCAGCCTGCGAAGAAGATCGCAATCACGCACACCCAAAATATCTTCCGATCCAGTTCCAGTCGCAGCCTCATGCATGTCCCTTTCGAAAGTCGTGATAACCGTTCGACACTATTTGTCCAAATGCGTTTGAAAATTACAGGGAGTTCCATTCCAGATTTGGAGAAAGCGCTATGGTGATCGTTTTGTCGCTTTGACAGGAACGTGAGACAGATGTTGCAGTACACGCCTCCGGCCACTTCCGAGAATGCCGTTGCTGCTTACCGTTTGCTTCGGCTGGAGCACGTTGCTCGACGCATAAATTCTTGGCAGACAAGACCCGCCGATCTCTGGCAGCCGCACAGGAAGCGAAAAGGACACAGACACCAGCATGATGGCGAGTGCGCCGGTGATAGCAACGCTCATCATTCCCAAGCGAGGCACCAAAGGAGGTCCTACTTGCAGAGCCGTATCGTGGAGAACATTCCGCCAGACTGCCATATATTCCTTCGAGCCTTTGCGGATAGCTCTCTTAAGCTCCTCACGGAATACCCACTGCATCTCTTCCCCGTATCGCGTGTAAAGATCGTCCGGGTAGAGGGATAGTATCTGCGAATAGAGCCAGCAACTCGTTCGGAAGAGAGACGTTCCTCTATCACGGAAAGCGATTCGCGTCATGGTCGACCTCCCGCGAATACTCGCCGTTTCTTTGCGAGCGCCAGCACATCAGCCTGTCGCTGGAACTCCGCTTTGAGCAAGCCTGTTCCTGCTGAAGTAAGGCTGTACATTCTGCGTCTGGTGTGTTGCCGAGACTCCACCTCCACGACAAAAGCACGCTCTACCAAGCGCTGGATCGTAGTGTAGAGAGTTGCAGGTCCAATCGAGACGGATCCCGCAGAGAGTGTTCTGACGTCTTGCATGATCCGATAACCGTGCTTTTCGCCTTCGGCCAAAGCGAAAAGAACGAAAAAAGCTGCGGGGGGAAGCGGCAGGTGCTCTGCGTGGAGGTCCACCGGGTTCGACATAGCCACTACAATAGATCATGTGATGATATATCCGCAAGAGATATATGCCCGAAAGGGATCGGGCCTGGCTGATCCGTGCATTGGTACTGAGAAGTCGGCTGGTGTTTAGGGATGCAGTCGAATCCACTTGAACGTATAACCGGCAAACCGGAGAGCGCCGGGATAAACCGGCATGTTGTAGGGGATGCAAGAGCCCTACAGGAAAGGAAGTAGCGAATCCATCCTGACCTCTAGTCTTGCAGGGGACATCGCGAGGTGTTTCTTGAAGCGTAGGCCGGAGGCATCAGTGGGCGGGGCGATTGAGCTTCGAAAAGCCGGAAGAACAGGATGCCGACTCCATTCCGAGGAGGAGGAAGGCAACACGGCAGTCGCGTTATACGCGAGCGGCTGTCCGGTCCTGCGTAGTCGAGAGAACCCGCGCACATTGAGAAACAACATGCACGAGAACCGGGAGATCTCCAGCACGCCTTGGTGTAATGGCCAAGGCCGGTCCGCGAAGGCCATAAACCACAATGCGGACATGCACGTGCTGGAGAAGTCGGACCATGTCGTAGTACCTGTGAACCGCCGAACAAGGGAGGGTAACCTTCTGCGGAGGTTGGGGAGGGAAGGGCATGGGTCGTGAAGAACATCTCCGGAGTTACATGCTCCCGACACAGAGCGGGGATCAGCATGTGCCAGACTCTCGGCGGGTGTGCGGCATGAAGCTAGGCCGTTGGTATTCACGATAAGAGCCGTATGCGTAGACGCGCACGTACGGATCTGTGCGGGGGGCGGTCAGCAATGACCGTCCCTACCGCGACCAATGGGCGGTCAGATGTTGAAAACTTGGCATTGCACTTGTTGAGACCTGAAGAGTTCGCTATTTGAGGAGTGGCAGTGCGGTGCCTCGTTCTCGTCGACTGAGAAGTAAAGTTACTCGAAATCGGACTTTGCAGGAAGTGCGGTGGAGGACCCACATGGCCGGAAAGGATAGACTTGCGGCCAGGGTTGGGTGACGATCCAGAATCGCCGCCAAACGGGCCTTTCCGAAGGCAAAATCCGATAACGTTTTTGGCCAGTCACGGAAACCGGCGAAAGTGTTCCGCGCGGTCGATGAGGAGCGTTATCAATCCCAGAAGGATACCCAAGACAGTGATGGCATCGATCCAATTGATCTGATGCTCGTGGACCAAAGTCTGCCAGACCCGGACGCCGTGGCCTTGCATGACTTGTAGGGTTAGGAGCAGGTACGGCCATATCAACCATCGTGGGCGCAACAAAAATAGCCAAGCCACTAAGCTGTCCACAGTCACGAAGGTGACGTGTCGTAGCGGCGGGTACGTGGGCGCATACGCAACTCTCGCAAACGCAGGGATAGCGAGCGCCGCCAAGTGGTAAAGAGCTGCCAGCGCAAAACCTGCGGCCATTAACCAAAATGGAATCGCCTTCCGCGATGCTGAGGTGAGAGCCAAGAACCAGTATAGAATGGGGACGACCGGAGTCCGAGGGACCGGGCTCAAGTCACGCAGGAGTCTGGCGTCAACTATTCTTTCCGGCCGGGACTTCTAATTGTCGCCCGTCACGCAGGTTTGCCGAAAAGACACCGCTCTTGAACAGTTTCGGAAACTCGCGCCTCGCGGGGCTTCACGGTTCCGACTTCATGCAACTCATCGCCTCGGGGCTTTGCTTTGGGTTCGGCTTTGGGATATTGCTCGGCGGTCGGAAGCTTCTAGACCGGTAGCTCCTTGAAGGGAGCGGCAAACCAAGATTGATCCCACAGCTNNCACTTTCTGAGGCCAATTCCCGGCCGCAATTGCCCAAACTAGCGATGACGACAATCCGCCCGAAACGTCGTAATTTGCTCTCAGCGATGATCAGCCTCGCACGTTGATCAAAAACTCATACCGCGTCCAAGAGCGGACTGTATTGCCAACAGGCAATAATCCAGCGTGCTGGATCGGTCAAGAGTGTAGATCTGTTCGA
>PLKY01000322.1 GCA_003140785.1 Acidobacteriaceae bacterium | reverse complement strand
CCTGACTCCCTCGCCGTCTAATGGAGAGTGCCTCTCGTAGTTGCATAAACTTGACGGCATGTTCCGATTTCCGGTTCATGTTCGCATAAAGCGCGTGAGCTATGGCAATGATCATTCCAACAAAGAAACCGGCGGCGGTCGCCGCGATGACGATCATTCCCCGCTTAGGAAAAGAGCGTCGATCGGCCGGAACGGCCGCATCGACAACTTGGACCAGTGCTCCCTGTTTAGCCTCGTCCAATTTGGCGATCTCAAACTGTCGAGCAAGAATGTCGAAGATGGTCTCGTAGTATTTAACATCGCGCAGTTTGCGCACATACTCCAGGCCTGCCTCGGGCACCTGTCCTTTTGGCACCATCAGGCCGGAGTCAATGTTCTCCGAGCCTCCCAGCCTTGCCAATTGGGTGCGCAAGCCGTCTAACTCCTGCTCGGCCTGTATCAATTGAGCGTTTTCGCCGGTCGCGAACGTGCGCATCGATTGGATTTGGACTTCCTTGGCTGCGATCTGCGCCCGGAGTGTCGCGGCCGACTCGATCAGAGCCCGCGCCTGGCTGTCGAGTTGGATCAACCCTGTTTTCTGTTGAGTCTCTTTCAGAGCCTCTTCCGCGTTGGCAAGGTTGTCCTTCGCCTGTTCGAGTTGCTGTTCAAAAAAGAGCCGGCGCTGCGAGGCTTCAGTGATGGCAAGATGCTCGGAGAGGTTGCGAAACTGATCCACATAGCCATTCGCAAGTTGGGCCGCACGATTGGGATCGGGATCTTGAACCGCGATATGAAGCAAGCCGTCCTTGCCACTGCCGTCGATGGTTGCATGATGCTCAAAAACTTTGCAGGCATCGGAAATGTACTTCTGCTTGTACTCCTGCACCAGACCGAAATGCCGCACCATCGCTTCTTCAACAGTGCGGCTCTTCAGCATCGCAATGTACATGTCATTGGGGCTTTTTAGACCGAGACCACCCCCGGCAAAAGCCGCCATGCCCCCCAAATTTCCAAGCTGAGATGCAATCGCGGAGCCCATGGACGAGTTCTGTTGCGGAGGAAGCAACGCCACGGATGCGGTATATTGCTTCGGCAGAATGAGCGATATAACCGCCGCAACTACTGCAAACGTTACAGTCACCCAGAGGATTATGTGCTTCCGCTCGGCGAGGACAATCAAAAGATCCAGCAGGGAAATCTCATCTTCATCTTTTTTGGCACGTCCCGCGGCCAGCGCCGGAGAACCGGGATGGGCGTGTTCCTGGAGTTCGGAAAGCGAAGACTCTATGGGCATGTGTTCCTGCCGAATTCAGATTCGGCTGTATCTCTATTCTACAGGCGGATTCCTGTAAAGTTGTGTTCCGGGAGTGGCCGTGGACCGCAGACAGGTCTATGCAGAGGCAACTGCTTCGGGGAGCATCTTGGCAGAACCAATGCTTTCGATGCTCCAGAAGGTGAGCCATTCGGGAGCGCATTTATGGAAATGACTGGCCGACCAGGTTGGTTCTACTGCAATAACGAGTCGGGATGAGTTTCCCGCCCGGGCGCCAACGGCTGGCGTCCTATTCAGCCGACGACGCCGACGCGCCCGAAAAATCAAAGGTGGAGAAGTGGCGATTGTCGCCGTTAATCTCGGCCCGCAGCTCGTGCCACAGTTCATTTGGGATCTTCAGAAATACCTCGACCACATTCGGATCGAACTGCGTTCCCGAACAGCGCAGAATCTCCTGCCGGGCCTCATCAAAGCTGCGTGCCTTGCGATAGGGCCGGTCGCTTGTGATCGCATCCATCGCGTCGGCTACCGCAAAAATCCGCGCGCCGATCGGAATTTCATTGCCCCGCAGCCGGCTCGGGTACCCGTTCCCGTCAAAATGCTCTTGGTGCGTATAGACAATCGCAGCCGCCTCGCTCAGGAAGGGAATCTTGCGCAAGATGTGATAGCCCCGGGTGCAATGGTCGCGCATGATCTCCTCTTCTTCCGAGGTCAATTTGCCGGGCTTGCGCAGGATTTCGTCCGGGATTGCCATTTTGCCGATGTCGTGCAGGAACGCTCCCCGCGCGATGATCTTGATGTCCACCGGCGAAATCCCCATTGCCCGCGCCAACGCGATCGTGTACGCGGTCACTCGTTTCGAGTGCCCCTCGGTTTCCGAATCCTTCAAGTCCAGCGCGTCGCCCAGCGCCTCCAGCGTCACGTCATAGGAGTGTTCCAGGTCTTCCATCGCCTGGCGCAGCATCTCCGTGCGCGCGCGAACCACCTGTTCCAGGTTCTGCTGGTAGTTGTGGCTGTCCTGCAGGGCTTGCCGATGATCGAGCGCCCGCTGCACCGTTGCCACCAGATGTTCGCGCTCAAAGGGCTTCAGCAGGTAGTCATAAGCGCCACGGCGCATCGAATCGATCGCCACGCTGATATCGTGAATCGCGCTAACCATCACCACGGGCAGTTGCGGCTGGTCCGCGTGAATTCGCTCCAGCAGCGCAATCCCGTTCCCATCCTGCATCACAATATCGGTCAGGACCAGGTCGAATGGCCCTTGTCCCAGCATCTCCACAGCTTGCGATCCGCTGATCGCCAACTGCACATCGTACCCCTGGCGCTGCAGCGTCGCACCGATCATCGATCGAACCGGAGCCTCGTCGTCGACGACCAGCACGCGCGCGGGTCTACGTGTGCGCACGTTTCCATGATCGTTCGAGTTGGCTGGCGCAGGCATCGCGGGGGCACTTCCACCCAGGTTTGCCAGGTTCGATGCAAATCCCATTGCACTCCTACGATGCAGCGGCCCCTAATCCATCCCGGCCGGCGAGGCGCCTATTACCTCCAAGGCTCCCAGTCCGATTGAGATAGGGCCCTGCTCATTGATCATAGGACGATCTTCGCACTCACGCAGAATACGGGAGGACCAAAACGCGAGCCCAGGGGGTCAGATTCCTTCGGCGGACTTGACCGGTCACTTACTTCCTGCCGTACCTGCCGCTCGTTTACAAAGACATGACGTATGACGAAATTACGCCACCATCTGGCCCAGCGCAAGCATTTCCAAGGAAAGTATCAAACTATTAAATCAATTGAATCAATCTTGTCCAGTGAATATACACCACACAAAAGTCGTATGGACTCTCAAGTATACGGCGAAGAAGCCGCGTCTGATATCCGGTAATCAGCGGCGCTCGAATCCTTTTCGCCGGTCGTCGCCGCCGTACAAATCCGGCAAGTTCAGCCTTGTTCTTGCGCCTTCCGTCGCGCGCGTCTCGACTCGGCCCATCCCTCTTTGGTTACCTGCCTGCCTCGCCCCACGGCGAGCGCCCCGGCCGGTACATCTTTTGTGATGCAAGAGCCTGCCCCAATGTAGGCCCCGTCTTCAATTGCAATCGGCGCCACCAGCGTCGAGTCGCTGCCCACAAAGACTCCTTCGCCGATTCGGGTCACATGCTTGTGAACACCATCGTAATTACAGGTAATCACTCCAGCGCCGATGTTCGTCCCAGCGCCGATTTCCGCGTCTCCCAGGTAAGCCAGATGGCCCGCCTTCACTCCGGTGTGCAGTTTGGATTTCTTGACTTCGACGAAGTTGCCGATGTGGACATCCTCGCCAATCTCGCTTCCAGGCCGGATCCGGGCAAACGGCCCAATGTCTGCGCCACCAGCCACCGAGCTGTCAGCCAGCACACAGCTTTGCCGGATGATGACACGCTCGCCTATCGTGCAGTTCTCAATCACGGAAAACGACCGAACCACGGTCTCCGCCCCTATCCGGGTCCGGCGCAACAATTGCACAAACGGCTCGATGACCGCATCTGCAGCGACCTCCACATCCGCGTCTATTACGCACGTATCCGGTCGGAAGATTGTGACGCCCGCCGCCATCAACCGGTTCGCGGTCGCCGCGCGCATCGCCGCATCCAGCACTGCCAATTCGGCCAGGGTATTCGCGCCCAGAACTTCNNGTCCTCTGCCTGCACTGCAACCACGCGTTCGCCCGCACTCCGCAACAAGCCGGCCATGTCCGTTAGATAAAGCTCTCCGCGCGTGTTGTTTGTTTTCAGGCCGCCCAGATGCGTTTCGAGCGCCGGCGTCTTGAAGGCATAAATCCCGGAGTTAATCTCTCCCATTGATCGCTGCTGCGGCGTTAGTGCTTCGTCCTCGATAATGCCCTCAACCTCCGCCGATCCGCCCTTCTGTCGAACCACGCGCCCATAGCCTGCCGGGTTCTCGGGAGCCGCAGTCAGAATCGTCATGGCAGCATCTTCCGCTTGGTGGAAGCGCCACAATCGCTCAATAGTCTCCGAACGGATCAGCGGCACATCGCCCGAGAGCACCAGGACATTCTCGTAGTTCCCGAGAGATTCCAGCACACATTGGATCGCGTGACCCGTCCCACGCTGTTCCCGCTGCTCCACGAACTGAACGCCGGAATCCGCAACAGCGTTCCGCACCTGTTCGGCCTCATGGCCAACGATGATGAAGATATCCTTCGCATTCACCACCTGGCCTGCTGCGGCGATGACGTGGCTCAGGAGCGCCTTGCCACCCACCTCGTGCAGAACCTTGGGCTTTCGGGATTTAAGCCGCGTTCCCTTGCCCGCAGCCATAATCACGACGGCCAGCTTCGCTTCTTTCTGTCGGCCACCGGCGTGTTTCTCGCTCACTGCTTGTTCTCCTGCCCGGCCGGTTGTTTCGGCTGCGGAATCGTAATGTCCACCGGATGAGCCGCACCCATGCCCAACTCATCCAGCCCCGGCTTGATCTCCTGCCCATTCCCCACCACCAGCACCGCCAGTTTGTCGGGATGCACATACTTCTTGGCCACGGCGCTCAAGTCCGGTAGGGTCACCTTCTCGACCGCCGCTTTGTACGTCTCGAGATAGTTGGGCGGGTAGCCGTAAAACTCCAGGCGCACGCTCTCAGCGAGTACCTTTTCCCGTGTGTCGTACCGGAACAGAAACGAATTCAGGATGTCGTCCTTCGACCGCTTCAATTCCTCTTCGGTGAAGGGCCGTTGGTTCATCCCGGCAATCTCTGTCAGCGCCGCCTTGGTTGCATCCACGGTCGATGCGCTCTTGGTCATCACCATCACGCGGAACATCCCCGGATGGTCATAGTCGAAGCTCACGCCGCCGCCTACCGCGTAAGCCAGTCCAAGCTCCGTTCGCACCTTCTGGAACAGCCGGCTCCCGAAGCCGCCTCCCATAATCTCGTTCATCACCGCCAGCGACGGCACATCCGGATTGTGCCGGTCGGTCCCAAGGCCCACGATCTCCACATTCGACTGGTTTACATCTTCCTTGTCGATGAAGTAGACGGCCTGATTTGGATCGTGAAATACCTCGTGATGTGCAGGAAGCGGTTTTACCGGAGGCAATGCTTCAAACGTTTCGCGCAGCTTGGTCTCCATCGCCGCCGGATCGAAATCGCCGCTGATGCTCACAATCAGCTTGCCCTTCAGCGAACGGTCGTGCCACGCATTCAAGTCGGCGAGCGTCACTGCCCCGATTGTGGCGAGCTCCGGCTGACGCGTATAGGGACTGTTCGTGCCGTACACCAGCTTGGCCGCTTCGCGATTCGCAATCTCTCCCTCTTCGTCGTTGCGCCGCACAATGCCCGTCGCATCCTGCTGCTGCGCCAGTTGCAGCTTCTCTCCACTGAACTTCGGATGGAACAGTAGATCCATCGCCAGCCCATACACCTGGTCGGCGTCGCCCTTCAGCGAATCCCACGACAAAGCCGTCGAATCCACATCTCCGGCTGTCTCAATATGCGCCGCCTTTGCCTCNNTGCAAAAACAGCACAATGCCGTTCTTCAATTCAATGCGCTTCGGCTCCTGCGGATTGAATGCATGCAGCGGCGGAACCGCAATCTTCTCCCACGGCTTGCTTTCCTGCGCAACACCCGCCAACGGTACGATCGCCCCAAGAGCAAGTGCAGCCACAACGGATAGACCAGCCAACGTTCCACTGTTCACTGTCCGCTGCGCACTGTTCACTGTCTTCTGATCCCTGATCCCTGTTCCCTGATCCAAGCCCCTCATTCCGCGCCTCCCGTCTTCGTCGCATTGGCTGCCGGAGCTTCGGTATCAATCTCGGCGCTGGTTCGATTTGAAGTCACAAAAACCTGGTTCGCCACGCGCTTGATATCCGCCTTTGTCACCTTGTCCACCTTATCCAGTTGCAGGAACAACTCGCGCCAATCGCCATAGCGCGTCTGGTACTCCGCCAGCGCATTCGCCAGCCCCTGGTTATCCGCCAGGCCACGCAGCAAATCGGCGCGGGCGCGTGTCTTGTACATCGCCATTTCCGCATCGGTCACATCGGTGGTCTTCAGCTTGTCGATCTCTTTGTGGATCGCATCGCGCATCTGGTCCGGTGTATGCCCCGGCAACGGGACAGCATAAAACGAAAACAGGCTGGGATACTTGTCGCCAGGGAAGGGACTGAAGCCCTCGGCGTCCGCTGCAATCTGCTGATCGCGCACCAGGCTCCGATAAAGCCGCGCCACGCGCCCATTCGACATGATGTCCTGGATTGCGTCGAACACCGCATCGTCCGGGTCGCGATAACTCGGCCGATGGTAGCCCTCGATATAAAACGGCTGTGTCTGTTCGCGAATCACGACCGACTTCTCCGCAAACTGCTTCGGCTCCACGGTCGTCATCTCTTCCGGCTTCGGCCCGCCCGGCACCTTGCTGAAATACTTCTCCAGCACCGGCAGCGCTTCCGAAGCCTTCACGTCGCCGACCACAGCCACCACAATGTTGGCGCCCACGTAATACTTCTTGTGGAACTCCATGGCCTCCGTGGCATTGATCTGGCTCACTTCGCTGGGCCAGCCGATCCCGC
Organism: Acidobacteriaceae bacterium; assembly: GCA_003140785.1. GTDB lineage: Bacteria > Acidobacteriota > Terriglobia > Terriglobales > Acidobacteriaceae > Telmatobacter. The sequence goes on along the minus strand of PLKY01000322.1, from coordinate 2,567 downwards.
TTCGCCCGTAGTTATGCGCCACGTAAGCCGTAGCCAGGAACTGCTCTACCAGCCGCCCAATGGGGTTCGAGTCGGTGCGCATCCGTCGCTCTTCCATAACGACGTCGCGCTCTTTGTAGAACTCGCGCGGAACCACATCGGCCAATCGCCCGCTCTCCAGCCACGCCCACAGCTCCAGCCGGTTTTCGGGCATCGACCAGAAATACTCTGTGTTGTCGAGGCCCGTCTCCGCATTCAATCCGTTGGCCCCGTTGCGCTGCGCCACTTCGGTGAACTGGTTCGGAATGACGTATTTGTGCGCCTCGTTCTGCGCCTCAACAAAAGCCTTGTGCAACTCGGCCAGCTTCTTCTCGTCGCGTCCCACCGGCTTCAGGTACTCGGCTTCATAGGCATCGTTCGCCGCTTCGACCTTGGCCAGTGCGACTTTTTCCGCAGCATAGTCGGTGGTCCCAATCTCGCTGGTTCCCTTGAAGGCCAGGTGCTCAAACATGTGTGCCAGGCCGCTGTCGCCCGAGGGATCGTTCACGTCGCCCGCGTCGATATACGTCGTATAGCTAAAGACCGGCGCATCCGGCCGCTCGCAGATCAGCAGCGTCAGCCCATTCGGAAGCACCTTCGTCGTGATCCTCTGCTCAAAGCTCTTCAAGTCCTGGCCCAGTGCGCCGTGCCCGGCCATCGCCGTCAGCGCCACCGCCAGAAACACTCCCCAAAACCGGGAAAAGGTTCTGCTCTGCATCCCTGCTCCTTCAGGGCCAATTCGCGGCCCCGCACTCTTCCAACCTATTGTCCCAAAGCCTGCCCGTCAAACGCACCGATGTGTGACGAACCGGCTGCCCGCTCCCTGCGTATATGTTGAGAGTGGGTGAGGTCGCCATGCACCGCTGGGTCTTTCGTCTCGTTTTCCTCATACTTCTTCTCTTTGTGGTGGCTTGCGGTGTTTTCTGGGCTCTTGAGGTTTTCCCCCGCCACGCATCGCATCCGCCGCTCCGGCTCGGCCACGGCACGCTCGCCATTCAGCACGCCCGCATCTGCGTTTCGCCCACGGATCCCCCCCTCGACGACGGAACCGTCCTCATCCGCGACGGTCTCATCGAAGCCGTGGGCGCGCAGGTTGAAATCCCCCCCGGCGCCACCCTCTTGCCCTGCAGCCACTGCGTCGTCACCGCCGGCTTCTGGAACGCGCATGTGCACTTCACCGAGCCCAAGTGGAACCTGGCCGAATGGAAAGCCAATGACCTGCTCAATGCGCAACTGGCCGATATGTTCCTCAGCCACGGCTTCACCACGGTCATCGACGTCGGCTCCAACCCCGCAGACACGTTCGCCATTCGCCGCCGCATCGAACACGTCCAGCTCAACGGCCCCTACATCTACTCCTCCGGCCCGCCGCTCTACCCGCCCAATGGCATTCCCTTCTACATCAGGGAATCCGCTCCTGCATGGATCCAATTGCTTATGCCGCAGCCCGCAACTCCCGAGGCCGCCCGCCGCATTGTCCGCCGCAACATCGCATCTGGAGCCGACCTCACCAAGCTCTTCACGGGTTCCTGGGTTCAGCGCGGACACGTTCTGCCCATGCCGCTCGACATCGCGAAAGCCGCAGTTGACGAGAGCCATCTGAACGGCAAGCTGGTCTTCGCCCACCCATCCAACCTCGCCGGCGTGCGCGTTGCCATCCAGAGCGGCGTCGATGTGCTGGCCCACGCGGCCGACGATACTGCGGGCGTCGATGAGGCCCTGCTTTCCCAAGCCGTTCGCCAAAACATGGCCATGATTCCTACCCTCAAAATGTTCGCAACCACCGTCACCACCGACCCCAATTACATGGACCCCATCTGTAATGAGGTGCGGCTGTNNCCGACGTCGGCTACATGACCGACTACTCCACCGACGGCGAATTTGTGGAGCTAGGCAGAAGCGGCCTCGACTGGAAAGACGTCCTCGCCATGCTCACCACAAATCCCGCCGCGCGCATGGGCGCCTCCAACGCGAAAGGCACTGTCACTCCCGGAAAACTAGCCGACCTCACCATCCTCTTCGCCGATCCTGCGCAGGACCTCACCAACTTCGCCCGCGTGCAGATGGTGATTCGCTCCGGGCGGGTCATCTACTCGAAATCCGGAATGATTCTCTCGTCCTTTTCAGTACAAAACAAATAGGACAGGTTTCCGACCGCCACGAAAATGGGTGCCCCAGGNNAGACCTGGGAAAGCACGAACCCAAATTGACCGGTGCCATCGTCCGAACTCGCTCCAGGTCACCCGTTGCGCCGTCACGTGCTCTACCGCCTCGCTGCGCGCGATGCCCTATACTGAAGACTGCGCCTTTATGGTCCCGGTTACTGCGGAACCCGCATGGCTAGAGGTTTTTTCTTGGTCCCGGAAACAAAGATCGACACCACGAACCGTCCCCGCATTCGCTCGACCACAGTCATCTGTGTGCGCCGCAACGGCCAGGTGGTCATGGCTGCGGATGGGCAGGTAACTCTCGGCGACCACGTGCTCAAGCACTCCGCCAAAAAAATCCGACGCCTATACCAGGACAAAATTCTCGCCGGATTCGCCGGT
>PLKY01000436.1 GCA_003140785.1 Acidobacteriaceae bacterium | reverse complement strand
GTTTCTGGTTGCTGGTTTCTGGTTGCTGGTTCTGTGAACAGGCCTGTGGTTTAACCATAAACCAGAAACAAGAAACCAGAAACGTTATAATGGACCCGTCCGGCTCACCGTACTGTTCGGCATAAATCATGTTCGATAATCTATCCGATAAACTGCAGCGCGTTTTCAAAAACCTGCGCGGCGAAGGAAAATTGACGGCCGAAAACATGGAGGCCGCGTTGCGCGAGATCCGCGTGGCGCTGCTTGAGGCCGACGTCAACCTCAAAGTCGTCACCGATCTCATCGAGCACATCCGCGCCAAGGCTGTCGGAACCGAGGTGCTGACGGCGCTGTCGCCCTCCGAGCAAGTGATCAAGATTGTCCGCGACGAGCTGATCGAGCTATTGGGCAAAGACACGGCGCGGTTCAAATTCGCTTCGCAGCCGCCTACGGTCATTCTCATGGCCGGGCTGCAGGGCTCCGGCAAAACGACCACGAGCGGCAAGCTTGCGGCATGGCTCAAGAAGGGCGGTCATCGGCCCATCCTGGTTTCAGTCGACGTGTATCGCCCGGCGGCGCGCGAGCAGCTGAAAGTCGTCGCCAAGTCGATCGACGCAAAAATTTACGAAGGCGACTTGAAGGGCGAGGCTCCGGGATCTGCGCTTGTGGAGCGGCTGGCATCCGAGGCGCGGCGCGAGGCGCGCAACTTCGGGTTCGACACGCTGATCGTCGACACCGCCGGCCGCCTGCACATCGACGAGGAACTGATGGGCGAGATGGAGCGGCTGAAAAAGCTGCTCAACCCGCAAGAGATTCTCTTTGTCGCCGACGCGATGACAGGGCAGGACGCGGTCAACTCGGCGCAGGAATTTCATTCTCGTCTTGGACTGACTGGTGTGGTGCTTACAAAGATGGACGGCGATGCGCGCGGCGGCGCGGCGCTCTCCATTCGTCATGTGACTGGGCAGCCGATCAAGTTCATCGGCGTGGGCGAAAAGCCGGACGCCTTTGAGCCGTTTCATCCCGATCGCATCGTCGGTCGCATTCTCGGCATGGGCGACATGCTTTCGCTGATTGAAAAGGCTGAGTCGACGCTCGACCGCAAGAAGAGCGAGGAATTCGCGAAGAAGGCACTGCTCGGCGACGGGTTCACGCTTGAGGATTTCCGCGACCAGTTGAAGCNNCCGCATGAGCGCCGCAACCATGAGATCATCTCCGGCTCGCGACGCAAGCGCATCGCCGCCGGCTCTGGCACCAGCGTGCAGGACGTGAACCAGCTGCTGCGCCAGTACGCGCAGATGAGCAAGGTCTTCAAGCAGATGGGCAAAGGCGGCCTGGCGAAGAACATGATGCGCGGCGGACTGGGTGGATTGGGGCTCGGCGGCAGGCAGAAGTTCGGGCGATAGAATCTTCAGCTAAAGGAGGGCGCAGTGGCAGAAGACGAAAGCAAACAGCGCCCCGTGCGCAAACTCACCGTCAAGAATTTTTCGGTCATCAAAGACGCCACGCTGGAGTTCGGCAAGATCACCGTACTGATCGGGCCGCAAGCGAGCGGGAAGAGTCTCCTTTGCAAACTGGCGTATTTCATGGGGAAAGAACTTGTCGAGCTCGCGGTCAGCTCTGTTCTGAATGGCAACTCATGGGATGAGTATTTGCGGTCCGCATCCAAAGAATTCATTGGCCGTTTCACCGGAAACGGGTTGGTTTCACAAGGCACAAAGTTCACATTCTCCTCGCATAATTATGAAACCTCACTTGTTTTTGGGGATGGCCCGATCTTTCCCGAATTCCAGTTCGAGCCGCCCTTCAAGCGGCAATATGAGCTACTACTAAATGATCTTCGTCAAACTGTCCCCTCAGCGTCCGGAGCCTTCATTCCCGGCGGCATCAATCCTAGTGTCCGCCAAGAATATATTTGGGTAGCGCTGAACCAAGTCCTTTCCGATTCAGTTCCTGATGGAGTTCTTTACATTCCTGCGGGCAGAGCTTTTTTCGCGAATACGTCGAAGGCAATCGCGGTACTACAAAACGTTGGGATCGACTCAATTACACGCGGTTTCGCAGGGCAGATTCAGTGGGATACCCGTTGGAAAAGAGGCCTGTCAACATCGGGGCGTGGCGTCACAGATGAGATCAGAAGATGTATGAATGATATATCGCAAGGATCCGTCATGACTGATTCTGGTGTTCCGCGCTTCCTTGCCTCTGACGGTCGCAAACTTCCATTGGAGGTTCTATCAACGGGCACCCAGGAGATGATCCCGCTCTTCAATATTCTGGAGCAGTTGATGTATTTCCGTGAACATGGCGTAGTAGCTGCGCAAGCCGTTTACGATCCACCACGTCCTGAAAGACCAACGAGCAGGCCGTTTCTCTACTTGGAGGAGCCAGAAGCGAATATCTTCCCCAAGACTCAATATGATCTGGTGAAACTATTTGCATGGCTTGCAAATGACGAAATCCTCGACTTTTCTTGGGTCATCACCACGCATAGCCCGTACATCCTATCCGCCTTCAACAACCTCATCGAAGCCGGTCAGGCTGCACGCAATAATCCGAAGCTGCAGGACGAAGTCGCCAAGATCGTTCCTGAACAGTACTGGATCAAGGAAGGCGATTTCAAAGCCTATACCATCGACGCTGGTGTCCTGAAATCCATTGTGAACGAAAGTGGATTCGTTGAGGGTAACTATCTCGACGATGTCTCGGAAGCCATCGGGGACGAGTTCGACAAGCTTGTGAGGCTTGAGTATGAGCACACAAAGGCCTCCTAGCGAGCCGGGGTGCCTGTGGATTGAGGAATGCGTCGAGAAATGCAATGCTCAATCGCTCTTCGTCGAGGAGCACGGCGTCCGGGCCACTTTCGTCAATCCGAAGGGACGGCGTCTGCGCAAGGTGCACTACGACGGATGTTATGCTCCGCATGAAGCGCGGCAAGCCGACTACATTGTTGGCCTCGTCGGCATCCTCGATGTGGTCGTTGAGCTCAAAGGCTCGGATACAAACATCAAGGGCGCTGCGGCTCAGGTCGAGGAGACGTTGAATGCGTGGAAGCGGGACTCGAAGCGCGCTCCTGCCCTTGCGGCGTTGATCGTCTACGGACGCATCGAAGGGAGAAAGAAACTGCCGGGCCGGATACCGCGAGCCGAAGCTGTGATTTCGGGCGTGGTCGCTCGATTTCTCAAACATGGCACACTGCTAGTCATCGCGGAAAGTGGCGCAAGACAGTACTCCTTCACCGATTTCATGAGATAGGCCAATGCACGCAAACCTTCAAGACCAACTCGACGAGATTACTGCCAACACGCGGCACCTGGTGCAGCCCGAACGGTTGGCCATCGGCGAGCGGGCTGTCGAAGAGCTGTTTGCTACTGGAGTGGAAGAACGCATCCTGCCCGTTGGGGCGATTGCTCCGGAGTTTGCGCTGAAAGATTCGAATGGCAAAATGGTGCGTTCGGCGGATCTGCTGGCGCTTGGTCCTCTGGTCATCAAGCTTTTTCGCGGGCGGTGGTGCCCTTATTGCATGACGGAGCTTGAGGCGTGGCGCGATCTCTATGGTCAGTTGCGGGAGCGCGAGATTCTCATGGTCGCCATGGGGCCACAAATCCAGCGGCAGAGTGACTTCATGGCGGGCCAGCACGGACTTCCCTTCCCGGTGCTGACCGACACGAACAACGTCGTTGCCGAGCAATTCGGTCTCGTTTACACGGTGCCCGAGTACTACCGCGACTACTATCTCTCCATTCTGGTCAATATTCCGTTCGTCAACGGAGAGAAGAGCTGGCGGCTTCCTCTGCCTGCCACTTATGTCGTGAATCGGGATGGACGAGTCGCCTTTGCCGAAGCGCATGCGGATTTTCGCGTGCGGCCGGAGCCGGAAGAGGCGCTTGCGGCGGCCTTCGCAGCACAGAGCCGCTGAGAATCTTTCAATCAGGTCGGAGAGGCGGGGCAAGCTTCCCTTGCACCTGCTCCTTCGTGATTCCGCGCAGCAGGAAAACTTTGCTCCGCGAGAGCTCGCCCGAGACTAACTCGACGGAGCTTTTGGGCAGATCGAAGGTTTTGGCGAGAAAGCCGATGAGGGCTTCGTTGGCGCGGCCCTCGATGGGCGGAGCCTGGACCGCGATCTTAAGCTGCGCGGTATCACCCTCACCGTAGACTCCGAGGATTGCCGTCTTCTTGGCGCCGGGCTGCGCGCGGACAGCGAGGGTGACGCCAGCGTGTGTGGAGCGGAGAAAATGCAAGGGCGACATCGAGATCTCTCCCCAGTCTAGGACCGTTGCGGAGAATTGCTTCAAAACCGCTATCCTTGCACTGATCCAGAAGAGTCGATCTTGGCTCAGAGCATGGGCCAGATCTGAGCGAAACTGAGCGTCGCGCACTAACCCTCACACGCAGAGGACTTTAGCCATAATCTATTCATTTCACATGGGTTATCGTAAAGTATTGATTTTGTAAACCCAATCGAATGAGGTATTTGCCGAAAAGGGATGGGGAGGGGTATCCCGCGAGTACTACAAGGTTCAAGCCTCGAGCCGCACTCAGGCTGGAGCCTAATCCGGCGGACCGGCATAAGGAGCGCGCTTGCCGAAGAGGGCTGTGCCGATGCGGATGCGGGTGGCGCCTTCTTCGATAGCCAAGGGAAAATCGCCGCTCATGCCCATCGAGAGCGTACCGAGGTTGAGTTTCGGATACGCGGCGGCCCATTTGTCGCGCCACTGCCGCAGGCTGCGGAAGCAGGCGCGGGTTACGTCTTCTGCCACGCCCCACGGGGCAATGGTCATGAGGCCACGGAGTTCCAGGTGGTCGAGGCCCGGAAGGGCTTCGAGCAGCTGTGCCGCTTCGGCAGACTCCGGATCCAAGCCGGCCTTGGTCTCCTCGGGGCTCAGCTTGATCTCGAGCAGCACGGGAAGGCGCTTGCCAAGTTTGCCGGCGGCATCGTTCAGGCGCTCGGCTAGGCGGAGAGAATCGATGGAATCGATGGCGTCAAAAAGCTCCACCGCTCGCGCGGCTTTGTTGGATTGCAGGTGGCCGATGAGATGGACGAGGATGGGCGCATCGGACGCGGCGATTGCCCCCTCCGCGCGGAGCGGAGCTAGATCTGGAGCCTTGGCTGCAAACTCCTGCACGCGATTTTCGCCGAAGACTTTGAGCCCCAAAGCTGCGGCTTCTGCGATGGTCGCTGCCGGATAGGTTTTCGAAACGGCCATCAGCTCAACATCGTGACGCGCGCGTCCGGCACAGCGGCAGGCCTGTGTGATTGCTTCTTCCAGCTTTTCCAGACTTTGAGCGAGCGCGGTCATTGAGACTTGCCGATTCGTCCGCGGGCGCTATCGAGGCGGCCGGTGACGCTGACATGATTCACCGCACCGGCCAGGCCGAAGCGAGGCATATTGGCGTAAATGGATTCGAACTGCCCTTGCGCCACGATGTAAGTCTCATGCCAGATGCCGACGGAGCCGTCGGTTCCGACGCGACGATTGAACTCAGCCCAGGCGGGAAGATGGTTGGCTTCGCGAGCGTGCGCGTAGGCATGGAGTAGTTCGAAGCTGCGCCAGTACTGAACGACGGCGACACCGCGCCAATAAAGGAAAAACTCCGCGTTCAGCAGGCCAAGCGCTGGCGTGCGCTTGAGTTCAGCGATCATGGGAGGCATGGCCCGGGCGACGCGCAGCCAACGGAGGTCATAGACCCGATTCACGCGCATGCCGATGAGGAAGACGACAAAAGGCTCTTCGCATTGCGCGGTGAAGCGACCTGGAAAGACCTTTGCCATTGTTCTCCTTCAACAGCGGGTCTCAGTGGCCATGCTCTTCGAGATATTTTTCCACCTCGAGTGCGGCCATGCAGCCCGTGCCGGCGGCGGTGATCGCCTGACGATAGCGGCGATCCTGCACATCGCCGCACGCGTAGACGCCAGCCAGCTCGACGCCGTGATGCGTGGTGAAGACGTTGTTCCGGGTTCGGATGTAGCCTTCGTCATCCAGATCCAACTGGCCGGTAAACATTTTTGCGTTGGGTTCATGTCCGATGCCAAGGAACATCCCTTCGATCTCGAGCGTGCTCTCGTTGCCGTTGGT
>PLKY01000218.1 GCA_003140785.1 Acidobacteriaceae bacterium | reverse complement strand
ATACCATGGACAAGCAGAAGGCTCCGCAGTCGCTGGACGATCTAATTCAGGACGGCTACCTTCGCAGCATTCCGGAAGACCCGATGACCCATAGCAAGGATACTTGGGTGACGGATACAAGTGACGCGCTCTCTTCGGTGGATCAGACGGACCCGGGCATCAACGATGTGCACTCCGGATCGCAGGAAACGGGTACGGACGGACAGGCTTACTCGACCTGGTAGATGCCGACNNCAAAGGAACGAAATGATCGAACGTGCATATCGAGCGCTGCTGCTGATGGCCTGCATGGGCGCCTCGGTCGCCCTGCTGCAGGCGCAGATCGGAAGAACAATCACAATCAAGATACGGGATGGCAAGACGGGCGAGACCGTGACTCCATCGAATGTTCATGTGCGCTTTAATCATCAGCCGGAGGCGCTCGGGAACTGGGTGGACCAGAAAGACGATGGCACGATCGAAGTGAAGCTTCCGCAGGATGCCAAGGTCATCTCGGTGCGCGCGACGTATCTCGATTCCACTGAGTATTTCGTCAACTGCGATGTAGCGAAGCAGAGGGATAGCTCGGCGGAAAGCTGGTACCCGTTGACGGACATCGTTACATCGGGCCTTGCGATTCCGAACGACTGCGCCAGGGTGAAGGATGCCGCCAAGGTGAGGGGCGAAGTAAAGCCCGGCGAGTTTGTTCTGTTTGTCAGGAAGCGTAACTGGAAGGAACAAGTGGTCGAGTAAAAGCGTCGAAACCCGATCAGAGAGAGACTGCGATTTGGCGCACGCCCCCCAGGCTTTGGCAGGATTTACCTTTTCCCTTGAGGTTTTCAAGTTCTATTTCGGATTGATGCAGGCGGCGGAATCTGCCTCGGGGCAAGGGCTGGCGCCGGAACAGGAAACGAGGCCTGAGCCGAGTTTGGGTGGCAAACTTCTTTGGGCTGGAGAACTCGATTCGGCAGGCCGCGCGATGGCGGTGGCGGGCAACATTGCCGGCGCCGCGACGCTGACTGCCACTTCCAACGTGGATGCGCAGAAACAGGCCATTCGTGACGGCATCGTGGATTTTCTGGTGACGTCGCTTGATGAGGCGCTGCGCATCCTGAAAAATGAAATTCGCAAGCGACAAACCGTGGCCGTCTGCGTGGGCGCGGCGCCGGAGCTGATTGAACGCGAAATGCTGGAGCGGGGAGTGCAACCGGATTTGTTTCGCGAGGGCGTGATTGCCGCATCGGAACGGCCCATGGCGCAACGCGAGTCGGCCGATCTTGATTCGATGAGCATGGAAGCACTGGTGATTTGGCGCGTGGATACATCGCCGGCGCTTTGGCTGCCGAAGCTTGACGCGATTGCGCTCGATTGTCTCGAATCCGACGATGAATTCTCTCGCCGCTGGATTCGCCTTTTTCCGCGCTACGTGGGCCGGTTAGGGCAGGGAGTGCATCTGTTCATCTGCAATCGCGAATTTGCCGCAAGCTTCGTGGAGCTGGTGCGCGAGCAAGTTCGGCTCGGAGAGATTGCGTTTCAAGGTCAGATTCAAGTGAGCTACTCGGACCGGAGCGAGGAGTACAACTTTCCTCCGGGCCATTGAACGAAGGCGATTGACCTCACTCTTCTTCGGAGTCTCCCGACTCGATTCGGCTCCATAGCTCGTTGATGCCGACGCGCGTTTTGGCGGAGATGGGTAGTATCTCGTCCACTTCCAGGCCTTCTTTCAACACTTTCAGGTTGCGGGTGCGTTCGTTGCCGCTGAGACGATCGATCTTGGTGGCGACGACGGCGAAGGCGCGTCCGGCGTGGCCGAGCCAGTCGATGAGTTGTTTATCGCCTGGCTGGACAGGGATGTTCGAATCGACGAGGCAGATGCAGAGGCTGAGTGTCTCGCGTTTCTCGAGATAAGGCTCGATGAAGGAAGGCCACTCGGCGGAGATGGACTTGGAGATTTTCGCGTAGCCGTAGCCAGGCAGGTCGGCGAGGATTTTTTTCGGCCGTTGGCGCTCGTCCAGCAGAGCAAAAAAATTGATGGCGCGCGTGCGGCCCGGCGTCGACGAAACCTTCGCTGCTTTGTCGCCAACGAGCGCATTCAGCAGGCTCGATTTGCCCACGTTGGAACGGCCCAGGAAAGCAATCTCCGGTACCGTGGGAGCGGGGAACTGTGCAGCCGAGAGGGCGGAGAGCAGAAATTGGGTCGTATAGCGCATAGTGAGCAGGCGTACGGCTGTCTTACTGCCGTGCCGCCTGTCCGCTCCCAATCTCGGTCGACGGTACGGCAGTGAGAACTTCGCTTTCGGCCGGGATAGGCGTGGGAAGCGGACCTTCGAGAGCAAGAGCCAGCACTTCGTCCATCGTGTCCACGAAATGAAGTTTCATTGAGTTCTTAATGTTGTCGGGTAATTCGGCAACGTCTTTTTCGTTGGACTTGGGAAGGATGGCTTCAAAGATGCCCGCGCGCAGAGCCGCGAGCAGCTTTTCTTTCAGGCCGCCGATGGGAAGGACTTTGCCGCGCAGCGTGATCTCGCCGGTCATGGCGATGTCGCGGCGGACGGGAACCTTGGCAAGGGCGCTGGCGAGGGCTGTGGCCATTGTGATGCCGGCCGACGGGCCGTCCTTGGGAATCGCGCCTTCAGGCACGTGCAGGTGCAGGTCGACGTTGCGATAGAATTCGCGACTGAGGCCGAGCGCCTGCGCGCGCCCGCGAATGTAGCTGAGTGCTGCCTGCGCCGATTCCTGCATCACATCGCCAAGCTGGCCGGTAATTGTGAGCTTGCCCTTGCCGTCGAGCACTTGCACTTCAGTGGTGAGAATGCTGCCGCCGGCTTCGGTCCAGGCGAGGCCGGTGACAAGGCCGACTTCGCTCTTCTCGTGCACTTCAGAGTCGCGGAACCTTGTCACGCCGAGAAATTCGTTGATGTTGGCCCTAGTGATCTCTTCCTTGTGCTTGGCGCCCTTCCTGACAACGCGGCGTGCGACTTTGCGGCAGACGTTGCCGATCTCGCGCTCGAGATTGCGTACACCGGCTTCGCGAGTATAGCAGCGGATGATTTCGAGAATTGCGTCGTCGTGGATGACAATGTTTTTGTCGCTGAGGCCGGTCTGCTCACGCTGCTTCTTGACCAGGTACTGGCGCGCGATTTCGAGCTTCTCCTGCTCGGTGTAACCCTGCAGTCGGAGCACTTCCATGCGGTCCTGCAGTGCCGGCGGAATGGTGTGCATCACGTTAGCCGTGGCGACGAAGAGCACCTGCGAGAGGTCGTAGTCGACGTCGAGATAGTGGTCCTGGAAAGCTGTGTTCTGCTCGGGGTCGAGAACCTCAAGCAGCGCCGAGGCCGGATCGCCACGGAAATCGGAGGCCATCTTGTCGACTTCGTCGAGCAAGAAGACGGGATTCTTGGTGCCCGCGCGCTTCATATGCTGAATAATCTGGCCGGGAAGTGCGCCGATGTAGGTGCGGCGATGGCCGCGGATTTCCGCTTCATCGCGTACGCCGCCGAGTGAGAGGCGAACAAATTTGCGACCGGTGGCCTTGGCGATCGACATGCCCAGCGAGGTTTTGCCCACGCCCGGGGGGCCGACGAAGCACAGGATGCTGCCCTTGGGATTCTTGACGAGCTGGCGGACGGCGAGGAATTCAAGGATGCGCTCCTTGATTTTCTCCAGGCCGTAGTGGTCTTCATTGAGAACTTTTTCCGCGTAATCGATGGAGCGGGTTTCCTTGGAGCGCTTCTTCCACGGCACGGCGAGCAGCCAGTCAATGTAGTTGCGGCTGACGGTGGATTCGGCGGACATGGGCGGCATGGCTTCCAGTTTTTTCAATTCCTGAATGGTTTTTTCGAGGACTTCTTTGGGCATGCCTGCGGACTCTATCTTTTTGCGGAGCTCGTCGAACTCGCTTTTCTCGCCACGGCCCAATTCCTTCTGGATCGCCTTGATCTTTTCGTTGAGGTAGTACTCTTTCTGGGCGCGCTCCATTTGGCGCTTGACGCGCGACTGGATATTGCGGTCTAGGTCGAGTTTTTCAATTTCGATGTCGAGCACGTCGGCGATGCGGGCCAGGCGAGCGGCGGGATCGAAGATACCAAGCAATTCCTGCTTTTCCTCGATGCCGATTTGCAGGTTGGCGGCGATGGTGTCGGAGAGCTTGGCGGGCTCGTCCATGCGCACCGAGGCGATGATGGTCTCGTAGTTAAGCGACTGCTGGAGCTTGACATACTGCTCAAAGAGCGACGTAACGCGCTGCATGAGCTGCTCGACGGCTGCAGACATTTCGAATTCTGTTTTGCCGGTACGAACGGTGGCGACAAAGAAGCCGTCGCGATCGTTGATTTCAAGGGACTTTGCGCGCTCCACGCCCTCGACCAGCACCTTGATGTTGCCATCGGGCATTTTGACGCTCTGTACGATGTTGCAGATCGCGCCTACCTGATAGATTTCCTTGGCTTTGGGCTCATCAATCGAGGCGTCGTGCTGGGTGGCGAGGAAGATCTTGCGGTCGCCGTTGAGCGCCTCCTCGAGGGCGCGCACACTGGAAAGCCGGCCAACCACGAAGGGCGTCATCATGTAGGGGAAGATCACCATGTCCCGGATGGGCATCATGGGCAGCTTGAGGGGCTCGGACTTATCGCGGGACGTGGTCATAGGCACACCTTTGTGGAAATGCTAAATATTGGACGCGCGAGGCCGGCTTCGGCTGCAGGGAAGGTTCCACGGCTCATGTTGGGATTGTACAGCGGAACCGGGTGGCCGACGATGTTACGAGGGGGTAGCGGAAACTCCATGATTATGTGGAGAATGACCTTGAACGATCCACGTGCGAGTTAAGAAATAGGGCCAAAGCTCGGGTTATCGAGGAAGCAATGGAGTCACGAATTGTTTGATCGGATCGAAGGTTTCCCTCGCATGCGCGGCAAAGCAACATGCAGCAACCATTCGCTCTCGCTCAAATCTGATTCTGGATGGACGCCGTGGGCGGTGTGTAATGCACCAGCGTCCCATCTGCCAGCAACACCGTGACAAAATCGTCAGGTGTCTTTGTCGTGACGCCGTCACCCTCGGGATGAAACTCTATGCGCAGTTGTGTGGAGTCGACAATCACGCGAAGGTAGCCGAAGGATTTGAAGTCGTAGTTGTCGAGCGATACCGAGTCTCCGCGCTCTGGTTGCTCAAATCCCGGCATGGTGATCGGCGTACGCAGAGTTGTATCGACGCTGATCTTCTGCAACGGAGGATGACCTCCGTTGCCGCAGACCACGTAGGGAATCTGCCGCTTGCCCAGAGTGCGCGTGAAGCGCTGGTAGTTGTGTGCGTGACCGGAGAAGACCGCATGGGGCCAGACGCCGACCTTGTCGCAAATTGCGTCGATCTCCTTGAGCATGACCAGCGAAGTAACGTGCTTGCCGAAGGTGTAGGGCGGATGATGGACGGCCAGGATCACCGCGCCTTTGAATTTTTCCTGCTTCACGCGTGTTAGCGCCGCGGTTAGATAATCGAGCTGGACATCGGGAATATTCGGAAACTTGGCCTTGCCATTCTTGGTCGGATCCTTGGTCGATGAGATGACTCCAGGATTTTCGAGCATGTTCGAGTAGATGCCCAGGATGCGCACCAAAGGCGCCTCAAGTGTGAAGTACACGCCGGGCTGAATCATCGTGGTGCGCGCAATGCCGGCTGCGTCGTTGCTGTGCTGGAACTGTAGCGTGCAGAAGTTGGCGTAGAAGCCCGAAAGGGAGAGGCTCGGATCGCCGGGCATGGGGTTTCCCGTCTGCCCAGCCGCTGGAGGAGTGGGAGCTACGAGGCCGTCGTGATTGCCGGGAATGGCAAAGATCGGCGCGGGGTAATTGCGGAAGGCGTCGTAGAACTGGTCATAGTAGTATGTGTGTTCGCCGAAGCTGTAGACGACGTCGCCAAGGTGAAAATAAAATCGCGGCACCGCAGTGTCATCCTTCTCGTCGAAATCGGCAATCATCTTGTCGACGACGTTGTACTCGTCTTGCAAGGCCGGCTTGGCCGTCGTTGCACCTGTATCGCCGGCAGCGTGAAAGACGATTTGCCCGGCTTGCCGGATTGCCTGCTCAACTTTGTCGCCTGCTGAGCCGTACGCTGCACCTAGTTTGAGCACGGGTTCCGTCGTACCCTGGACGACCCGGAAGGGAAGCGGGTTGAACTGATGCAACTTCGTCAACTGATCCAGTTCCTTGTAGGCATTCGAATCGGAAGCGTGCGGGGTCCTGAACAGGGTTGGGTCCTGCATGAATCCCGGTTCGGCGAAGACCGGGTTTGTTGTAACTCGGAGTGTGGCTGCAGAGGTAGAAGCGGTAAAGGCTGGGACTTCGGCTGCAGGTGCGGACTGGGCACCGCCGGTATGTTTGCGGGCACGCTTTTTGGCTGGGGAGGGGGATTTGCGTGTGGCCATGGAGGCTCCTTTTCCGGCTTGGGAATCGGGATGGTACGAAGATACGACGCAAAAGTCGAATGAAAATTCGATGATTTGAGCCAAACCGGAGACCTACCTTTGCACCGGAAATTCGCGACGGATAAGGGTTTATTTGTTTGACAATAATCGGATGGAAGCTCGATGGAGTCATTGCAGGTGGCGTTCAGGACGAATGTTTTGCAGCCGGTCTGTGCGTTAGGAGCTGATTCGAGTCTGAAAGTCGGCGGTGTACAACAACTTTTGGCCGGAAGTGCCTCAGAAACAGGCACCTGCCGGTCCATATGATTTCCACTGATCATTTCGTCGGTTTTGGCCGATATATAGGAATGCCATATACCGACGAGCGCACCCCCGGTCTTTCTTCTACCGAATCGCTGCAACTTGCACGATACGTTGCGAGGCAACCGATTCTGACGCCGGATGAGCGAGTATTCGGTTACGAGCTTCTTTTTCGTTCCGGCGCGGAGAATCACTTCACCAGCGCGGACCCAAGCGACGCCACCCGCTCGGTAATCGATATGTCGAGCCTGCTCGGCCTTGGCGTTCTGTGCGACAACACACTAGCCTTCATCAACTGCACCCGCGAAATTCTGCTGAGCGAGTTCATCACCCTTCTTCCGCCGGAGAACGTTGTCCTGGAAATTCTGAGTACGGTGCCGCCGGACGAGGAAGTCATGCAGGCCTGCAGCCAATTGAAGAGGGCCGGCGTGAAAATCGCGCTCGATGATTACGTTGTCGGCGATCCACGGGAGCCTTTGGCCTATTTTGCGGATTTCATCAAAGTGGATTTGAGGCAGACTTCCTTGACGGATGCCGGCATCATTGTCGCCGGCCATCGTGGCGTCTGCCGGATGATTGCCATGAAGGTCGAGACGAGACAAGACTTTCAGTTCGCGAAAAAGGCGGGCTTTCAATTAGTGCAGGGCTTTTTCTTCCGCAGACCTCAGATGGTGCGAACCTGGACGGGTTCTGCGAATCGAGCCATTCACCTCTCTATTTTGAATGCCGTTTTCAAACCAGACCTGGACTTAAAGCAGGTGGAAGATCTCATCAAGAAAGACGCGACACTCTGTTTTCGCCTACTGCGTTACTTGAACTCTCCGATGTTCGGATTTCGTGCCGAAATCTGCTCGATTCGACAGGCTCTGCTCATTCTTGGAGAGAATGAAGTCCGTCGCTGGTGCCGGCTTGCGGTAACTCTGGAAATGGCTCACGGCCGACCCTCGGACCTGATGTTAACTGCGCTGACGCGCGCCCACTTCTGTGAGTTAGTGGGGCCGAACCTTGTGGATGGCAATATCGACCTTTTCCTGCTGGGACTTCTTTCGCTCATGGACGCAATTCTTGAGATTCCGATGGCATCCGTCGTCGATGCCTTGTCCGTCCACCAGGACATCAAATCGGCGCTGATGCAGAAAGAAAGCGGCTTGTCGCCGCTGTACAACCTGATGCTTTCGGTGGAGGCCGGAGAATGGGAGAATGTCAGCAGCATATGCGAAGAAATTCATCTCTCCGAACCATTCATCTCGGAATCCCAATGGAAAGCGATGGAATGGGCCCAGCAAGTCAGTGATATCGATCGATAGGTGCAAGATAGGGAACAGGGAACAGAAAGACATACCTTCAGTGTTTTGCAGCGATTTGAATTGTGTGGACATGTTCGTTACCCCGTAGCCATGTTTGGGTCCACGTAAGTGGATGTGGAATCTATTGTGGAGTAAACTCCACATATGGAAACAGTCCAGATTGTCCTCGAGAAAAAACTGCTGCACTTGACCGATCAGGCCGCCCGCCGGTTGAAGCGAAACCGCTCCGCGTTCGTGCGCGAGGCGTTGCGTGAACATCTGCGAAGGTTGGATTCGAAGGCTCGCGAAGAGCGAGATCAAGCCGGCTATTCACGGATACCTGCCGCTCGAGATGAGATGGGTACTTGGGAAGCGGAGGCCGCGTGGCCGCCGGAATAGCGCGCGGGGACGTTCGCCTCTATGAATTTGCCCGGCCCGATAAGAAAAGGCCGGTGGTCGTTCTTACCCGCGACAGTGCTATCGAGTATTTGTCTACCGTTACTGTGGCGCCGATTACGTCCACGATTCGGGGAGTGCCGTCGGAGGTTGTCTTAAATGCAGAAGACGGCATGAAGGCGCCGTGCGCGGTGAACCTGCACAATGCGATCACCGTCTCCCAGGAGCGATTGGGGAAACGCCAGGCCCATCTTAGTTCCATGCGAATGAACGAAGTCTGCGCTGCTCTGCGCTTTTCGCTAGGCTGCGATTTGACCTAATCGTACTGCGATGCAGATTGACCCTCAGCCAGTTGCATGAGGGTCAATTTGCGTTTTAGGCTCGATTTGGTTCTTATCCCGCTTTTTCGAGCAGGCAGAGGGAGAGATCGCGGCGTTCCACCATGTCTTTGGTGATTTCGAGGTCGCGCACACGCTTGTTCGAGGGCAGGTGATACATCAGGTCGAGCATCAGCTCCTCGAGGATCATGCGCAGGCCGCGCGCGCCGACCTTGCGGGCCAGGGCTTCGCGGGCAACGGCAGCGGTCGCGTCCACGGTGAAGTGCAGGCGGACATTCTCGTACTCGAGCAGGCGCTGGTACTGCTTGAGGATGGCGTTGCGGGGCTTGGTAAGAATCTCGATCAGGGCCGGCTCGTCGAGCTCGTCGAGAATTCCCATGACCGGTAGGCGACCTACGAACTCGGGGATGAGGCCGTACTTGATTAGGTCCTGCGGCTCAGTCCTGCGGAGCAACTCAGTGTCGCGGTGCGAACGGACCGTTGCCGCATCTGCTTCGGCATCGACGGCTTTGAAACCGAGAGCCTTCTTGCCAATGCGACGGCCGACGACGCGCTCGAGGCCGACGAAGGCCCCGCCGCAGATGAAGAGGATGTTGGTCGTGTCGACGGCGGTGAATTCCTGGTGCGGATGCTTGCGGCCGCCCTGCGGCGGCACATTGGCGACCGTGCCCTCGAGGATCTTGAGCAAGGCTTGCTGCACGCCCTCGCCCGAAACGTCGCGGGTTATGGAGGGGTTCTCGTCTTTGCGGCCGATCTTGTCGATTTCATCGATATAGATGATGCCCTGCTGGGCGCGGGTCACGTCGCCGTCAGCGGCTTGCAGCAGCTTGAGGATGATGT
>PLKY01000199.1 GCA_003140785.1 Acidobacteriaceae bacterium | reverse complement strand
TGTCTTGACGCAAGACATGGGCCCGCGTACATTGGTCGAGCCCGGCTTGAATTAACGAGCAGCTCGCTTTTCCGCTGCGAGCAATTGCCCTTTCCTTTCCACTCCCCAACGGTAGCCGGTGAGCGAACCGCTGGCGCCCACCACGCGATGGCACGGTACAAGCACAGCCACGCGGTTCAAGGCGCAGGCGCGAGCGACGGCGCGCGTTGCCTTGGGGTCGCCCATCTCGCGTGCTAATTGGCTGTAACTGCGCGTCTCGCCGCGCGGGATATTGCNNCGAAGCGCCTGCCACACCCGCAGTTGAAATGCTGTCCCACGCAAGTCCAGCGGCTGCGGCACCTGCGGTGCGGCAGCCTTTTGACCGGAATTTGTGCCGCCGCTGACAAATGCCACTGCAGCATCCACGACGCGTGCGAGTGCAGGATCGCGCCGTAATTCCGCCGCGGGAAACTCTTCGCGCAGGGCCGCTTCAGCTTCTGCCGCCGATTTCGCGAGCGATAGCCAGCAAAGGCCGCGTTCGGTCGCTCCCACAATCACCCAACCAAAAGGAGAAAGGCCGGAGGCCCAGCCGATCTTCTCGCCTTTGCCGCCTTTGGCGAAGCTCGCCGGCGTCATGCCCAGTTGCGCGCCCTCATAGCCACGGCTCGACGAGCCGAATCCTGCTTCGTAAATTGCGTTCGTCACCGTCTCTCCTCGACGCAACGCGCTGCGCAGGCTGCCCGCCCGCAACGCCTTCTGATATTGCAGAGGACTCACGCCCATTTCCTGTTTGAAGAGCCGCTGCACGGTGAATGGGCTCAGCTTCGCGATCCGACCCAACTGCTCCAACCGCACGGGGCGATCGAGATTGCGTTCGAGGTGAGCACGAACTTCGTCCAAAGGGCTGCTGCATGCAATGCCAGGAGCGCAGCGCTTGCAAGCGCGAAATCCGGCGGCCTGTGCCTCCTCGACTGTGCCGAAGAAGCGCACGTTCGATTGGAGCGGACGGCGGCTCTTGCAACTCGGCCGGCAAAAAACACCAGTGGTGGCGACGGCATACAAGAAGCCGGCGGTGCGATCACGCGCGATGACCTGTTGCCACGCGGACTCTGGATCGAGGGAAGCAGTCGACGCTGTGGGGAGTGCGATTTGTGGATTGATGCTCATAAAGCTATGGTCCACGATGTTCCATTCGACTGCACTCCGATTCTTGCGCGTAATTCCGATTCTTTCCCGGCCACGTCGCCCTCACAGCGGACGTGTCGAAAGCCTCTCCTGGAGAATGGCCTTGGCACGTAACAAATCCTCTTCTGTATCCACTCCAATCGTGTCGCGCGGTGCAGTGGCTACATGAATGTCGATGCCGTTTTCAAGCAGCCGTAATTGCTCGAGGCGCTCGACGCGCTCAAGCCAGCCAGGCGGCAAAGCTGCAAACTGCTCCAACGCGGCCTTCCGATACGCATAGATGCCTAAATGTTTCCGGTAACCCGCAAATCCCGCCGCGTCCCGGTCAAGGGGAATCGTAGCTCGAGAAAAATACAACGCACGCCCATCCAAGGCCGTCACGACCTTCACCGCATTCGGATTCGCGATCTCATCCGGAGGGCAGCGAACGGCCAACGTCGCCACCTGGACTTCAGTCCGCTCAAAAAGCTCGAGCAGGGGGGGGAAAAAGTCGGGCGTCAACGTCGGCTCGTCGCCCTGAATGTTGACGTAAATCTCTGCATCGATCTGCGTGGCCACTTCCCTCACGCGGTCCGAACCGCTTGCGCAGGCGGGCGACGTCATCGCGAATGGGATCTGGCGCGCGCGACAGACGGCAGCCACTTCGTCGGAATCGGTCGCCACCACGATCGGATCCATCAGCTCGCTATCGCGGGCGGCGCGCCACACCCACTCCAGCATGGGCCGTCCGGCAATCTCGCGCAGGACTTTGCGGCTGAGGCGTGTCGAGGCAAGCCGCGCCGGAATGACACCGGCGATGCGCATTGTTCCCATGCTGGCGAGTCTACTAAACCACTGCGTGGGGCGGACGCGCCTTCGGCGCCATTCTCGGCTGAATTAGCCCAGCGTCTCTCCCACGGAACGTTGAGCGCAAGTTGAGTGCCTAACTCTGGCGCCGAGGACGGAGGGCGCCGCAGGCGCAGTTGGCCCCACCGCAGGTGGTTTGACCGCAACTTCAAGCGCCCGTATCATCTAGAGTGCGGCATCCCGTCCGGCGGAGTAGCTCAGATGGTTAGAGCGNNAGGTCGGCAGTTCGATCCTGCCCTCCGCCACCAAACTAAATCAATTCAGTAGAAGGCGGTATCCCGGGATGTGCATCTGACCTGGATGACCCGGGATTTGCCGCGTAAAATTGGCGAATTGAGCACGAAGACGAGGAGCAGGCCGATATGAATCAAGCCATCCTATCCATCTCGCCGGTTTCGCGGTTTCGAGCCGCCATGGCTCTCGCGATCATCGCGGATGCGCTCCAGGTCGTCATTTTTCCCCTCTTCATTCAGGGCGGGGCCTCGCCTGCCGATGACGTACTCGACTTCGGTGTTGGGGCCGTGCTGGTCCAACTTCTTGGATGGCACTGGGAGTTTCTGCCATCGTTCTTTGCCAAGCTCGTGCCCGGAGTCGATCTGGTTCCTTTCTGGACGATGGCGGTCGCTAACGTGTATCGGAAAACGAAGCAGCTCCCGATCACCATAGAGGGCAGCCGCGAGAGCACGCGGCGCTGAAAGACCGCGAGGCTCGCAGGCTTAATGAAGACCCTAAATGAACACGTGCCTGATGACGAATCGCGCATGCCGATCCTCCATCTCGGCGACAGGTTTTCCCGTGCCGTGGATTACGCCAGAATCCTTCACATTGAGCGCCGCAAGGGATCTGACATTCCTTCGATGGCGCACCTGCTCGGCGTAGCGTCCCTCGTGATCGGCGAAGCGGGCCATTCGCGTGTCCCGGTCACCGAAGACATGGTGATTGCAGCACTGCTTCACGACGCGGTCGAAGACCACGGCGGAACACCGCGGCTCAAGGACATCGAGTACAGTTTCGGCGCGAATGTGGCGCGCATGGTCGAAGGACTTTCCGACACGCTGGCCGAAGATTCGAACCAAAAGGAGCCTTGGGAACAGCGCAAGGAAGCGTATCTTAAGCGCCTGCGCAGCGAGCCTGCCGACGTGCAACTCATCTCTGCCGCAGACAAGCTTTACAACGCAAGAACTATTCTCGACGACTACCGCAAGATCGGGCCCGAAGTCTGGAAACGCTTCAAGCGCGGCCGCGACCTGCAGATCTGGTATTTCAACTCATTGCTGGAAATCTTCAAAGCATCCGGTTCCAATCGAATTGTCGAGGAATTGGAGCGCGTGGTTGCCGAGCTGACCAGGGTTACGGCAAACGAAAGCGCGTCGGGGAAGAAACGGGCCGAGGCGTAACCATCGGAACCCCAATTTCTGCCTCCCTACCCACCCTTGGGTTATCATTACGTCTATAGAATGTGAGCGGTCTTTTCCCCTTCGGACCGTCCTGGTGGTGTCTGTGTCTCGATCCTTTCAACGGCTTGTCTTTATCCTGTCCGCCGGAATCTTTGCGGTGCTCGGTCTCGGATTTGGCCTCGGCCAGTTCGGCTTCTTTGGCGTTCACGCCGGCGGCGAAGAGGATGGCGCTTACCACCAGATGCACGTCTACGCCGAGGTTCTGAAGCGAATTCAGAGCGACTACGTGACCCCGCCCGACATCGGCAATGTCACCACGGGCGCGCTGCATGGCCTGCTCGAATCTCTCGACGCCGACTCGAGCTATCTAACCGCCGCTGAATACAAGATTTACAAAGATCGCCCGTCGTCCGGCGTTGCGCAGATCGGTCTTACCGTTTCCAAGCGCTTTGGGTATGCCACCATCGTCAGCGTGGTGCCCGGCTCGCCTGCCGACAAGGAGCATCTGTCCGACGGCGACGTGATTGAATCCATCGGCGACCAATCCACGCGGGAATTGTCTTTGGCAGTTATCCGACTGCTGCTTGAAGGTAAGCCCGGGACTGCGGTTGCGCTTTCGGTCGTACGGCCCCGCAAGCCAGACCCGGACAAGGTTACCCTCACGCGGACGATCTCCGATACCCCGGCTCTGAACGAGCAGCAGTACAACAACTCCACCATTCTGTATCTCAAGCCCGGGGTTCTCTCCACCTCGCGCGTGGATGAGATTGCCGCCAAGCTCAAGTCGGCCGGCAAAAACCACAAGGTGCTTCTCGATCTGCGCGATTGCTCTGCAGGCGACGCGGCGGAAGGTCTCCGGCTCGCCAATTTCTTCATCAACCAGGGAACACTGGCGACGCTGGAAGGGCAGAAGTTCTCTACGCAGACCTTTGCTGCCGATTCGTCGAGATTCATCACCGCCGCTCCGCTCGCGGTGCTTGTCAATCGTGGAACTTACGGCGCCGCCGAGCTGACGGCCGACGCCATTGAAGGCGCCAAGCGCGGCGATGTGGTGGGGGAACGCACATTCGGCGAAGGCTCGGTTCAAAAGACCATCGAGCTGCCCGATGGAGGCGCCCTGTTGCTGACGGTTGCCAAGTTCGAGGGCCCCGACGGCAAGAAAATCCAGGACGATGCGGTAACTCCCACCGTGCAGGTGGGCCAGGCCTCAGAGGATGATCTTGAGGGAGTGACGCCTTCGCCCAAGGAAGACGAGCCGCTGAACAAGGCGCTCGAGCTGCTTAAGGCCAAAAACGGGTAAGCGCTACGTATTAGATTCGGATTTTCCCCGATCTTGCATGGGCAGGTTCTGCGACGACATCCGCACAGTTCAGCGCAGGCGAAGCGTGCTAGCCTTAAGCAATAGAGGTTTCCTAGTCACA
The DNA here is from genome assembly GCA_003140785.1 of Acidobacteriaceae bacterium. Taxonomy (GTDB): domain Bacteria; phylum Acidobacteriota; class Terriglobia; order Terriglobales; family Acidobacteriaceae; genus Telmatobacter. The sequence goes on along the minus strand of PLKY01000199.1, from coordinate 38,054 downwards.
TCACTGTTGAGCAATCTTTGCTGATTCGCTTTTTCCTGGACCGGTTCTCGTTCGCAGACCGGCGTTTGTCGGCATGGCGACAGCATGAGCAACGCTCACGGCGCAAGTTCTGAAAAGTGAACTGGAACCGCTTTTGGCACTCGTTCGCGACGCGTTCGCTGGGGTGCCCACGAGGCCTGAGGCTCTTGGCTGCCACTCCAAAACAGACCTACGAACCGCGCGGCGTCGGCCGGTACCATCGCCTCGACCCCGACCCGGTTCCGGTGGTGCGGCGGCACAAGATGGCGGGCAAATTTGCTTTTGCCACGCTCTTTTTCCTCGCGGTCGTTACCGGGGCGCTTGCCGGAGCCACGCTGGTTTATTCTGTCGATCTTCCGCAGATCCAGGATCTCGAGCGATATCACCCTTCCACCACAACCGATCTCTATGACCGCAACGACCACATCATCGGTTCGTTCGCACTTGAGCGCCGTGTTGTCATCGGCTTCGACGACTTCGCGCCCGTCCTTCGCCAGGCCGTCATTTCGATCGAAGACAAGAGCTTTGAGTCGCACTGGGGCATCAATGTCCTGCGCATCGCCGGAGCGGTAGTCCACGACCTGCGCAGCCATGGCCGCGTCCAGGGTGCATCCACGCTCACCATGCAACTGGCACGCAATCTTTTTCTTTCTTCGGAGCGCACCGCTGCCCGCAAACTGCAGGAAGCCTATCTCGCCATTCAAATCGAACGCGCCTTCACCAAGCAGCAGATCTTCACGCTCTATGGAAATCAGATCTACCTGGGCAGCGGCATGTATGGGTTTGAGGCCGCGTCGGAGTTTTACTTTTCGAAACACGCCAAGGACCTGACGCTTACCGAGGCAGCGCTGCTTGCGGGCCTGCCCAAGGGTCCCGTAGCCTATTCGCCGCTGCTCTATCCGGATAAGGCTCTGCGCCGGCGCAATCTAGTGCTCAGCGAAATGGAGTCCGACGGCGACATCACGCACCAGCAGGCTGAGGAAGCTCGCCAGACACCACTTGGTCTGCACATTTCGCAGCCCGATGCCTCGGTAGCTCCATGGTTCCAGGAAGAAGTACGCCGCGAACTCGAAAAGCGATTCGGCTCAGATGAAGTCCACGCGGCAGGTCTCCGTGTCGAAACCACTCTCGATCTCAGTCTCCAGCAAATAGCGAACCACGCGGTGCCAGATGGCTTGGCAGCCTACGAACGCCGCCATGGCTGGAAGGGCAAGCTCGAAAACGTCCTCGCCAACGGCGTCACGATTGAACATTATCGGCACCCCGACTGGGCCGTCCCCAGCGGCCCCGGCGACTATGTGCACGCCGTCGTGACTCGGGTGATGCCGCTTGAGATTCATGCCCGCATCGGCGAAGGCGATGTCGTCCTTCTGCCCGCGGATTGGCAATGGACAGGCGAGCGCTACGCCGACGCGCTCGTCAAGCCCGGCGATGTCATTTATATCCACCTCACCGATGCGGTGGAAGGCATTGCGCGCCGAGCAATGCTCGAACAGGATTCCGGGACGCAGGGATCGCTCTTCGCGATGGACAACACGAGTGGCGACGTGCTGGCGATGGTCGGCGGGCGCGATTTTGCGCTCTCTCAATTCAATCGCGCAACGCAGGCTGAACGGCAGACCGGATCAAGCTTCAAACCCTACGTCTACACGACCGCGTTTGAGGAAGGCGCGAAACCAACGGACATCATCGTCGATGCGCCGGTCAGCTTTGGCACCTACACGCCGCACAACTACGAAAACGACTTCAAGGGCCCGATGACCCTCCTCAATGCCTTCGCGGAATCGCGCAACATTCCCGCGGTCAAACTCGCCGCTCGGGTCGGCATTCACAAAGTTATCGAAACGGTCCATCGATTCGGCGTCACTTCCGACATCCCCGCCTATTTGCCCGTGGCGCTGGGCGCGGCTGAAATCACCCTCCAACAGCAGGTCGATTCTTACTCCGTCTTTCCCAATGACGGCATTCGCGTCACGCCACGCCTCATCCGCAAGGTCTCGAACTCCGACGGCATCGTGCTGTGGCAGGACCGGCCGGAGATCAACCCAGTCATCTCGCAACAGACCGCGCGCTCCATGATGGTGCTCTTTCGCGCCGTCACCGAGCACGGCACGGGAGCCGCAGTCGCCGCGCTTCAGCATCCCCTGGGAGGCAAAACCGGCACCACAAGCGACTTCACCGACGCATGGTTCCTGGGCTTTTCGCCGTCGGTCACGTGCGGCGTGTGGGTTGGTTTCGACAGCCGTCAATCGTTGGGTGAAAAGGAAACTGGCGCTCGTGCGGCTCTGCCCATCTGGATTACATTCATGCGCGCAGCGATTGCCGGAAAAGACGACGAGCAGTTTCTTGCCGACCAGCACGATACTCCCATGAATCAAGCCGCCGAGGCCGCTCCAGGAAAGCCGGAATCTGTGCCTCTGGCAGGATTGCAGCCTCAGCCTGCCTCACTTCGCGTGGTTTCGGCAGCCGGAATGAAGACGCTGCCAATCACACATCCGCGCGCAATCGGAAGTACCGCTTCGCCCGCGCTACATCCCTGAAGATCTGCGCNNTATCCTTCATGATCTGCGCCTTCAGCGCTTCCGGAGAGGGCCACGTCATCTCTCCGCGCAACCGCAGCAGGAATTCCAGTTCGAGTTTCGTCTCCTCATTGAGATCGATCGGCTCAAAGTTCAGGATGTGTGTTTCCACGCCAGATCCAACGCCTTCGAACGTGGGCCGGTTGCCCACATTGGTCACCGCTTGAAAGCATCTCGAACCCACGGTCAGCCGCGTGACGTAGACGCCGAACGCCGGCAAGAGGGCTTCATAGACCGCAAAGTTCACCGTGGGCACCAGCAACCGCGTGCCGATGCCACGTCCGCGCGCAGGGGTCGACCGCACGGCGAAAGGCCTGCCCAGCATCCAGCGCGCGCGCTTCATGTCCCCGGCAGCGACGAATCCGCGCACTGCCGAGCTTGAAATCTCCAACCCATGCACACGCACCGCGCGATGCACATGAACAGCAAATCCGTACGTGGCCCCGAATGCGCGCAGCTCATCAACTCCTGCTTCAGCACGATAGCCGAACCGAAAATTGCCTCCCTCGTGTAGCGCGCAAACATGCAGGGTCCCCACCAGAACCCGCTGCACAAATTCTTCGGCTCGCATATTGGCCAGCGCCGCATCGAACGGCAGCACGAGCACCGCGTCCACGCCGGTAGACCTTAGAAGGTGCAGCCGCTCGGGGATGGGAGTAAGCATTTTCGGCGCAACGTCCGGCCGCAGGAACTGCTCAGGATGCGGATCGAACGTGATGACCAGCGCGCGCACGGCTCGCTCCCGCGCGTCCTCAACTGCACTGGAAAGGATCTCGCGATGACCGAGGTGGACTCCATCGAAGTTGCCGATTGCCGCAACGTGCGAGCCAAGATCCGCCGGAATCTCAGCCAGTGATCGGTAAATGGGGATGATGTTCTCTGTCATAGCACCACGGGAAACCACAGTCCGTCGTAGGCCAGCGCCATACCGTCAGGCAAGGTCCGGTTGGTCTCAGCGTGGCCCAGTTCGTGAGCAATGTGGGTAAACCAGGTCTGTCGCGCGCCAATGCGGCGGGCCCACTCTACGGCCTGGTCGAGCGTGGCGTGGCTGGGATGCGGCTTATGGCGCAGCGCGGAAAGAATGACGCAATCCAACCCTTCCATCAACGCGAAGCTTGTTTCTGGAATTGTGCTTACGTCGGTCAGATATGCCGTGCGGCCGAAGCGAAACCCCACGATTCCCATTTTCCCGTGCAGCACGGGAATGCGAAGAAATTCGACGCTGTGCACCGTCGTCTTCTCCTCCAGCGGTTCAATGCGCACGCGTGCGCGCGTAGGGTAGGTCGCCTCAGGCGAAAACGTGTAATCGAATACTTTACGCAAAGTCCCCGCTGTCTCTTCTGTGGCATACAAGGGAATCTGTCCGCCCTCGCGAGCCGCCACAAAGCTCAGCGGGCGCAGATCGTCCATGCCCAGGATGTGATCGGCATGTCCATGCGTATAAAAGACGGCATCGACGCGAGACAGTCCGGTACGCAACGCCTGTTCGCGGAAGTCCGGTCCTGTGTCGATGACCACAACACGTTCCCGGCCTGCCTCATGCCAGCGCAGCAGCACAGAAGGACGTAAGCGGCGGTCGTGCGGGTCAGTCGACGTACAAACCGCACAACTGCACCCGAGCGTTGGAACCCCCATGGAAGTTCCAGTGCCCAGAAATGTCAGCAGGCCTTCCATTCCCCGTTCAGCGTTTCGCCGGTGGCGGAGGCTGAACGCCCTGCAGCGAAATCATGTTGGTCAACTCGAGGAATGCCATGCGTACATCGAAAAGTGCCGTCTGCAACGTGCGATCCTCTAGCTCGGACAAGTTGCCCTTTGTCTTTTCCGCCAGCACGCCCAGCATGTCAATGGTCTGTCTCGCCCCCATGATGTCGACGCGCGGACGCTGCCCTTCCTGCGCTCCGGCTCCCATCTGGATCATTGCGGAGAGATAAAGCTGTTGCACCAGATGCTCGAAGCCTACGGGCGGCTGCGCGCCCACGGTGGGATTCTGCGCCCGAACCAAGTCCTCGAGCCGTTGCGCGGAGGCATCGTATGCCGACTTCTGCTGGCGGCTTTCCTCCACCGAAGGCGCATCCGGCATCTCGGGCAGCGGCTCTTCGACGGACAATGCGCCCGCTGACTTCTCGGCAGCCGCATCGGCGCTACTCTCGGACACCACGAGCCTCGGCCCCGAGGACGCCTCCGTAGGCGCTGCGGCGGGCTCTGGTTGTTTCGGTGCGTGCTCCTGCTCTTCTTCCGCCTTCATCTTGCGGCGGTCGATCACTTCAAATTTCGGCGTATCGCTCATGGCTCTGTACTTCCAATCGATTCAGAATTTTGGTGGCGTGGTCAGAATCCGCGCCGTACCGGCGTCCGAACCCGCACGATAAGTGAAGGGCTCGTTGCGCGCGTCCGCTTCACTGCGGATCATTCCCAGGCCAAAGACACGGCTTCCAGCAGCGAGCGGCAATTCCGCAGCGCTCGTGATCTGTCCCGCTTGAACGTCGCCCAGCAGAAGTTCTGTGCCTGCACTCGGCACCGGCCCAACGATTTCCAGCGAGCGCAGATGCTTGTGCACGTTTCCGCGCGAACGGATGCGTTCGACGATTTCCTGTCCGAGGTAGCAGCCCTTGCTGAAGTGCAATGCCCGCATCTGCGAGGTCTCCTGAGGCAGATCGCGTTCCACCATGTCCACGCCGAAAGTCGGGATTCCCTCCGCAATGCGAAATGCTTCCAATATTGCGACGCCAACCGGGATCGCTCCCGCTGTCGTCGAAGTCCGCCAGAGCCGTGTCAGTCCCGCGATAGGCGTCCAAATCTCATAGTGCTCCGCAACCGTGCCATAGCCGCGTCGAATCCCAAGGTCAAGCCCGTTCCACTCCACGCGTGTCGCCGTCATCGGTTCCGCAAGCGGCGGCAGGCCCATGCGCTCGAGCACCTCGCTTGCCTGCGGACCGGTAAGCCCCAATGCTGTTTCAGCCGACGACTCACGGCCGAGCGGAACGAGCTCCACATCGTCCATGATGATGAAGTGTTCGAGATGCGCCAGCAAGCGCGCATATTGGTCGCCGGCAATCTCCAACTCGATCACGTCGCCGTCGCGCCATGTCATGAGATCGCCCTGAATGCGACCCTGCGCATTCAGCACCAGGTTCCAGGCTCCACCATTCGGCGCAAGCTCTTGCACAGTGTTCGAAACCATGCCGCTGAGCCAGCGAAATCGGTCCTCGCCGCGTACAGCCATGCGCCGCATCCAGCCAAGGTCGTGGACAGCCACTCCTGAGGTCAGTGCCGCTGTTTCAGTCGCGGGCGCGTCCAACTCCTGTGGAGTCAGTACGCATCGATACTCAACAAGCCGGGGCGGCTTGGCTGCCGCCATTAATTGCGCCGCGACTGGCGTGACCAGAGCCGTTGTTGCGATTGCCGATTCAGTCATAGGGGAGCGATTCCAAGGCCCAACAATCACTTTTCTTTCGCAAAGTTCGCGCCAAAGTTCGCGTTTGCCCGCTTCCTGATTATAGCCTTGGGATGGGAGGCTGTACGCGCGCCCTAGGAATCCGCCGTCAAAGGAGATTGCATGAGATGGAGCTCAGAATTGGCTCGAAAATACTGGTGGATCTGCACTTTGGCGGTTGCGCTCTGCTTCGTAGCGCCTGCCGGAGCAAGTCAGAGGCGCACAGCCCCCGCCGCTCTGGAAACCGCACAACAGACGGCCAGTCCGTCCCAGGCGCCCGCTAATCCTCCAGCCGCCAGTTCCCCAGCGAAAGACACGTCCAAGCCAGAAACCCACATCACGGCGCAGCAGGCGCAGCAGTTGTTCGCGCTCGTCGATCAGCTTCTGAAGTTCTCCTCGGATGAAACCGGGCTGCCGATCAAGAGCGAAGTCAAACGGCAGATGACCACGCGGACCGCCGTCGAAAGCTACCTGAGTGAGAAGTTCAACGAAGACGAGGACTCCCGGCGCATGCAGCGCAGCGAAATCGTCCTTAAGAAATTTGGCCTCCTCGACCGCGATTTCGATCTGAAGCCTTTTCTCCTTTCGCTTCTCAAGGAGCAGATCGAGGCCTACTACGATCCCAAATCGAAGACGGTGAATCTCCTTGACTGGGTCGACGTCGACGAACAAAAGCCCGTGCTCGCACACGAACTAACCCACGCTCTACAGGACCAGCATGTAGACCTGGACAAATGGAGCGACCAGACACCACCCGACGTCTCCCTGAACTCCGGCGACGACTCCGTTCATCTGGCGAAAGATGAACTCGACACGGCACGCGAAGCCGTGACCGAAGGCCAGGCCACCGCCGTGATGTTGGATAACATCCTCAAGCCCTCGGGACATAGCCTGCTCAAAGATCCCGAAGTGGTCGACGTCCTCAAGCAGCAGATGACAGGAACGGGAGATTCGCCCGTGCTCGCCCGCGCTCCCCTGCTCCTCTCGGAGTCGCTGATGTTTCCCTATCGCGAGGGCCTCAGCTTTGAACAGGATGTATGGATGGACCAGGGGCAGGCTGCGGCATTCAGCGGTGCTCTCGATCGCCCGCCTACATCTACCTGGGAGATTATCAACCCACGCGAATACGAAAAGGGACACGTTCCCGTGGTGCCGTTGCTTCCCGACATCCATCCGCTGGTCGATGGGCTTTATCGTCCTTATGACATTGGCCAGGTCGGCCAGCTCGATGTGCACATCCTCGCGGGCATCTTCGGCGGCGAAACAGCCGCGAACGATTTCACTCCCGCGTGGGATGGCGGACTCTATTGGGCCGGCCAGTTGCGCAACGCTACCCCGACCGACCTGGCTTCAACCAAATCCATTGCGTTGCTCTATTTTTCCGCGTGGAAGAGCAGCGCCTCTGCAAAGGCATTTGCGACCCTCTATGCCTCTGACCTAGGCCGCAAATATTCCGGCCTCAAGCCCATCGAAATCGCCCAACATTCCGCCAACGACGGGACGGAAGAGAAGGCTTTTACCACCGATGAAGGTCCTGTTGTAATTACAACCCGCGGCAAAACGGTCTTTGTTACAGAGAGCTTCAATCTCGACCTGGCCCGGCGTCTCACCGCGCTCGTTCTCGATGCGCAAGGTTCCGGCGACATGAAATTGGCAGTCGCGCCGCATGCACCGGTTGCAGGTGCTCCTTCTCTGCGCCGGGTCTCTGCACAGTGGACCCGAGCCAATACGGGAAGCTTGCGATCGGCAGCACAAATGCCTTCTGGGCCCACCGAACCCCTGACTGGAGGGCTGGTGCGATTCCTCTCCGATTGCGGCGTAATGAAAGTCGCCGTCGACGCTGCGATGCAGGGCCTCAAGTAGACGGTGCCCAATAGACGGTGATTGACCCACTAGGACAACGCGCTCCACACGGCTCATCCTCGATCACCCAGGATTTGGTGCAGCAGGCGCTTCGTCATCACCAGGCAGGGCAGTTCAACGAGGCAGAGCAAATCTATCTGCAAGCTCTTGCCATCGATTCCCATCATCCCGACGCACTGCATCTGCTCGGGATGATCGCCTACCAGACCGGAAGCGATGAGGCTGCGGTCGATCTAATTCGCAAGGCAATCGCGATCAAGGGCGATGCGGCGTCCTATCACTCCAACCTGGGCAATGTTCTGCAGTCGCAAGGCAAGCTGGCCGAGGCTGGCGCTTGTTATCAGCGCGCGCTGGTGCTCAAGCCAGACGTTGCCGAGGTTCATCTGAATCTGGGAAACATCTTCAAAGCGCAGGGCGATGTGGAGTCCAGTCTGGCATGTTATCGGCGCGCGCTGTCCCTGAATCCTGCCTCAGCCGAGGCCGCCGTAGCCGAATCGATGGCCTTGCTGCTGAAAGGGGACTTCGCCTCTGGCTGGAAGAACTTCGAGCTGCGTTGGCAAACCAAAGACTACGACACACAAATGCGAACCTATCCGCAACCGCTATGGAGGGGTAAGCAACTTGCTGCGGGGCGCTTGCTGATTTGGGGCGAGCAGGGGATCGGCGACGAAATCATGTTCGCGGGACTGATCCCGGACGCAGTCCGCACAGGAAACCGTTGCGTGCTCGATTGCGATGCGCGGCTCCAACCGATTTTTTCGCGCTCGTTTCCCGGCATTGACGTAGTCAGCGGAGCCGATCCTGCGGGTCACCCGGAATTGGAAATCGCGGCGCACTTGCCCAGCGGCAGTTTGCCCGGTCTGTTCCGGAATTTGACTGGTGCATTCGAAGAAACGAGATCGCCCTACCTGGTCGCCGATCCATCCGCGCAAAGCCGGTTCCGCGCGCGCTATGCCGACGGCCGGAAGCTGGTGGGACTCGCATGGCACACCAAAAATAGGAAGACGGGCCGCAGCCGCTCCATCGACCTGACCTTGCTTGCTCCTCTCTTCAACCGGCCCGGCATTCGATGGGTCAGTCTTCAGTATGGAGATTCCGACACGTTGGAAGAACAGGCAAGGGCGGCGAATGCACCCGTTCTCGTTGATCCCGAAGTCGATCAGCTTTCCGACATCGACGACTTCGCCGCGCAGGTCGCCGCGATGGATCTTGTGATCACTATCGATAACTCGACGGCACACCTGGCTGGCGCACTCGGAGTTCCAACCTGGGTCCTGCTGCCGTTCGCACCAGACTGGCGCTGGCTTCAAGCTCGCGAAGATAGTCCTTGGTACCCCACCGTGCGTCTCTTCCGGCAAAGAATGCTGGGCAATTGGCAATCTGTTGTGCGTGACGTAGAAAACGCTCTTGAGCGGGATGCGACGTAGGCCATTACCTCACCCGGGGCTCTTGTTCACCAGGTACTCATTCACCAATTCGGCCACCAGCACGGCCGTAGGCACGGAGACCAACGCCCCCACAACTCCCGCCACTGCAGAGCCAATCAGCAGGGCCACCAAAATGGCCAGTCCCGGCAAACCTACCCTGCTTTTCATAATGCGCGGAACCAGAAATGAATTCTCGACCTGCAGATAGATGGCATAGAAAATCGCCACCCCGATTACCCGGCCCCAGGAGTCAATCGCGGCCACCAGCAGCGTGAGCGCGATGCACACTGCCGCGCCAATGATCGGAATCACATTCAACAATCCCGTCAGCGCCCCCAATGCATACGCGTACCGCACATGGAGAGACAGATAAACAATCGTGCTGGTGAGCCCGAGAACCAGCATCAGGCTTCCCTGCCCCAGCAGCCATTTGCCCATTCTCACTTCGGCTCGCTGCAGCGTCAGATCCAGCCGTCCCCGGCTTGGAGGAGGAAAGAACGACAGGAACCACCGATACGCATGGTCGCCTTCGAGGATGAAATAGATGGTCAGAATGAAGCCCATGATGATGCTAAAGAGAGCGCCAGCCCAGTTCTTGATCGAGAGGAAGAGATAGCTCGCCGCGCTGCTGGCGAAACCCTCGATGCGCGAATCGAGATCGCCGGCGTCGATGTGATCCGCAAATGGAATGTGGTTGAGCTTCTCCAATAGAACAGGAGTGCGGGCCGGCATCTCCTTTGAGAACTCCTGGAGATCGCGAGCAACGGGTGGCAGTGCAAAAAAGCCAAACGCGAGAAGCACTCCCGCCGCAACCAATGGGAGCACCAAGACTGCGATGCCTTTGAACGGCCGCCATCGCCCCACGTGCACTGTTGAAACCGACCGCACCACCGGCGCAAACATAACCGCAAACAGCGCGCTTACGTACAGCAGCACCAACACGTCTCGAACCAGCCACACCACATAACAGGCCAGTGCAAGCGCAAAAACGAAAACGATGTCGCCACGAACATTGCGACGATTTCGAGTGATTTCCGCCATCCGCGACTTTCTTTTTTTGCCGGCGCGGATTCCGCCGGAGGCTGCAACTTCGTCCCTGTCTTACTGGTCCCGGCTCTACTGGTCTCCGCCGAGAATCGATCCCACAATGCCGCCGAGCAGCGCACCACCGGCCGCTGGAGCCACTTGCCTGTTTTCCCCACGTGGAAGGTACTCACTGATTTGATGCGCCAGCCGCGATATGGGTAATGTTTGCAGCCACACTGTGCCGGGACCGACAAGCACGGCCAGGAAGAGACCATCCCCGCCAAAGATCATGTTTTTGATTCCCGGCACCGTGGTGATCTGGAATGACACCGATGCTTGAAATGCTCCCACGTGTCCCGGATGCACACGTAACATCTCGCCCGGCGCCAGGTTCTTCACGATCAATTCGCCCGAAAGCTCCAACCACGCCATCCCGATTCCACTGAGCTTTTGCAGCAGGAATCCATCGCCACCAAAGACGCCCGCCCCCAGCGACTGCTGAAATCCCACGCCGATGGTGACCTGATCCGTGGCGCATAAAAATCCGTGCCTGTGCACCAGGTATTCCTGTCCCGGACCCACCTGGACCGGCACAATGTGCCCCGGCACCTTGGTGGCAAACGAAACCTCGCCGGGGTATTGATAGGCCCGGTATTCGGTCATGAAGATGCTTCCACCGCCAGCCACGCGCTTTAGGATGCCGAACAGCCCGCCACCGCCTCCCATCTGGGTGTGCGTCGTCATCTGGATCGATGCGGTCATCCACGAAAGCTCTCCGCTCTCTGAGAACACACTCTCGTTGGGGTCAAGCTGCACGTCGAGCACCGGCATGGTGGTGCCTTGAATCCGGGTCTGCATTCGGAATCCTCCTGTTCTCGGAAGTGTACAAGGTGGTGTTGAAATCCCTACAGATTAAAACTCTGTCTGCTCTGCGGTCAGCTCAATCTGCGATAGGAAGCTCAGGGGCGTCCGCCATTCTTCGACGAACAAAACGCTGACGAATAAATCCCTATCGTCCACGCTCACGTGGTGGCCAACTGCGCAATCTGATATTCGCGCGTATTGCCCGTAGATATTTCGGAAATCTTCGCGCGCAAATTGCCGTCGGAATCGCAAAAATACTCCTCGCGCACCATCAGGTCATTCGCATTTGCCAACGGCTTAACCGGCTCCGCCGCCAAATCCGAATGTCCCCACAGTTGCGGGTCGAAAGGAAATTGAATCTGCTCCCAGTTGGTGATCTCGCCAACGGGCTGGCCTTCCTGGTCGAGCCGCGAACACTCGAGGTAGCGAAAGTGGCCGATGTTGTGTGCTGGCTTATACACGCGCTCGTAGTGAAGAGGCGGTTCGTCTGGAGCAGGCAACTGCACACCGCGCGGAAAGATGAGGTCGAAGACGATCCGCCCGCCCGAATCTGCCTCCCGCCAAATGCCGAAATTCTGATTGAATTGGTCGTGCAGCCGGTCCGACGCAGCCGCAGCGCGAATCGCCAATCCAACCGCACTCGCCGAACGCATGTACGCCGACCGCCGCACCTTGCGCCCAAAGCTTTCGCGCAAGACGCGCGCAACCGCGGGCAACTCCGACCCTCCACCTGTTACGTAGAGAGTATCGAGCTCGCCTTCGGCGTATGTCTTCAGCAGCCTATCGACAACCTCTCGCGTAGCTTCAATCAGCGGGCGGCATCGCTCGTAATAAACATCCAGGGGAATTGTCGCCTCTTTCAATCCCGGCCGCACCCGCTCAAAGTCGATGGTCACCCTGCGCGTGTTCGGATTCAACGACTCCTTCTTCTCGCGGCATTCGTCCAGCAAACGCCTCCGCTCAAACGGTGTGAATGGCGGATTCGGTGACGCAAGTACAACCGCTATGTTCGCCAGAATCTCGTCGAAGTCATCGCCGCCCAGGTTTGGAATTCCATCCGAAGCTTCCACGATCTCTTCGCCATCAATCAGGCTCACTAACGAGACATCGAATGTGCCGCCACCAAGGTCGTACACCAGCAGTCGATTGCGCGACTTGCTCTTGCGCTCATCGCTGTTTCGATAGGCATACTCCATGGCCGCGGCCGATGGCTCATTCACCACTCCGAGCACCGTGAATCCCGCTGCCTGCGCTGCCTCTTCCGTCATGAATCTCTGGTTGCTGTTGGCATTCGCCGGCACTCCCATCATCGCTTCAAGGCTCTCGCCCGGCTCAGCGCCCAGATTCGAATGTTCCAAAAGCTGTTTGCGCAAAGCCGCCATCATCTCTGTCATAAGCGCCCGCAACGGCAGAGTCTGACCCGCCAGATGCACTTCGGTGTGCGGCCCAGCGGTGCGCAAGGCGCGTTTCAAGGAGCGCACCAGTGTCCAGCTTTCCTGGTCTTGCACGGCCATCGCCTCCCACCCATAAAGCCGGTCGCCATCTCGGGCCGCGATCACCGGAGGGAACCAATCGTGCATTTGCCCGTCGGGCGCTTCAAAATGTACCAGGGGAAAATTGCCGCGGTCGGCCGCTGCAACGACGACACGCGTAGTTCCAAAATCAACTCCAATTCGCATGCCTTGAGTCTATCGTGAGGCCCATTTCAAAGTCCTTCAACAAAAAGCACAATTCAAATCCTTTAGAATGAAAGACGCGTGCAAACCATTCGGGTAGAAACTCCTTCCGCCAAATACGACGTCCATGCCGGCAGCGGCCTGCTGCGGACGCTCGCGCCGCGCATTCAGCGCATAGCGGGCCGTGTGCCGCGCCGTGTCTTTGTGCTCACGTCTCCTGAAATTTGGGCGCTATGGAGCGAAGCCTTTCTCGCTTCTTTCGCTGATCCGCCAATCGCTCTTTTCCTGTCTCCCGGTGAGCAACACAAGACGATGGCCAGCGTTGAACGGCTATTGCGGCAGATGATCACGGCCGGGGGCGATCGTGGATCGCTTTTGATTGCGTTTGGCGGCGGCATTGTGGGCGACGTTGGCGGCTTTTTGGCCGCGATCTTCATGCGCGGCATTCCCTATGTGCAGGTGCCGACCACGTTCCTGTCGCAGGTGGATTCCTCAGTCGGCGGCAAGACTGGTGTGAATCTGCCCGAAGGTAAGAACCTCGTCGGCAGCTTCCATCATCCGGTCGCGGTGTTCGCCGACATCGATGTTCTCGGCACCCTTCCTGAACGAGAATTGCGCGCGGGCCTGATGGAAAGCATAAAAGCAGGCATCATTCGCGACCGGGCGCTAGTGCGCCTCATGGAAGAAAAGGCCGATGCGATTCTTGCGCGCGAGCCAAAGGCGATCGAAAGAGTCATCGCCGCCTCCATCCGCATCAAGGCCAACGTCGTGAATCGCGACGAGCGCGAAAGCGGCTTGCGCATGATTCTCAATCTCGGTCACACGGTAGGCCACGCCGTTGAGCAAGCCACGCGCTACAAAGTATTGCTTCACGGCGAAGCTGTCGGCTGGGGCATGATTGCTGCGCTTTTTCTTGGCCTACGGCGTAGCACCATCTCGCCCCCGCAATTTCAGCGTCTCGAAAACCTGATTCATCTCTACGGGCCGCTGCCGCCGCTCAAGCTTCGCCTGGCGAAAGTGATTGCGGCCACGGGCGCCGACAAAAAGAACATCGGGGGCGTCCGTCGTTTCGTGCTGCCGGTGGGGATCGGGGATGCGGGCGTTGTTGAAGACGTGTCGCCCGCGGAGTTGGAAGCTGCCGTCAGTTACATGCTGGTGCGAGCGCGGGAGCAGCGCGCCTGATGCCGAGCACAGGCGCCAGGCCCGCGGGTTCTGAGGACGAAGCCGCTGCCGCACAAGACGTGCGCCGCATGTTCGATTCCATCGCCCCGCGCTACGACCTTCTGAATCACCTGCTCTCTGCCAATATCGACAAGCTCTGGTGGAGACGCACGGCGCAGCGTTTCTATTCTGTCGTGGCAAATCCTGACGCGGCCATTCTGGACATCTGCTGCGGGACTGGCGACATGACCATGGCTCTGCTTAAGCACCGCGCTCGTGATGCACGGCCAATACTTGCAGCCGATTTTTCCCATGGAATGCTGAGCCGCGCGGCACAAAAATTTGCGAGACCCGGACAGCCCGCCGCCATTGCTCTCGAAGCCGACGCGCTTCACTTACCTCTTCGTTCTGATTCGCTCGATTTGATCGTGACCGCATTCGGCTTCAGAAATCTGGCAAATTACGAAGCCGGCCTGCGCGAGTTTCATCGCGTGCTCAAACCCGGCGGGCAATTGGGGATTCTGGAATTCAGCGAACCCGGGGGTCTTGTGGGCAAGCTGTACGCCGTCTACTTTCGCCGCATCTTACCCGCAATTGGGCGAACCATCTGCGGCCAAGACGGTCCCTACAGTTACCTCCCTGCGTCGGTAGAGCGGTTTCCTTCGCCCAATGAGTTGCTCGCTCTTCTGCACGCGGCCGACTACACCGATTGCGCGTGGCAGCCCTATACCTTCGGTATTGCCGGATTGTACACCGCAACGCGCGGCGAGGTAGGCTGAAGTGGAAATCGAATAGCGGAGATTCGACAATATGGTTGCGTACAGCGAGTGGAGACACAACAACGTCTACGAGGGTATCGCGGAAAATGGCAACACGATTTTCTTCGACACCGACCCCGCGCATTCGCATGGACCGACGCCCATGGAGGTGGTTCTAATGGCGCTGTGCAGTTGCACGTCCGTCGACGTGGTCAGTATCCTCAAGAAGAAGCGCGAGCCGCTTAAAGGACTCCGCGTCACAGCAACAGCTACGCAGGCTCCAGCCCCACCTCGCGTCTTCACGCACATCAAGCTCACGTACGCGGTCCGAGGCCAACTGAACCGCAAGGCGGTTGAAGATGCAGTTTCGCTCTCAAAGAACAAATATTGCTCGGTCTCTCTCATGCTTGAAAAGGCGATGCCCGTCGAATACGAGATCGTCTACTCCGAGGATGAGCCTGAACCATGAACCGCCGATTTTTCATTAACCTTTTTCAGGTCGCTTCGCTGATCATGCTCCTGGTCGCCGTGGCGATGCTTTCGGCGATCACAACCATGCACTTCGCCATTCACGGCGCCGAGGTGCAGGTGCCCTCCCTCAAAGGCATGACGGTTTCCGACGCACGCAGCCAGGCCGCGGGCATGGGCCTCAATCTCAATGTCGACAATCGCTATTATTCGGGCGAAGTCGCCGCCGGCCACATCCTTACGCAATCGCCCGCGCCGGGAACCGTCGTTCGCCGAGAGTGGCATGTGCGCGTTGCCGAAAGTCTTGGCCCGCAAAAGGTCGACGTACCCGATACGGTAGGCGACGATCAGCGCATTGCAGCATTCCAGCTTCGGCGCTCCGGACTCGATGTCGGAGTGACCGCGAAGTTGCCCGACAGCGCAGTAGCCGAGGGGACGGTCATCTCTCAGGACCCCCCGGCCCACGCACAGGGCATCGAACGACCAAGTGTAAATCTGCTGGTGGCTGTGCCCGAAGATGAAAATGCCGATGGCTACGTGATGCCTGACTTGACCGGACTGCCCATAGTCGCGGCGCAAGCGGAACTGGCGAGAGTCGGCATTAAAACCGGCATTCCAACTTTTGTCGATATCCCCGTGCCTCCTGTCGGCGCCGGCAATGCCCCGCCCGTTCCTCTCGTTGCGCCGGGATCGATCGTTGCGCAGGCGCCGCTCGGCGGCGCGCGTGTCGACCAGACAATGGAAATCCAGCTCACCGTCGCCAAGTAAGTCGCGTCAATTCGGCGCTGATCCGCATCGAAAGACCAGATGACGGAAAAGGCCGAGGATCAGGAACGCGTGAGCGCTGCGGGCGATTTCTCGCACGCATGGCGTGCTCTGCGCCATCGCAATTTTCGTCTCTTCTTCGGCGGCCAGAGCATCTCTCTCATCGGCACGTGGATGACGCGTGTTGCAACTTCCTGGCTGGTTTACCGCCTCACCAAATCCTCTCTGCTCTTGGGCACCGTCGGCTTCGCCGGACAAATTCCGACCTTCCTGTTCGCACCGCTTGCCGGCGTTATCGTTGATCGCATCGACCGTCGCAAAGTCCTGGTCTGGACTCAGGCCCTTGCAATGATCCAATCGCTGGCACTGGCGTGGCTGACTTTGACCCATCGCATCAACATCGCGGAAATACTTGTTCTGAGCTCAATGCAGGGCATCATCAACGCGTTTGACATGCCCGGCCGCCAGTCTTTCATGGTCAAAATGGTCGAAGACCGCGCCGATCTCTCGAATGCGATCGCCATCAATTCGTCCATGGTTAACGTCGCGCGTCTGATCGGACCTTCGCTGGCAGGCCTTCTCATCGCAGCGACGAACGAGGGCTGGTGCTTTTTGGTCGATGGAGTCAGCTATGTCGCCGTCATCGCTTCGCTGCTGATGATGCGCGTTGCGGCCACGGATGAACCTCACGTCAGAACCTCCATGCTGGCCCAACTCCGTGAGGGCTGGAACTACGTTGCGGGATTCGCACCCATCCGCACCATCCTTTTGCTTTTCGCGCTTCTCAGCCTGATGGGTTGGCCATTCATGGTGCTGATGCCGATTTTTGCGGCGCAAGTTTTGCATGGCGGTCCGCACACGCTCGGTTTCCTCATGGGTGCGGTCGGTGTGGGGTCGCTCGTCTCCGCATTGAGCCTGGTCATGCGGCGATCCGTGCGAGGGCTCGGCAAAATGATCCCGATTGCGGCAACGGCGTTCGGCGTGGGCCTCATCTGCTTCGGGCTTTCCACCAATCTTTGGCTTTCCATGCTGCTTCTCCTTGTGGCTGGTTTCGGCATGATGCAAGGGCTGACCGCGAGCAACACCATCATCCAAACGCTGGTCGAAGAAAAGATGCGCGGCCGCGTCATGAGCTACTACACCATGGCCTTCGTCGGGATGGCCCCTTTCGGTAGCCTTCTCGCCGGCGCTTTGGCGCACGCCATCGGAGCAGCGCGCACTGTGATTGTCAGCGGCGCGGCCTGCATCCTGGGAGGGCTATGGTTCTGGTCGCGCCTGCCAAAACTACGCAAGCAGATGCGCCCGATCTACGAGCGCCTCGGCATTGTTCCGCAAGCGAGCTTGGCCGTGGAAGAAGGCGCGCAAAACTAGGTCCAATTGGTTTTCGAGCAATTCGGCTCCGCATGTACGATGGCTGAGAACCGAAAGGATGCATCGACATGGCATGGAACGAAGACCTGGAACAGATCGCTCAGCAGGAGCGCGAGCTTGTATTCCCGCATTTGGATGCGCAGATAGCGTGGGAACTGGGCCTGCGCCTGCGCACCATGGCCGTCGAACGCAACCTTGCGGTGGTCATCGATGTACGCCGCTTCGGCCAGCCGCTCTTCTACGCAGCCTTGGACGGCACCATCCCCGACAACGTGGAATGGGTGCGGCGCAAGAGCAACGTCGTTGCGCGCTTTCATCGCAGTTCGTATGCCATCGGGCTCAAAGAGAAAATCAAGAATGAAACCCTGTTCGAAAGCCAAGGATTGACCGTCGCCGACTACGCCACACACGGTGGTTCATTCCCATTGGCGGTTGCAGGCGCTGGCGTAGTCGGAAGCGCCACAGTCTCTGGGCTGCCCCAACGCAGCGATCACGAGCTCGTCATTGAAGCACTCTGCGCCGTGTTGGGGCGCGATTACGAAAAGCTTAAGCTTGCACCGGAATAGTTGACGCACCGGTCAGTTATCGGTTCTCTCGAGTACCGCAACAAAGAATCCATCTGTGCCGAACACGCCGGGGAAAAGCCGCAGGTAACCTTCCGGCGTCGCGGAGCCGTACAGATTTTCAGCTCCCGTGACCGTCAGGATGCCTTCGCACCGCATCTCCTCAATCCGACCCTTGATCGGACGCACGCGCGCGCCAGACGCTTCCGCGAGCACCGCCGCAACCACCTCTTCATTCTCTTCCGGCTCCATCGAGCAGGTCGAGTACACCACGCGCCCGCCGACGCGAACGGCCCGCAATGCAGCACGAAGAATTGCCCTTTGTCGATCAGTCTGATTCGCGAGTTCCTCCAGCCGCAGCCGATGACGAATCTCCGGATTGCGGCCCAGTGTGCCGGTCCCGCTGCACGGGACATCCGCCAGCACCAGGTCATACGCGTCCTCCTCGGTCATCGCCGCCGCGTCGCCAAGGCGACACTCGATGCGCTCTCCAAGCGGAGCCAGGCGCTCTCGCAACTGTTTAAGCCGCTGCGGGCTCACCTCGCATGCCACGATGTGTGCTCGGGGATTGCGCTCAGCCAACACCAGAGTCTTCCCGCCGGGGGCCGCACAGCTATCGAGAATTGCATCGCCATGACCTGCAATCTCCGCGACGAGCTGCGATCCCTCATCCTGCATCCGCACGTTCCCATTGCGAAATGCCGCAGTCTCCGTTACAGCGCCCGCTGTCACCACGCGCGCCGCACTGAGAAGCCTGCCCGGCCCCAGTCCGATTCCGACTTTAGCCAGTTCCTCTTCGACAACCGGACCTTCCACACGAATCGCTGCCGTGGGCTGCTTCTGGCCATGCGCACAGATAGCTTGCGCAGATTCGGCTCCATAGAATCTGCTCCAGCGCTCCGTCATCCATGCTGGATGGGTATGGTTGATTCCAGAATCTGCCGACTCTTCGCGCGAACCCGAATATCTCGGAGTTCCGGCGACCTTGCGTAGCACCGCATTCACCATCCGCGCAGCAAAATGATGCCCAGCCTGCTTCGCCAGTTCCACGCTCTCATCAATCGCCGCATGTGCCGGAATACGATCCATGTGCACCAGTTGAAAAGCGCCCAGGCGCAGAGCAATCTGAATCTCGCAATCGAGCCGCGCTCTCGGTCGGCTGAGATGTTGAAGGATCTGCTGATCCAGCCGGACCTGCCAGCGCAACACACCCAGGACCAGCGCCGTCGCAAGATTGCGGTCCGCCGCGGCGAGAGCTGAAACGTCCTTCCCACGCAACAAATCATCCGAATGCGCCTGAGTATTTTCGATTGCCAGGAGAATCTGAAAAGCTGCCTTGCGCGCTGGGGAAACCGCGGCCATCGCCCTCAACCCAGCCGCATTCCGGAAACGAAATGCGTCCCACGCAGAAATTCCGAGGCAGTCATGCGCTTCTTGCCTTCCAATTGCAATTCAAGAAGCTCAACCCCCGTGCCCCGCGCGCAGCTAACCAGCATTCGCTGCTGATCCACGAATAACTGACCCGGATCCTCGGCTTCGGGCAGGTGTGAGCCAGCGTTTTCCGCGACCTGCATTCGATGCACGATCAATTTCTTCCCATCAAGCACCGTGAACGCTCCGGGCCAGGGCTGAAATCCACGCCAGCGATTCTTGAGTTCGGTCGCAGTGTGTGCAGCAAAATCCATCCGCCCATCGTCGCGCTGAAGCAACGGCGCGAGAGATGCCTGCAAATGATCCTGCGGCCAGGGTTGAAGGTTTCCATCGGCCAGTCCCGCCAGCGTCTCCACCACCAAGGGCGCACCGCGTGTCGCCATTACCTCAAAGAGATCGACAGCGGTCTGTTCCACCCCGATCTCTACTTCCTGCTGCAACAAGATCGGCCCTGTGTCCAAACCCTCTTCGAGCAACATCGTCGTGTTGCCCGTGACCTTTTCGCCATTAGCGACTGCCCACTGAATCGGCGCGGCACCGCGATACTTGGGCAGCAACGACGCGTGCAGGTTGATGCAGCCCAAACGCGGCAACGCGAGCATCCACGGTGGAATGATGCGCCCATAGGCCACCACAACTATCGCGTCCGGCGCAATCGCTTCCAGTTGTGCGCGGAATTCCGCATTGTTGCGAATTTTCTCGGGCTGTGTAACCGGCAGACCAGCAGCAAGCGCGATCTGCTTGACCGGCGGAGCCTCGACCTCCTGCTTGCGCCCAACCGGCCGATCGGGCTGCGTCACTACCAATGAAATCGTGTGACCCGCTGCCAGCAGCGCTTGCAGCGTGGGCACAGCGAAGCGCGGCGTGCCGCAGAAAACCAGCTTCACGGCTTTACCATTTGCCTTCGCGCTGCATCTTGCGAATTTTGCGCAGATTCAGATCGCGCTTCAAAGCGCTCATGCGGAAGATGAACAACATGCCATCGAGATGATCGATTTCATGTTGAAACGCGCGCGACAGCAGCTCTTCTCCATCCATCTCGAACCACTTACCCTTCTCGTCCTGAGCGCGAATGCGAACCTTTGCGGCCCGCGACACTTTCTCGCGGATATCAGGGAAGCTGAGACAGCCCTCTTCTTCGTACTGCTTCCCTTCCTGAAAAATCACCTCGGGATTGACGAGCACGAGCTTCTGTGCGGGATCTTTGGCCTGGCTAAGGTCAATCACCGCAACTCGCTTGGCAACGCCCACTTGCTGCGCAGCCAATCCGATTCCTTGCGAAGCATACATCGTCTCGAACAGGTCCGCGACTAACTTGCGCAACTCGCTGTTGAATTCAGATACCGGCTCGCCGGGCTGCTGCAACACCGGCTCCGGATATTTCACAATCTTCAGAATCATCGTTGCATCGTCACTCTTTCAGGATTTCGAATCGGCCTTCCTGTTCCACCTTTGTGCAAACATTAGTGCTGCGAGGAATACTTTCGCCTCTTCGGAGCGCTTCACGACATTCCAATCTCGAAAGGCCGATTCGGCTTTGCTTACGTTTTCCTGCGCCCATTGAAGAGAAACTCTGCTAGTAGAGTCAAGCGCGTCGTAATCCGCGAGGTATCTTGCCTCCTGCAAATCCACGAAACTGGCAGCTACGTTCACAAGCCGTTGCGAAATGGGCTCCAGGACGATGTCCTTCGGAAGCGATTGCGGCCGCTCTCCCGGTCGCTTGAACTGGCTGGCTGCATTGGCCATGGTCCCGTGGTCCAGAGCACGCTGAGTTCTGCCGCGCAGACCAACTGGCAAATCGGGACTAACCTGCTCTGCGACCGCCGACGAGAGGAGATGGAAAAGCGCATAGTATGCCGCCGAAACTGCTCTGCGTAAATGCGCTTCGTTAGGTGAACCGACGAGCAGCGCACGAGCGTGCTCCATCAGACCATCAGCTAGCGACACTTAAGGCGCCCCGTTCTTCTCTTGAGGAAAACTGAAGCCAAGACTCGATGCTCACGAACCTAAATTGTTCGCGTAACCGGGTATAGAACTCGTTGCGAACGTGTGCCATTTCCAGCGAGGGAAGCGCATCTGGCTTCAGAAAGAAGGTGACCATTACCCTGGGAGTTCCGTCGTGCATTTCGTCGGAACGGATGTCGTAAACGAGGCTACTGGCGCTGGCCTTCGTTTGAATATCTTCCGGCCAGGGCCTGCAGTCGGCCAGAATCTGCGGGAGGGCCTTTCGCACTTTTTCTTCGTCGGAATAGGTGATCATCGGGTAGCGGATGTCGTCCAGCATTGGGCCATCTAGCAAAGGGTCCAACCTGAAGCGGTAGTGGCCGTCGGCTCCGACCCTGCATTCACGAATAACGAATGTCCCCCTGTATCCGAAGACCTCAACCTGATCGCCGACTTGTGGAGTGAAATCAAGCATCACCGCTGCCTCTCTCCAAGTTTACCCCTAATTGAATCTCCGGCTAATAACTCCGTATCTGTTCGATGTATCCGTCAAAATTCCGTTTCATCTCGAGCAGTGAGTCCCCGCCAAATTTCTCGTGCGCCAGGCTCGCGATCGTCTGCGCTACCATGGCCTCGGCCGCAACGCCGGCGGCGGGCACCACGCAGATATCGCTGCGCTCATAGCTTGCGCTTGTCGTCTCGCGCGTGTCGAATCGCACCGACGTCAGCGGCTTGCGCAGCGTCGAAATCGGCTTCAGATAGCCACGCACCACGATGTCCTCCCCGTTTGACACGCCACCCTCGATCCCACCTGCATTGTTTCGTTCGCGCGTAAAACGGGTCGGCTTACCCGTATCTTCGGCAGAGTAATGAATTGCATCATGCACTGCGGACCCAAAAGACTCAGCCGCCACCACACCGCGCCCGATCTCCACGGCCTTCACCGCCTGCAGGCTCATTACCGACCAGGCCACCAGCCCATCGAGCCGTTCGTCCCACGTCGCATAGGTGCCCAGGCCGGCAGGCACGTTGTGCACCACCACTTCAAAGACGCCGCCCACGGTGTCTCCGGTGCGTGCGGCTTCTTCCACTTCTTCCTTCATCTTCGCTTCAGTCGCGGCATCCACACAGCTCAGCAGGATTTCGTCGCGCGCGGCAACCGCGGCAATCTCGTCCCACTGCGCAGTCCGTTCCAGTTCCGCACGCCCCACGCGAATCACATGGCTCGCGATTTCAATTCCCAGCGCGCGCAGCATCAACTTGGCAAATGCACCCCCCGCCACCCGCGCCGTCGACTCGCGCGCCGATGCTCGCTCCAGCACATACCGGGCATCGGGGAAGTTATATTTCAGCGCTCCGGCCAAATCGGCATGACCCGGCCGAGGAGAAGCCACCGCCTGGTGTTTGGACGGATCGCCAACCTCGACTGGCAGCCTTTCTTCCCAGTTTTTCCAGTCGCGGTTCACAATCTCGAGCGCCACCGGCGAGCCGATGGTTTTGCCATGGCGCACCCCACTTAGCACATGCACCTTGTCCGTCTCGATCTTCATGCGACCGCCGCGCCCGTAGCCCTGCCGCCGCCGCCACAGTTCGCGGTTTACAAAATCGAGATCGACCGGCAAACCGGCGGGCAGCCCGGAGACCAGCGCGATCAGAGCCTCCCCGTGCGACTCCCCGGCAGTTGAAAAACGGATCATATCTCCTTGATTGTAAGGGAACAGAGGACGGGTCAGCTCGTTAGATGGGCAATCTGCCTGCCGGCCTCGGTGACGCCAGCTTGCACGCCGACATGTGCGTAGAGGTCTTTGGCTTCTTGCCAGAGTTTCTTTGCCTCGACCGAATCGCCGGTGTTGGCTTTGAGAAGAGCGTAGCCCCTGATTGCGTTTGCCAGATCGTGCGGAGGAGTTTGCCCGTGGCTGCGATAGATTTTGAGGGCTTCCTGATAATGAGGCGTAGCTAAATCCATTCGGACTTGCCTGCGAAGGATGTCCGCGACATGGCGCACGGTGTGGGCCAGAGTGAGGGGTTGGTCTAGAGTCCGATAAATTGCGACTGCCTCCCCATAATGCCCGAGAGCGACGTTGAAGTGATGGAGGTCGGAGNNTCAATCTGACCCAGACCAGTGAGAGCCTGTGCCAGCAGAACAGGATCGTCAGCTTCGCGGCAGAGACCGACAGCGTCGGCGAAATGAAGTCTGGCTTCTGCGAGACGATCTTCTCTTCGAGCCTGATAACCGTGCCTAAGCAAGCTTTCGGGTGTGCTGCTCATGATGCCGTCAGGGTAGCACAGGTTTTGCTTTTCCCTATTCCCGACTGCCTCGTCTCTCGCATACGATGGAGCGCATGGCCTACTTCCTGTTTAAGACCGAACCCGAGGCCTACTCGTTTGACGATTTCCTGCGCGACAAAGAAACCGTCTGGGACGGCGTCACCAATCCCACAGCAGTCAAACACCTGCGCGAAATGAAGGCCGGAACGAAGTGGATCTTCTATCACACCGGCGACGAGCGCACCGCCGTCGGCACTGGCTCCGTAGTCAGCGTCGATTCGAGCGATCCCAAGGTTCCTGTTGTTCGTGTCAAGGCAGGCAAGCGCCTCAAATCGCCGAAGACGCTGACTGCCATCAAGGCCGAGAAGCTCTTCGCCGATTCCCCACTGGTGCTGATCGGCAGGCTTTCAGTTGTCCCGCTGACCGAAGAGCAGTGGGACTGGTTCCTCGCCTAGTCCGCGCCTTCCAGGTACCCCCGCGTATTCAACAACTGCCTCTGGTCCAGGGCCCACACCTTCCCCGTCAGCTCATCCGCAGCTTTTCCTTCGCGCGCGCACTTCTCAAACTCGCCCGCCACCGCCTGCATCTTGGCGTCGAGATCGTCGAGAAAATTCAGCACCAGCGCCTCGGGAATCATCGGCAGCTTCGGCGAACCGAACTCCAGCTTGCCGTGATGCGACAAAATCATGTGCTCGACCAGCGTCTTCAGACGCGGCGGAAATCCAGGCAGCCCGGCAATCGTCTGTTGCACTAATTCTGTTCCCATCTGGATGTGCCCCAGCAGCGTACCCTCGACGGTGTATTCGAAGCCCACATCCCAGGCCAGCTCGCGCACTTTGCCAATGTCGTGCAGGATCACGCCCGTCAGCACCAGGTCGCGATGCAGAATCGGGTAGTTCGGAACGACGCGGTCGGCGAGCCGCAGCAGGCTGATCACGTGCTCGAGCAATCCGCCAAGCCAAGCATGATGCAATTGCCGCGCGGCAGGAGCCTCGCGGTAAGCCTGCGCAAGTTCGGGGTTGCTCAAGATCGTCGTCAGCAGCAGTTTCAGATTCGGCTCAGTAAAGCTTTCGACAAAGCCCAGCAGTTCGCGCCACATTGCATCCACGTCGTACGTGGTCGCAGGCATCAGATCGGCCTTGTTCACCTCGCCCGCAGCCGCACGGCGTATCTGCTCGACCTTCATTTGTATCCGGTCGTCGAAACGCGAAACGCAGCCACGCGCTTTCACAATGTCGCCGCGTTCCACGTCTTTGGCAATGCGCGGATCACCCGGATCCCAGACCCGCCCCTCGAGCTGCCCCGTTTTGTCGCACAAAATCAGATTGAGATAGGGCTTGTTCGTCTTA
The DNA here is from genome assembly GCA_003140785.1 of Acidobacteriaceae bacterium. Taxonomy (GTDB): domain Bacteria; phylum Acidobacteriota; class Terriglobia; order Terriglobales; family Acidobacteriaceae; genus Telmatobacter. The sequence goes on along the minus strand of PLKY01000199.1, from coordinate 13,090 downwards.
GTGCTGCGCGTCTGCCGCGAAAGCAGCAGAAAATATCCATCGAAGATCTTTCCTTCTTCGAATCCCACCAGATCGGCAATATAAATATCCTTCATCCTGCACCAAAGCTTAGCGCACTCGACCTCGCTGCGCCCAATATGCAAAATCCGTCCAAGAGCAAAACGTGTCCCAAAAGAGTACCGGGCCAGGGAGCAATGTCCCCGACCCGGCTACGTTTGCTGCTGACTTAGGTTCTACTGCTGCGGCGCAGGCGCAGAGGGCGCTTGCTGTGCCGGTGCTGGCGCTCCCGGCACCGGAGAAACCGGCGTCGGCTCAGGCGGCGCTGGTGCTTCGGCTGGCTTCTTCCTGTCGCTTAAGCGGGTCTTTTCGCCGGCTGTCGCGTCTTTCTTTTTCTTCTTTGAAGACTTGTCCCCGTTCAAGCCCAGGGGAGCGGATTGCGTCTGGCGGTCTGCCACTTCGGCAGCATCCGGAGCCTGCGGCGCCATCGCGTCTTTTCGCTGTTGAGCAGTCGTCTTGGCCTGCTTAAGCTGCTTGGCCCGCGCGCTGAATCGCGTTTTGCGCGCTGGCGGTTCGGCAGTCTCCAAAGGATTCGCTGGTTCGTTCGCAGCACTCGCAGTTTGCGTTCCCGCACCTGCATCTTCCGTCTGGCTCGCAGGAGTTGATGGCAACGTTTTAGTCGGTGCTTTGCCGAAGCGAATTTTTTCCTTCTTGCCCGGCTTCTCTGCAGCCGGCTCAGTCTTGCTGGCCTTTTTCTTCGTGCTCGTGTCGGGTGCTGGCGGCGGAGGCGTTTGATCTGTCGACGCCAACTCTGCAGGCTTCGTCTTCTGGCGGAACCCGTGCGTCGTTTCACGGAACCGCGTACGTTCCACTTTCCGCTTCTTCTTGGGTGAAGGCGGCGTGTAGGCCGAGTAGGAAATCGGGAAAATCTGCTTGTTCGGACTCGCACCGCTATCGACGTAGCCTGTCTTGATCTCGATCGATGCGTCATCGCGCATCTGCGTCAGGTAGTCGCGGACCGCCGGTTCCATCCGGCTCATGTAGTAGTTATTCTCTACGTCCGGCTCTACGTCTTTGAACGTTGGAATCCCGCCCGGCGTGTGATCGACCACCTTCAGAATCACGAATCCTTGCTTGGTCCGAATCGGCTGGGTGAAGTCGCCAGTCTTCAACGGAAACGTCGCCTCTTCGAATACCGGGTTCAGTTGCCCGCGCTTGTACGTACCCAGATCGCCGCCCTCGGAGGCTGTAGTGCCCTCGCTCGAACTACGTGCCAGCTGGCCGAAATCCCCACCCGCGTGAAGCTTGGCTTCAATATCGTTGGCTTTGGCCTGTGCGTCCGCCACCTTTTGCGGATCGTCGCCTAACCCAGCCGCTCCCGGCGTTCCGGTGGATATCAGGATCTCCGCGAGCTTGACGTTTTCCTGCTGCGCATACTCCTGTTTGTGCTCTTCAAAGTAGCGCTGCACTTGGCCTGGAGTCACGTTGATCTTGCGCCCCACCTGATCGCGCATCACCTCCTGGGTGATGACCTGATTCCTTAGGTTGGCTTTGAAATCCTCATACGAAAAGCCCTGATCCTTGGCCGCTTTTTCCAGGTCCTCCAACGTTGAAAGGTTATATTGCTTGCGAATGTCGTTGAGCTTGTTCACCAGCTCGGTCTCGCCGGTAATCCCAAGCTCTTTTCCCTTGGAAAGCCACAGCTGCTGATCAATCAGGTTGCGCAGCAGGTCCTTGTGCGCCTCGGAAATCTGCTGCATGGTGGCGCCATGCTGGCGCTCTTCCTGGTCCGTCTCCTCGATGGCCCGCTGGAAGTCCGCAGTCGTGATGATCTGGTCGTTGACCCGCGCAATAATCTCCTCAACCGTGGTGCCGCCGTAAGGGCTGGATGGGGTTGTTGCGCGGACTTGCGCAAAGAGGGGACCTGCGGGCAGCGCCGTAAACAACACGAAAGCCGCGGGAATGCGAAGGATACTTAGATTCATAGGCCGGATCTGGACAGGCGGCAATCGATTGTCCCCTGAACCATAGACGTCATTGTAAATGCCCGGATAGCAACGGCGCGATTCTCTCTCCGCTCCTGATACGCCGCAGCAGCGAAAAACTAACGAGGAAACCCGCAAAATCCCGGCGCAAGCTCGCTAACCTTCGGTTTCCGCTATCCCGGATGCCACCAGTCCCGTCAAATAAGTGAGTGGTATACTTTAGCCCAAGACTGCCTTGCGCGGCCCTGTCTAGACGCCTATCGCACCAGCCGTCCGGAGGTACCTTCCGCCTATGACCCCACGCGCCCGCAGGGCCCTTTTTACCCTCGTTCTCTTCTTCGTCGTCTGTGCCGTTGTGGGCAGCGTGATGCAGCGCAAGGTTGGCGCTCAGTCGTCGCAGGACGAAAGCCAGATTCGCGACAGCCTGAAGACTTTCACCGATGTCTACGCCTTGGTGGAACAGAATTACGCCGAGCCGATTAACGGCGACAAGGCCGACACCGCCATCTACGACGGCGCCATCCCCGGCATGCTGCGTGTTCTCGATCCCCACTCTAATTTCTACGACCCCAAGTCCTACGCCAAGATGCGCGAAGATCAGCGCGGCCACTATTACGGTGTGGGCATGGTCATCCAGCAGCAAGGCGCTAAAGTCTTCGTCATCACGCCGTATGAGAACACGCCGTCTTTCCGCGCCGGCATTCGTCCCGGCGACGTGATCTCGGCCATTGATGGCAAGTCGGCAGACGGCATGAGTTCCGACCTGGTGGCTAAGGCTCTCAAGGGTCCCAAAGGCACGCACGTTCAGGTCACCATGATTCGCGAAGGCCAGGCCAAGCCGCTCGTCTTCGACCTGGTGCGCGATGAGATTCCGCATCCCTCCGTCGATCTCGCTTACGAGATCAAGCCCGGCATCGGGTACATCCACCTCACGCAATTCCAGGAGACTACCGCGCAGGAAGTCGTGGATGCCGTCGACGGCTTCAGCAACCTGCATGGCCTCGTCTTCGACCTGCGCAATAACCCGGGAGGCTTGCTCAGCCAGGCTGTCGAGGTCTGCGACCATCTGTTGACCAAGGGACAAACCATCGTTTCACAGCGTGGACGTGCCTATCCCGATCAGGTCTACACAGCCAGTCATGGCAACGACGGCAAAACCTTCCCCATCGTTGTCCTGGTAAACCGCAATACCGCCTCGGCCGCGGAAATCGTCTCCGGCGCGTTGCAGGACCACGATCGCGCTCTGATCGCTGGCGAAACCACCTTCGGAAAAGGCCTTGTGCAGACTGTCTACAATCTGAGTGAGAACACTGGTCTCGCCCTGACGACCTATCACTACTACACGCCGTCGGGCCGCCTCATCCAGCGGAACTACACGGGCGTTTCCCTTTACGACTACTACTACAACCACGCAGGTGCCTCGGCCGCCGATTCGACCAATCGCGAAGTGAAGATGACCGATTCCGGCCGCACGGTGTACGGCGGCGGCGGCATCACTCCAGATGAAAAGGTCGAAGCGCCGAAGAGCAACGACTTCCAGGACGAGCTGATCTACAAGGCGGCGTTCTTCCACTTCGCCGCTCACTACCTTGCCAATCGCTCGGTCGACAAAAACTTCCAAGTCGACGACGCAGTCATGAGCGGCTTCAAACAGTTCCTCACTTCGCAGAACATCGCCTGGACCGACAACGACATCAATGGCGTATCCGACTGGTTGAAGGTCAGCATCCGGCAGTACATCATTACCAGCCAGTTCGGCCAGTTGCAAGGGTTGCGTGCCATGGCCGATTGGGATCCAATGATCCAGAAAGCCTTGTCCTTCCTGCCTGAAGCGCAAGCCCTCGAAGACAGCGCGCACAAAGTTCTGGCGCAGAAAGCTGAAGCTCGCAACGCATCCGGCCAGGGTTCGGCCGCCGCTCAGCCATAACTCCCCAGCCCGGAATTGTTAGAAATAGTTAAGAACAGAAGGCATCCGGTGACGGGTGCCTTTCCTGTTTGTACTCACGATCACATCGCGATTCCTGCCTACGACCCTACGATGAAATCGGTGTCTGGGAGGAAAACGTTGCCGACAATTCCAGCTGAAAACGCCACAACCATCTCGAATCTACTTGCTGCCTTTGAAGGAGAGTCGAACGCCAACGCCAAATACATTGCTTTCGCCGTCAAGGCCGACGCCGACGGGTGGCACGGAGCAGCCAGCCTGTTTCGCGCTGCTGCTCAGGCCGAGCAAATCCACGCTGCGAACCACGCTCGCGTCATTCGCCAGTTAGGCGGCGAGGCCAGCTGCGAGATCGAACCAGTGGACGTGAAAACAACGCTTGAGAATCTCAAGACGGCACTGGCCGGGGAGCAATTTGAGATCGACTCCATGTATCCGGATTTCATTAAAGAGGCCAACGAACACGAGAACACCGCCGCGATCCGGACCTTCAGATGGGCTATGGAAGCGGAGAAGACCCATGCTCGGCTCTACACCCAAGCCATCGCTCTGGTCGAGGCCGGGAAAGAAGACGCATGGGTAGGAACTCCAAGCGATTTCTATGTCTGCGCGGCGTGCGGATACACCTCGGAGTCGCCGGAAGAACACGAACGATGCCCGGTGTGCAATTTGTCCTGGGATAAATTCGAAGTATTTCGCTAGGAGCAGCCTTTATCGCTGGCTCGCTTCTCTCGCAGCGACTTTACGATTGAACTCCGCCGACTTGTTGCGGGGCACGCTCAACGATTGCCAGTGCTCGCAGGCAAAATGTTTCGCCAGTAGCACAATCTGTCCAACGTGATGTGGGTAATGTGCCAACTGCCGATTGATCGCCTGCATCACCGAATGCGCTTCACCGCGGATCGTAACTTTGCGCCCAAGATCGGCGTCCGTCAGCGGTTCAATTGCGCCAAACAAGCGGCTCCAACCGTCCTCCCACTCCGCCAGCAGCGCCGCACGCGTCGCCGACGGATCGGCAAATTCGCTATCGCGATTGCGATTCGGCTTTTCTCCATCCGTGGTCAGGAAATCGGTCCAGCGCGATCGCATGTTGCCCGCCATATGCTTCACGATGATCGCAATCGAGTTGGCCTCGCAGTCGAGCACCTCGAAGAGCTGTTCGTCAGTCACTTGCTCCATCGCGCGCTCGGCCAGCTTCTTGTAATAGCGAAAGACTGCCAGCGAATCCTCGATATAGGACGTCGTGAATTGAAGCGCCATATCGAAAAGTGTAGTAGTTGAAGCGCCTACATCCAATGGGGAATATCGCAGAAAAAACCAGGATGCTACGCTAAAGTAGCGATTCGACGCAAACCTCCACAGAAGTCGCATACATCGCGATGGATGGTCGTGGATTGATCGCTTCGCTACGCATCGCGAGGACGCAAGGTGTCTGCCCGCAGCAAAGCGCTCTTTCTTTCGGCCGTTGTGTCAATCGCGCTCATCGGCTTCGCCCTCGGCTGTGCCGTCTCTCTTCATCTCAAGACCAGTTCGACAGACTCCCTTCGCCAAATGGAACTCACTCAACCTGGAAGCGCGCCGAGCGCCGTCCGGAAGGATGTTGTGGAATCTCTGCACGCTCTTCAGGATGGTTACACCGAGCGTGATCCCAAAAAACTGGCCACTTTGGCGCACAGAATCTTCCCGAAGGACGGCGATGTCCTGATCCTTGGAACCGACGGAGGAACGGGGGAGTGGGTGCGGGGCGCAACAAGTGCTCAGCAGTTCATTGAGAACGATTGGCGTCATTGGGGCGACTTGCAATTTGATGCAGATCGCTCCCTCGTCTGGTCTGCGGGAAACACCGCTTGGATTGCGACAATTGGGTCTGTCCGATGGAAAAACCGCAATCGGCCTATACGCTTTACAGCGATCCTAACCCGCGAGGATGATCGCTGGGTCTTCCGGCAAATGCATTTTCAATGGGATGACAATCAGCCAGACCTAGGGGACCTGCTTCGCCGACGCACCTATGTAAGTCTTCTCATGGACGCATTCCGCTGAGCGCACCTTCCTTAAAACGCCCGAATCAAGACTGAAAAAGAATGTTGGTGCGACCTCACGTTCTCTACGGCTCGTCGGCGTACACTCCCACCTCAACCTTGCCGCCCTCGGTTAGCCGCGCGCGAAACATGCCAGGCGTATTAAAGCTCCACGCTAACTGACCGTCCGGTGTAATCGCGATCACGCCGCCGTCGCCGTGCAGCGCGTCCAGTTCTTTATGGATCACCTGATCGGCAGCCTGCTGCACCGTCATGCCTTTGAAGAACACCAGATTGCAAACCTCGCGCGCGACACCGAGCCGAATAAAATACTCTCCCGTGCCCGTGGCCGAAACCGCGCACGATTGATTGGACGCATACGTCCCCGCGCCGATAATCGGCGAATCGCCTACGCGCCCCGGCAGCTTGCCTTGCAAACCGCCCGTGGAAGTACCGGCGGCGATATTGCCCTTGCGGTCGAGCGCAACCACGCCCACCGTGCCGTATAAATGCGAATCAACCGACTCCTCCATTTGCGCGACCGGCACAACCTTGCCCTCCGGAGGCACACCCGCTGGTCGCGGAGGAACCGGCTTCCCTTCCTTCGTAAGTTGCTTCACTAGCGACTGCCAGCGGCTCTCTGTGAAGAAGAAGCTGGGGGGCTCCTGCTCAAGGCCGCTGCTCGCGCCAAGGTCATCCGCGCCATGCCCGATCATCATCACGTAGGGAGATTTCTCCATGACTGCGCGTGCCAGGCTGATGGGGTGCCGCGTCCGCGTAACGCCGGCGACTGCTCCTGCCTTCAGCGTGGCCCCGTCCATGATGGCCGAGTCCATCTCGTTCTTTCCTTCAGAAGTGAAGACTGCACCCCGGCCTGCGTTGAACAGCGGATCGTCTTCTAGAACATGAATCGCAGCTTCGACTGCGTCGAGCGAAGATCCGCCCTGATCCAGCACCTTCGCTCCGGCTTCAATTGCGGCCTTGAGCCCTGCGCGATAGCCGCTGTCGCCATCTGGCCCGAGCTTTGCGCGCTCGATCACACCTGCACCGCCATGCACCACAATCGCCCAATGGCGATCAACTGTCACATTTGTCTGTTGTGCCGCCGCAGTCATCGCTGCCGCCCCCATAGCGATCATCATCAGCCGTTTCACCGTCTCTCTCATCCGCATCGCCCCTCCTCCCTTGTATACCGCAACGCTTGGCTGATCCCTGTCTTCCGTCTTCTGTTCTCTGCCGTCCTCCGATACCATCACTATCAAACATGATCCGCTCCCGAATCTTCTTCAGTTGCGCGCTGTTCGCCGCCTTCGCCGCTCCATGCGCCGCGAAGTCAAAGCCCATTCCCGTCAGAATTGTGGTGGTCGCCATGTTTGAAGTTGGCGAGGACACCGGCGATCAGCCCGGCGAGCTACAGTACTGGGTCGAGCGCGATCACCTCGACCGCGTTTATCCGCTTCCCGCCGCGTATCACTCCGCGCGTATGAACGCCGACGGCGAAATGGCCGTTCTCATCGGCCAGGGCACCGCACACGCCGCTGCAACCATCATGGCGCTCGGCCTCGATCCGCGTTTCGATCTGACGCATGCCTATTGGCTCATCGCAGGCATCGCCGGTGGCAGCCCCGAGCGCATCTCGCTGGGCTCCGCAGCCTGGGCACGCTGGGTCGTCGATGGCGACCTCGGCTACGAGATTGATGCGCGCGAAATTCCCCCCGACTGGTCCACCGGCTACATCCCTCTACGCAAGACCCGTCCTTATGAGCCGCCCGCCGCACCTCTTGAGGGGCAGGTTTACGCGCTGAACAGCGGCCTCGCCGAATGGGCATTCAACCTGACGCGCTCCATCCCTCTCGCGGATCCCGATAAGCTCAAGCAGATCCGCGTCGAATTCGACGGAGCAGCCGCGCAGCGTCCGCCCTTCGTCATGCTCGGCGACGAAATCTCCTCATCGACCTACTGGCATGGCAAGCTCTTCGACGCCTGGGCCTCGGAGTGGGTTCCCTACTTCACCGGCGGTCAGGGCCAGTTCGTCACCACCGCAATGGAAGACACCGGGACCCTGCTCTCCCTGAAAAACCTCGCCAACGCAGGCCGCATCGATTGGCAGCGCATTCTCGTGCTGCGCACGGTGAGCAACTTCGACCAGCAGCCCCGCGGCATGAGCGCCGCTGACAGCCTCGCCCGCCAGCGAATCGGCGCGTACAGCGCTTATCTGCCGTCGCTCGAAGCGGCGTACACCGTGGGACACACGATCGTGCACGAACTGCTCTCCAACTGGCCCAGGTATGCGAATGCAGCCATCAGTGCTGAAGGAGCGCAATCGCCGCAGAAATGAGACGGCCCTCTGCAGCCTCTGAGGACACTCCACTCGCGATTAGCCCACCGCGTGAGACCACGGACTTGGCGAAGACAACCCCCAACATGCACAATGCTTGAGTTCCGCAAAATGATCCATTGATCGCATGCTGGCAGCGCGCTATTCGCCTGCGGCAATGGACTGCAAGGAAGATTCGATGCATTCTGTCTGGTTCGGCGAGTATCTGGGCACCCTGGTTCTCATCCTGCTCGGCAACGGCGTCAATGCCAACGTCACGCTGCGCAAATCCTACGCAGCCGATGCTGGATGGATGGTCGTCGCCACAGGCTGGGCCATCGCCGTGCTCTGCGGGGTGCTCGTCGCGCAAGCCTTCGGGAGTCCGGGCGCGCATTTGAACCCTGCCATCTCCCTTGCCAGCGCCGTCATCAGCGGAGACTACTCGCACCTGCTGAGCTTCTGGTCGGCGCAGTTGCTCGGCGCAATGTCCGGCTCAGCGCTCATGGCCCTCCACTTCGCCCCGCATTGGAGACCNNCCAAACTCGGCATCTTCTGTACCGGTCCGGCCATCCGCAGCCCGTTCGCTAACATTGCCAGCGAAGTCATCGGCACAATGGTGCTGGTTGTCGTGGCAGGCGCCATCTTCTCGCACGGAGTTTCTGCGACCGGCCCAGCCCCTGGAATCGGACCGTGGCTCGTAGCCAGCCTCGTCTGGGGCATCGGCCTCTCGCTCGGTGGAACCACCGGCTACGCCATTAATCCAGCCCGCGATCTCGGTCCGCGTCTCGCGCATGCCTTGCTTCCAATTCCCGGCAAAGGCAGTTCCAACTGGAGGTATGCACCCATTCCGATCGTCGGCGATCTCGTGGGCGGTGCACTTGCCGGCCTGTTGCTTCACTACGCGCACTTATAGCCGACACGCTTCATCATCACGCCAGATAGAAGACTTCTTCCATCATCGGAAACCGCTCCCCCGGACGAAGCCCCTCGATGGGAGCAAAGAACGGCGCCATCGCGTGCTGCCAGCGTGTATTGATCGGGTCGCTCTCGATTTTTTGCCATGTCGACTCGAAGTCTGCCGCGCGTAATGCAAGAATCAGCAGTTCGTCTCGCCGATAGATCGAATACTCGCTGATCCCAGCACGTTTCAGCAGAGCCAGCATCTCCGGCCACACCGCGTGATGCGCCTCTTCGTACGCGGTCGCCGCGCCTGGACGCAGCCTCAGCATGAACGCATACCGTTTCAACGGCGGACCCGCCGCGTTCTCTGCATCCGTCCTCACCGCGTCACGCTCCGCCATTACTTACCTCCGCTGACACTCTACGCAACTTCAACCATGATCTTCGTAAACCTCGCCGGCTCGCGGCTCCATGCTTCGAGAATCGCAGGCGTTTCGTCCATCGCCACAAGATGCGTTACCGCGTCATCTACTGGAAACCGATGCGCCTCCAACATCCGGATCACGTCGCAAAAATCCTCGCGCTGCGCATTGCGCGACCCTAGAATGTCCAGTTCCTTCTGTACAAACAGCCGCGTCTCGTAGGCCACCTGCTCTTTTGCGTAACCGATGTAGACAACCCGCCCTGTAAACGCCACCTCTTCCACTGCCGCGCGGAAAGTTTCCGGCAGCCCGATCGCCTCAATCACAACGTCCGGCCCGCGCCCGCCTGTCAATTCGGCCAGCCGCGCGTGAAGATCCTCGTGCGCCGAGTCGATCGAGTGAGCGGCCCCAGCCTTGCGCGCGGTCGCAAGCTTGATCTCGTCCAGATCCACTCCGATCACCGTCGCTCCGCGAAACGCCGAGCCAGCCACCGCCCCCAACCCCACGCCGCCACATCCGAACACAGCGACCGTATCACCCGCAGCAACACGTCCACGCGCCGCTGCATGAAAGCCAACCGTCAGCGGCTCAACCAGGCAAAGTTCCTTCAATGTGAGTTCGGCCCGAAAGAGTCTTTCGGCAGGTACAGCGATCAATTCGGTCAAGGCACCATCGCGCTGCACGCCGAGCGTCTGATTGAATTGGCATGCATTCGCGCGGCCGCGCAAGCATGCGGCGCATAGTCCGCAACTGGAATAGGGCGACAGCGTCACAGCGGTCCCGGCCTGCCACTGCGAGGCGCCTGCACCGGCTTCGACAACCGTCGCCGCCACCTCGTGGCCAGGAATCCTTGGATAGCTCACCATGGGGTTGCGCCCGCGGTACGAATTCAAATCGCTCCCACATAGGCCAACCATTCGCACTTTGAGCAGAACCTCGCCGTTGCCCGGCTCTTCCGGCGCATGAACTTGCTTAATCCCCGCCTGCCCCGGCCCTTCTAACACCACGGCTTTCATCCCGGCGTCCCCCGCTCCAACCCTTCACGAAGTTTCGATCATAGACCAATCCCGAGTCTATCCGCGTTCAACATGCCCGCTGTATCCTTGGCTCAGGCGAAATGTTTCTAAGCCTCCAGCCAGCGCATCGAAGGAAGATATGGCCGAATCCGTCCTGCAACTCGATCCCTGCGACAACGTCGTCGTAGCTCTCAAGCCTCTGAAGGCCGGAACTATCGTGCGCTACGGCGATCATTCGTGCACAGTCACCGAAGACATTCCCGCCAAACACAAACTTGCCATCGCCCACCTCGCGCCAGGCGACTTCATCTTTCTCTACGGCATGGTCGTCGGCGAAGCGGTTCAAGCTATCCCGCGCGGCGGCCTCATCTCCACACGCACCATTCGCCATCGCGCCGGCGAGTACACGGCGACGCGCCTGCCGGTTTCATTTCCCCTGCCTGACCCTGCGCCATGGTCCGCGCGCACCTTCATGGGATATCACCGCGCCGACGGCCAGGTGGGAACGCGCAATTACTGGATCGTGCTGCCACTCGTCTTCTGCGAAAACCGCAATGTGGACCGCATGCGCGAAGCTCTAGAGGAGGAGCTCGGCTACGGTGGTTCCCACAATAGCTATCGCAGCCACGTCCGTCAGCTCGTGCAGCATCAGGCCAGCGGCAACGGTCAACGCACAGAAGATCCTACGCATGTCTGCGCCGATCGCGTCTTCCCCAACATCGATGGCATCCGCTTTCTCACTCACGAGGGCGGCTGCGGCGGAACGCGCCAGGATGCGCAGGCCCTCTGCGGTTTGTTGGCCGGCTACATTCATCACCCCAACGTCGCCGGAGCTACGGTGCTCAGCCTCGGCTGCCAAAATGCACAGGCCAGCATGCTGCTCGATGAGCTGCGTGCGCGCGATCCCGAGATGACTAAGCCGGTGCTGGTCTTCGATCAGCAAAAATCCGGACGCGAGTCCGCGCTCATGACCCGCGCACTCGACGAGACCTTTGCGGCTCTCGTCAAGGCCAACCAGGTCACGCGCACCTCGGCCCCGCTCTCCGCGCTCACTATCGGCCTCAAGTGCGGCGGCTCCGATGGATTCAGCGGCATCTCCGCCAATCCCACCCTCGGCTATCTCTCAGATCTGCTCGGAGGCCTCGGCGGCAAGACGCTGCTTTCTGAATTCCCCGAGTTGCACGGCGTGGAGCAGGAGCTCATCAATCGATGCGCAACCGATGCGCTCGCCCAGCGCTTCTACGACCTCATGCACGCCTATCAGGCCCGCGCCAGGGCTGTGCACTCCGGATTTGAGATGAATCCCTCGCCAGGGAATATTGAAGATGGCCTCACCACCGATGCAATCAAATCCGCAGGCGCCGCACGCAAAGGCGGCGTAGCGCCGGTGCGTGACGTCCTCGACTTTCCGCAGTACGCCACCACGCCTGGTCTGAATCTGCTTTGCACGCCGGGAAATGATGTGGAGTGCGTCACGGCCCAGGCCGGAGCAGGCGCGAACCTTGTCCTCTTCACAACCGGCCTCGGTACGCCCACCGGCAACCCCGTCGCGCCGGTGATCAAAATCTCAACCAACTCCACACTCGCCGAGCGCATGGCCGACATCATCGACTTCGACGCCGGCGGCATCGTCAGCGGCGAGACCACGATCCCCGCCTGCGCCGAGAAGCTGCTGGATCTTTGCATCGGGGTAGCCAGCGGCGAGTGCTTCACCAAAGCCGAGTCGCTCGGCCAGAACGACTTCATCCCCTGGAAGCGCGGCGTCTCACTATAGAAAAAAAAGCAGAATCGTCTTTGGGAGCTCTCGTCTGAGACCCGTCCGCCTCACTCCAGCATCGACGCGGCCACTGCCAACGCCGTGATCGCCGCCGTCTCCGCCCGCAAAATGCGCGGACCCAGCGAAACCGCCTTCCACCCGTTCGCATCGAAGAGCGCCTCTTCGTCCGGAGCCCATCCGCCCTCTGGCCCAATCGCAATCTCCAGCGAAGGCAACTCTGCTCCCGCTGCCGCAATCGTCTCTTCGAGTGCCGTTCGCAGCGTTGTCGAGCGTTCCTGCTCCGCCAACACGATGCGTGTCGCGCTCGACTCCACGCGGACGCGCTCAGGCAGCGCAATCGGATCGTGGATCAGTGGCACGTCTGAGCGTCGGGCCTGCTGCGACGCTTCATGTGCGATACGTCTCCATCGTTCCGCGCGCTTCGTTGCGGCGTGCGCCAGGTGTTTCTCGCTGCGCCGGGCAATAACTGGCGCGACCGTTGCGACGCCAAGCTCCGTCAATTTTTCGATCGCCCACTCCATCCGATCGAACTTGTAGACAGACATTACCAGCGTAATGGGCAAAGCGGGCTCGGCATTCATCTCCGCCATCAGATTGAACCGCACCTCGCTCTTCTCGTCGGGCCGGTTTTCAATCGCAGCGACCTCCGCGTGAAAGACGCGGCCACCCGCAATCACGTCCGCTGCCATGCCCGGCTGCGCGCGCAAAACGCG
>PLKY01000111.1 GCA_003140785.1 Acidobacteriaceae bacterium | reverse complement strand
GGGTGCAATCCCGCGATGCGCTCCCGCGTAATTGACAGTCCCAACCCACCTGCATTCTCCATCGACCAGCCAAGAGGCAAGCCCTGTCCATCGTCGAGCACTCGAATCTCAAGTCGTCCGTTCACCGGCGCAGCTTGCACGGTAACGGTCCCGCCCGAAACCAAAGCCCCTGCCATCCCAGTGGTGGNNATGCCATGGCGAATCGCATTCTCGACCAGCGGCTGAATGAAGAGCGAAGGAACGGAGGCGAAGCGTACTTCGGGCGCAATCTGCATCTTGATTTTCAGTTGATTGCCGAAGCGGATCTTCTGAATGGCGAGATAGTGATCGAGAAACGCGAGCTCCTCAGACAATGGAACTTCCTGTTTGTCTTTTGATTCGAGCGAAAGGCGCAGCAGGTCACCGAGGTGTTCGATCATGCGCCGCGTCAGCTTGGGATCTCGTTCCACGTGCGACGAGATGGTATTCAGCGCATTAAACAGAAAATGTGGATCGAGTTGCATGCGCAGCGAATTCAAACGGGCCTCGGCGAAGCTGTGCTCCAAGCGCTCAAGCCGCAGTTCGCTGCTCATATAGCGCTCGTAGTACCCGTATGCCTGCAGAGCGCCGGCAATGATCCAGTAGACGAGCCAACACCAGATCTGCCATCCCAGCACCGAGGCGCTGGTCAGATTCGCGATGCGCAACGAACTCCATGGCGCAACGCCGAAAGCCGCGCGCATGGCGGTGAATAGATAGAAATAGACCTCAGTGAAAACCAGGCTCAGACCCAGGTGCATTGCCACACGCCGCCCCAGCTCTTTGCCCGAAAACGGCAGACGCCGATCGACGACCATGATGACTGGGGTTAACAGGCCCCACGTCCACCATTGCGCGAGGTAGATGCGCAATTCATCGGGCCATCTGCTCGTTCCGAGGCTGGGCAGNNTCGCGCGCGCAACCGTCTCCGATGTGCCGATCCGCTGGCCGATTTGTGCGCTTGAGGCGACCACTCTTTTTCTCCAAATTAGCTTGGGGGCAGGCCGGATTTTGCGGCTTGATCTACTTGATCGAAACGATCGCGTCTAATCCAAACTAGTCCTTTGCAGCGGGCCCGGTCCATGTGGATGTCGCCATCGGGATTGGCCGCCTTGCGGGACGGTTTGCCGGCTTCCTCAAGGGGTGGGCGCGCTCCAGCCGGATTTGTTGGGTTTATCCGAAGGCCGCGGTCCACCGCCGACAGCGCAATCCGGTAATCCCGCAGGTTTCGTGCTATACTCTGTAGCAGATCGTAGAATTCGATTAGAAGTTATTGCCTGTTCCGAGTTACCGCTCTGCACGCAACACTTCCACATTGCGTTCGCGGTAAATCAGTAGCAAAGGAACAAAACACACAATGGAAACAGGCACAGTCAAGTGGTTTAACGACGCCAAGGGATTTGGATTTTTGAGCCGTGAAAACGGCGAGGACGTCTTCGTCCATCACACCGCCATTCAGTCGAACGGCTTCCGTTCGCTGCAAGAAGGCCAAAAAGTCCAGTTCAACGTGACCAAGGGCCCCAAAGGTTGGCAGGCTGAGAACGTCCAGGTTGTCTAACTAGACACCCGGTTCGAAATCGGCAAATAAAAAGAGGACGGCAACCGCCGTCCTCTTTTTATTTGCCTGAAAATCCGGTGCATTTAATTAAGAAAGCCAGTTCGTCTGCGTCGAGTCCCAAACCAATGTGAACCATGGACTGATCACTGACAACTGATCACTGTTTTTCACGCTGCAGGCTCGAGCGATTTCAGAGGAGCCTTTACCGGTACCGGGTGCAGCGTGTCATGGTCTGTATCGTGGTTGCCCAGATACTCCAGCGCATCGTTGATGGTGTCTTCAAACCGCCCACCTGTCTTGTGCGTGGCCTTTACGCCCTTTGCGACAAGCTGGCAAACCTCGAACCGGTTCATTCCCCGCGCGAGCGCGCGATGTATTTGATCAGAACGCATGACTGACTCCGTTCAACATCTATCTGTTAACGGGATCGTCCGTTAACACCAGTGATTGTTGCGTGGACTACGGAACTCGTCGTAAGCGATGGTATCTGTGGCCAAAGCCGAGCAGGCTGGATCCTTCCAGATCGCGTCTTGTCTTCATTCTACGCTACAACTACTTCGATTCGCGGGAATTCGCGGATGGCCAGTCGCACGATGGGCATGATCCATCTCCGATTTGCAGTGATGAAACAGCAGCGCCAACCGACACATTCTCCAACCAGCTTCGGCTTTCGCCGCTTATCGATCCCTGCTAACATAAAACTCGCATCGCCCCACGCCTGGGGCACATCGATGATTTCCGTGAAAGAGGCTCTGGAGTGGCAGACACAACCAAGATTGAAGACAAGACAGAACGCAAGAAGCTGAAACGCGCCGCCCGCAAAAAGGCCGCGCCCAAAGCCAAGCGCACCACGCCGCGCGGCTCCAACAAAAAGAAGGTCAAGAAACTGGCGCGCGGCCAGTCGAAGCGCTAACGCACGACTTCGCGCGGGACATCAGCTCCGGGCCGGCTTCCAAGTGCCGGTCCGGAGTTTCAATTTTCCTGCCTTACACTTTGCTGCAAATAATCTGTCTCAATTCCCGGCACATTTCTGCACTCGTAATTCGCTCCCTTCCGGTTCAAACCTCATCATGTACACTGCGGCATAAGCCTTCCCACACTCAGGGAAAACATCCTCGTCGGGAATGCTCATCTTCTTTCTGAAGACGTTGCACCTGGACCTTGCACCCGTACCCTAAGTCGCGACGAGGAGAACTGCGCTGCCAAGCCAACTGCTTGCCTGCAAATCCATCGATAAGCTGATCCGCGACTCGGAAGAACCCGAGCATGCCCTGAAAAAGACCCTTGGGCCGTGGTCGCTCACCGCTCTCGGCATCGGCGCAGTCATCGGATCCGGCATTTTCACCGTCATCGGCACCGCCATCTCCGGCGAACAGTTCGATACTTCCAGCATCCTCAACACGCCGCTCGCCGACTTCGTCATTCATCACACAGCCATGGCCGGCCGTCCCGGCGCCGGACCCGCCATTGCCATTTCGCTTATTCTTGTCGCCTTTGTTTGCGCGCTGACCGGCCTTTGCTATGCCGAGCTCGCTTCCATGATCCCCATCGCCGGCTCGGCTTACACCTATACCTACGCCACCATGGGCGAACTCATCGCCTGGATCATCGGCTGGGATCTGATCCTGGAGTATGCCGGCTCCAATATGACAGTCAGCGTCGGCTTTGCCGCCCACGTCGTCGATCTGCTGGATTGGTTCGGCTTTCATCCGCCCGCCACGTGGATCTCGCCTGCCTATCTGCCGGAAGGTCTGCAGGACCTGGCCGGCAACTGGCTCTACCATCCCGGTTGGCACTTTGGCTTCAACATTCCTGCATTTTTCGTGGTTCTGATTCTCACTGTCATCCTCGTTCGCGGCATTCGCGAATCGGCCTCGACCAACAACATGATGGTCGGCATCAAGCTCATCGCCATCCTCATCTTCGTCACCGCGGCGATCCACTTCATTCACCCCACCAACTGGCATCCGTTTATGCCCAACGGAATGTCCGGCGTGCTGACCGGCGGCTCCATTATCTTTTTTACCTACATTGGATTCGATTCGGTGTCGACGGCCGCAGAAGAATGCCGCAAACCGCAGCGGGACCTGCCCATCGGCATCATCGCCACCCTGATCGTGTGCACCGTTCTTTACGTGGCCGTCGCGGTCTGTCTTACCGGCCTGGTGCCCTGGAAGTCGATGGTGGGCGACGCAGCTCCGGTCGTGAACGCGCTCAAAAAGCTCTCTCTGCTCCCCGGCGGTCATTCGCTTCACTGGATCAGGCTGGTCGTCCTCTTTGGCGCCATCATGGGCATGCTGTCTTCGCTGTTGGTCTATCAGCTCGGCCAATCGCGCGTCTGGTTCTCTATGTCCCGCGACGGCCTGCTGCCCAAAGTCTTCAGCAACGTGCATCCGATCTTTCGCACACCCGCCTTCTCCACCTGGGTCGCGGGATTCGTCGTCGCGATTCCTTCGGGCCTGTTCGACATCGGAACTCTCGCCGACCTCTCCAACATCGGCACTCTCTTCGCATTTGTCCTCGTCTCGATCGGCGTCGTCGTTCTGCGCTATCGCGAGCCCGAGCGCCGCCGCGGCTTCCGCGTTCCTTTCGGTCCCGTCATTCCGCTACTCAGCGTCCTCTTCTGTTTTCTGTTGATGGCCGGCCTGCCCATCATCACCTGGTTCCGTTTTCTGATCTGGCTGGCCATCGGCCTGGTGATCTACTTTTTCTATAGCCGCCATCGGTCTGAGTTTGCGGGCCTGCGCTGAGAGATCTTCGACCACCAGCCGCAAGAGGTGTTCAGCTAGCCAATGACCGAAGAAATCGCCCGTCGTAACGATTGCTGATCGGAAGCTTGCAATGCGCCCAGTTGCTTGAGAATGAGGTTTTGTTCGACGGTGGCGAAGACAGGCTTGATCATGGAAGGCTTCAAAAGGCCGGCCGCCTGCCATTGTTGAATTGTCACTTCGCCCACACCTGAGGGGGTATGAAGTTGGCTCGTGATCGCCATGATGACGACGGCGAATCTAGCGGTATTTTAGGCAAGATTGCTAATCACGACAGCCGGACGCTGCTTGAATGCGGCCTGATTGGTGAACGGGAACCGCACCAGAACGACATCGCCGAACTTATAGGGCATCGTAGGCGTCGTCTTCCGAAGACGACCAGACAGCCTCGAATGCAGGCTCGCTCGCTGCCGCCGCAGCCCGCGTTAGCCCACGCTCCTGCCCTCGGAACCGCAGGAATTCGACGAAGTCCTCGACTTCGGCGGCCTGCTCAGGGCTCAGCAACCTGATCTTCTCCGTCAAGGCTGCGGCATTTTGATTCATAAGATTCGCGCCCTTGCCATCGATTTTACCTCGATAACGAATCAACCGCACGCGGCATATTCTCTGCCTCTTCACGGGACTGCTGATTCACTTCTTCTTCTGTAGCCGCCGCAGGCCGGAGTTCGCAGGGATGCGATACCGTCCATTTTCAATCGAATCGGTCGCAGTGCAAGTTGTTAGCATTGCCTATGCGCAAATCGATCCTTCTAATTACGTTGTTAGCCCCCTTCTTCCCAGCCCATGCGCAGGAGGCGACCTCTGACGATAAACTTCTGGCTGAGACACGCGATCTTTACGACGCGCCCTTCACGCGCAATCTAATCTCTTTTGACTGCGCCATTCAATTCGACTGGAATAACCATTTCCGGGAGGCATTCGGATCTGTCCCTCCGACGGCTGTTCCGACGATTGACCGCCTCCAAACGATCCCACACCGCGTTTTTGTTGATCGTACGGGTGGATTCGTCTCTGTAATTCCAAAAGCTCCAGACCTTTCTGCAATTCCGCATGGAGGCGACCTTGAACAAGCATTGAACTCGATGGTGTCAGGCGGAATCAACGCCTGGATACCATTTGCGACAAACGTCATTCTCCCAATTAAGCCCACGAAATTCGTTTTTCAAAAATCCGACGATGGTTATAAAGTCACGATGACCGGCAACGGAGTCCATGCGACGCTTCTTCTCAACTCGGATTTCCGCTTGACTCAAGCGCGCAGTCTATTGCCCCAGCCGTTGCGATTTTCTACTCGGTTCATCAACGGTCCGAATGGCTATCTGCTTGAGTCAGTTGCAACAGGGGACCCGACGACCGCAGAAGGGACCGGAGACAACAGATTCAGCTACGAATTTCAGGCGGTTCAAGGCATCGAGCTTCCGGCCAAGATCAGTGTGAAACCCGCGAATTCTGAGCTTTGGCATTTCGCACTGACGGATTGTAAAGTGAATACCGGGATTACGATCAAACTCAATCCACCACCGACTGTTCACTGATTTCTCACCACTCCTGGCCTGCGCCGAAACCTGCGAAGCTGTTCAATACATCCAACTGCACTCGCGCGTAAACCCGCTCGCCTCTGACCGCCGCCACCCGCCTTGCGTCTTCTCCACCTCGAAAATCCCGCCGCTGCCGCAATCGCCGCCGCACATCTTCACCACCGACACCAGCGCCCGCGTGTGCGTCGCATCAAACCCTGGAACTCCCAAAAAGCGCACGTGCGCTATCGCTTTGAAGCTTGCGCAGCGCGGCTGATCGTGAAAGTGCGTCTCAATGCATTGCTGGGCCTGGATCGCATCGCTGCGTGAGATGAGCCGGTATCCGCCGGGGATCGTGAACCTCGGTTCCCAGCGGTGACTCTGCCGATTCGCCGCCACAAACGCTTCCGCCATCTCGCGCTCCTGCGCCGTAGCGGGCTGCAGGCAGCTTCCATTCACCTGTGGAATGTCCGTCACCGACTCATCCGAAAAAACCAGCGGCTCCTGCTGCGGAGCCTGATAGAGCGCCGAATACACCTCGTACGCATCGGCAGGCGCGACCCCGCCGCCCGGCACATTCAGCGGGCTCGTGAGCGCCAAGTCTGGGATCGACTTCGAGGCTGGCCGGCTCACAGTCCGTCGTCCGCCAATTCTCACCCACAGAATCGCCAACACAACGGCGGCAACCACGCACACCATCCAACCGCTCGTGAACGCCCCACGCCTGCGACTCAAGCCCCGCTCCCGCGGACTGAGAGCCAAACAATCTTCGCTTGGCTCGTCCGTCCTGCATTATCTCTCCACTGCGTCAGACTCGACGAAGATTCCGGTCGACTGGCCATCGGCGACTGGAACTAACTTCGAAGAGTGCCGATAGAGACTCGTTATTGTCTAAATTCAATTCCCATTCTGAAGAAGTGCTCGACAAAAGTGCGGCGGTCGAAAATGCCCAAATAACAGAGGCTACGAGCCTCATGGGGATATTCAAATGAGCCACTTCACTCGGATTCAAGACCTCAAGCAGAAAGAGTGCATCGCCAATCCGTCCGCGCGCTTCCTTCTCAGTAAGATTTATAGCGAGTCGAGTGTGAACGCGGTTGAAAGGAGTCGGGTCTACGGCCTTGACAGCAGAGAAGAAGCTCTTCGCGAGGCTATCAATCTCATCGGCGATTACGATCTGTCTACAACCAAGTTCTGCCAACAGAGCTTTCTCGAAGTCGAGGAAGGTAATCCAGCAATGGATGCGGCGCTTGCAGATCTTGCCAAACGTCGCCGAATCAAGCTTGGCGATTTTACTATCGAAATCGACGAGCTCTAAAATTAATCTTCGCAGCGCCGTCCACTCTTAGTCGGAATTCTGGCGCCGCGATCGGAGTAGCAATTTTTCCAGCTTCGCGCCATCGAGATTCGCCTCGTACACTCTAAAGATGGACGACATCACCGCGTTCATCCGTCGCCTGCCCAAGGCTGAGCTTCATCTCCATCTCGAGGGCACCATCACGCCGGCCACGCTGGTTGAGTTGAGCACGCGCCACGATGCGCAGCCCTTCACGCTGGCCGAAGCTGAGGAGCTGTATCAGTTCACGGATTTCACCGAATTCATCAACGCGTTCAAAGCCGTCACACGCCGCCTCATCAGCCCAGAAGACTATGAACTTGCCGCCTGGCGCATGATGCAGGCGCTCGCCGCGCAGGGTGTGGTGCACGCCGAGGTCTACATCTCCGTCGGCGTCGTGTATTTGTGGCGCAATCATGACCCCGCGTGCTTCGAGCCCATCTTCGAGGGCCTCGAACGTGCGCGCGAGCGCGGCCAACGCGAACTCGGGCTCTCGCTTTACTGGATCTTCGACGCCGTGCGCCATTTCACGGTCGATGAGGCGGAGCGCGTATTTCGCAAAGCCGCTGAACTGCGGCAAAGTTATCCTTCGATCATTGGCATCGGCTTGGGAGGAGACGAGCGCGTTGCCGGCTCTGAACCATTTCGCAGGCTGTATGCACGTGCCCAGATGGCGGGCCTGCGCCTCACCAACCACGCGGGAGAGACCACCGGGCCCGAAGCCATTTGGGAAGCGCTCTCCATCGGTTCGGAGCGCATTGGCCATGCGCTGTCTGCTATCCAGGACTCTGCACTCCTCCAAGAGTTAAAAGCCCGGAGGGCACCGTTGGAGCTGAATCCTACGTCCAATGTCCGCACCGGAGTTTGTCCGTCATTCGCCGCACATCCGCTGCGACGCTACTTCGACGCCGGCCTGCTAGTCACGGTCAACTCCGACGACCCCGCTTTCTTCGGCTCGGATGTGGCCAACGAATATTTGCTCGCACACACCGAGCAGGGATTTTCCCAAAACGAACTGCGGCAGCTCGCAGCCAATTCCTTTTTGGCAAGTTTCCTGCCCGAGTCAGAGAAAAACTCGTGGCTGGCGAAGTTTCCGCCGCTAGAATGAACACAGCACAGCATCCAACCAAAGTTGTAGCTCTCACTTTTTCTATGTGAGACGAGTCAAAAAGAAACTGGGTTATTATTCGAAGCAGGAGGCTATGGATCATGTCCTCAGAGGCCGATTTCGTCACAACGCTTGAAGAACCAAATGAGGGCAGCGCTCTTCGCCTGCTTGGCTGGTTCTCGGTGGGCATGGCCGTCGCAGCGCTCAGCTTCTTTGTGGGCCGCGAACTGCGCAGCCGTTATAAATTCAAGAAGCGCACGCCCTATGACTTCTACTCAAGTGCCGGCGAGTCTCAGTCCGCCGAGTTTGGTATGGGAATCTAAGACAGCACCCTAAGCATGAAAAGAAAAGAGCCCGCCTAAGCGCGGGCTTTTTTGCGCGCGTCAAGCTTCACCGGCAATCTCCCCAGAGCTCGCCTGTTCGCGCAGAAAACTCCTTTTTGCCGCGCGCATCGGGCCCACCAGCCGCGCGGCGCTCGTCAAAACGAAAGTTCGCCGCGTAGTCTAGCAACCTTTCTTAGCGCCACGGCTTCATAAGTCGAATGCCGGACATAGGCAGCCGGCCCACCCTGCATTTCCGACTGCTGAAGCAAGACACCTGGCCTGCGGAGGCGCTTCCCTCCAGCCACGAGATGCCAAATTCATGGCACCCTCACCAGCGAAATGGGGGGTACACGCCATGAGCCAGCTCATCGAAGACAACGATCCAAAGTGGTTCGAGATCAGGAGACTCTGCGCAAGAGCCAAAACCTCGCGGTCCCTGGCCAGTTTGCGGCCACGATCATGCACGAAATCAACAATCCCCTCGAAGCAATCACGAACCTGAACTATCTGCTGCACGAGGAAGCCGACAATGCCAACGCAGTAAGGCAATACAGCAAACATATTGACGAGCAGCTCGCGGTGCTGATTCGTATTGCCAGGCAAACCCTCAGCTTCTATCGAACGGCAGCGGAAAAGACGCCGGTAGCGGCCGCCTCCCTGGCTGAAGCGGCTCTTCGCATTCACCGGAAAAGCATTGCCGCAAAGCGCATCCGCCTCAATATTCTCCTATCGAGCGAAGTCACCGTGGATGTGCACCCAGGAGAAATGCTCCAGGTAATCTCGAACCTGATCTCGAATGCGGTGGATGCGCTGCCCGTCGAGGGCGCCCTTTATCTCAGAGGCCGCCGTNNCGCATCTTCGATCCCTTCTTCACGACCAAGCAGGACAAGGGAACAGGCCTTGGGCTTGCCATCTCAAAAGCGATTGTTGAGAAACATGAGGGCCGGATTCGAACCCGGAGCAGCACCAGGCCCGGCCGCAGCGGAACCGCGTTTCGCATCTCGCTGCCCTGACGCGACAGAGCGCCGCTGGCTAGTTCCGACCCATGTGCGTTAATCGCCGCTGGCTAATCCGACTTGTGTGCGCTATTGGACATAATTCCCGCGGGCTAAAGCATATAGTGGCTGCAAAGTTAGATCACAGTTTTTTGGGTCAGACGCGCAATTATCCTCGCCACATTTTTGGGCGGCTATTCCTTGCGAACTGATGCGGGATGGCGCACCTCATGGCGCACAAGCCGTCGAATCTGTTGCTCGATTCACTTCCGCCAAACCAGCGGAAAGCGCTGCTTGCGCGCATGGAGCCGGTCTCACTCCCCATCGGAACCGTACTTTACCGTTCAGGAGAACAACCGGAATACGCTCATTTCATGACCACGGGGATCGCCTCGATCGTCACCTTCATGGCCGACGGAGCGGGTGCGGAGGTGGGGCTGGTCGGCAGGGAGGGATTGGTCGAGGCAATCAATCTGCTCGGCTCAGCAAGTCCTCCTACAACGGCGTTCATCAGGGTCGAAGGGACAGCACTGCGGATCCGCTACGCGGAGCTCCAAAAAGAGCTGTTTACTTCAGGAGCACTCTTCCGGAGCATCCTGCAATTCGTGCAGTGCCACGGATTCATTCTGAGCCAGCTCGCCGCCTGCAATGGACTCCACGAGATTGAGGAACGGTTGGCCCGTTGGCTGCTCATGGTGGAGGACAGAGTTCAGAGCGACAAGTTTTATCTGACTCAGGAGTTTCTCTCCGAGATGCTCGGAATTCGGCGAACCAGCGTCTCCGCAGCTGCAGGCAGCCTGCAAAAGAGCGGGCTGATCGCCTACCGGCGCGGCAATATTCAAGTGCTCAATCGCAAGGGACTCGAAGAAGCGGCCTGCGAATGCTACCCGGTTGTGAGAGACTTGGCCGCACTCCTGAACCAATCATAGAAATCCGGATCCTGGGCTTTAGACCGCTCAGCCGTCCCAAATGCAAGCGTCGCGCTGAGTCCCATCGGGAGAGAGTCTCGCCCGCCAGGCACCAGGACGACTCAAACCCAGTCCACCTTTCAATACCACCCCACGGGTGCCGTTCGGCATCGTATTTGCTTGTGTTCGGCAATACTCCATGTCGAATCCACAAAGGAGTTCTATGGCTTCTCCAAAGAAATGCGCCAATCCCGCTTGTTCCTGCGTTCCACCCGACGGCTCGAAATACTGCAGTCCCCACTGCGAGGGATTGGCGGACAAGACTGAAGTCGCGTGCCAATGCGGTCACGGCCACTGTGGCGGAAACGTCGTAAACGCTTAGCGTCAAGCAGCCCCACGAAACACAGGACGCCAACGGGTGGCCTTGTTTTCTCTTTCTCTGTTTCTCAGTTCTGTTCGCTGTTTCTCTGCCTTACTGCGGTACCCTAGTCCCTTATGGGGCGCATCCACGTACTTCCCGATCAGGTGGCCAACCAGATCGCTGCCGGCGAGGTGGTTGACCGTCCTGCTTCGGTGGTCAAGGAATTGCTCGAGAACGCACTCGACGCGGGCGCCGCTAAAATTCGCGTAGAAATCGAAGCTGGCGGGCGCCGGCTCATTCGCGTCGCGGACGACGGCCACGGAATGAATCGCGACGACGCGCTGCTGGCCTTCGAGCGCCATGCGACCTCCAAGCTGCGCACTGCCAACGACCTGCTTTCGATCGCGACGCTCGGCTTTCGCGGCGAGGCCTTGCCTTCCATCGCCTCCGTGGCCCGCGTGACCTTGGAGACAAGAGCGGCGGAGACAGCCACGGGGGAAACTGCGACCGGAGAAGAGACCGCGGGGACCGTCCTTGAGATTGCAGGCGGAAAGATCCTGCGCGTGGACGAAGCTGCATTGCCGCGCGGAACGACCATCGCGGTCGCAGATCTCTTCTTCAACACCCCGGCCAGACGCAAATTCCTTCGCGCCGAATCAACTGAGCTCGCGCATGTGACTGCGCTCGTGACGCACTACGCACTCGCGCACCCCGAAAAGCACTTTGAACTGGTCTCAGCCTCCCACACCCTCGTTTCAGCGCCACCAGTTTCCCGGACTGCCGAGCGCATCTATCAGATCTTCGGGAAAGACACTCTTGCGCAGCTGCTTCCCATTGCTGCCGAAACCCCGCTGAAGCACGCTGGCCTGCCCGAGCCGCCGCCGTGGAAGAAGGACCCAGACGAGCCGATCCGCGATCCCGGCTCAATCCGGATCACCGGCTTCTATTCCAAGCCCGAACTGCAGAAGCTGAACCGCAACTCCATCTATATTTTTGTCAACAGGCGGCTCATTCGCGATCGCCTGCTGTTGCACGCGATCACCGAGGCCTATCGCAACATCATTCCGCCGACCAGCTTTCCTGTCGTACTGCTTTTCCTCGAAATGCCACCCGAAGAAGTGGATGTGAATGTCCATCCCGCCAAGACCGAAGTCCGCTTTCGCCAGCAGTCCCTTATCCACGACTTCGTTCGGGATAGCATTCGGAATTCTTTGATCCAAGCCCGCCCAGCAGCTGGTTTTCTTGCCGCGCTCGATTCTGCGCCCGTTGCCAGTCCTTCCTTGATGCCGCCCGCCCTATCGCCATTGCCCGGTTCTCCTGAGAGTGCGCCCATTCCGTCTTCAGCGAGTGAATCCGCCGGTCTAGAAACCGACGCCGCCGTCGACTCTGCCGTCACTGGGCCTTTCCAGCTCACGCCGAAGATGCCGTCCCCGGTCCCAGGCCGATTCACCTTCGATCCCACCCCCTTGAGCGGCGGTGGTGCCAGCCAGCAGTTCCTGGCCAACGCCGCAACCGCTCTCCTCGAAGCCGCAGGTGAATCCTTCGTGCATGGTTGTTCATCAAGCCCGGCGGGCTCAGCGGCGAATGCATCCAACGGCGCTCTCGAAACCGCGAAGGTTGAAGCCGAACAAGCTGCCTCAAATCTGAACCATCTCGGCTCATTGCGCCCTCTTGGACAATTGCGAGAGTCCTTCATCCTAGCCACCGGAGAGGACGGCCTGTGGATAATTGACCAGCATGTCGCCCACGAACGAGTGCTCTTTGAAAAGATTTTGCGCGACCGTCAAGTCGAAAAAGTTCAGCGGCAACGAATGCTCATGCCGATGCTGCTGGAGCTGCAACCATGGCAAATCGTGGTCTTTTCCCAAATTGCGGAGGAGCTGGAACAAAACGGCTTCGAGGTAGAACCATTTGGCCCGCAAACACTTGCAATTAAAGCAGCACCGGTTGGTCTGGAAGGTGCGGAGCTGGAACGGGCCCTCACCGAGATGATCGAACAATCGGGCGCGGATGAACGCCCGCAGAATCAACCTCTTACCACGCTTCGCACCAGAATAGCCGCTTCCATAGCCTGTCACTCCGCCATCAAGATCAACACGCCTCTTGACCCCGCACGTATGGAATGGCTATTGTTGGAGCTTTCAAAGACTGAACACCCAACAAGTTGCCCGCACGGACGTCCAATAGCATTGCTCTATTCCTGGAAGGATATTCAGCGGGCTTTCCATCGCATCTAATTCGGATTTAAAATCGATTTAGGATCATCCTCTCCAGAGAGGGTGGCCATCGGGCCAGCACGAGCCTGGAAGCGAGGTTTTTCTTTGACAGCGGAACAATTAGAAGCTGCGCGCGCCGAGCGGATGCGCCACAACGGTGTTGGAACACTTACTTTCGAGGATGCCCGGACTTGGATTGAAGAGACCGGACTTTGCCTTTTTTTGCCCCGGAAGCAGTTCATTTCCTCGATTGCGCCTTCCTTTGTCGAGGCGATTGGCGGACGGCGCGATGCCACCCCGGAGTTGCGCCAAATTGCAGCAGCCGAGGAATTGCTGATTCGCCTTGAAAATGAGGGAGTTGCGGTAAGACTGAACCTGGGGGGCCAGCCCGGCGAGCAGCCGGACTTTGTGGTTGCCAGCTGGGTTTTGCCTTATGTCTACGCTCTGCGCGGCGATCGCGACTGGCGCCGCAACCCGCAGCTCACCGGTTCCCGAGCCGTATCGCAATTGGCCGTCCAGGCCTACAAGCACCTTGAAGCGAACGACCTGACCATCTCTCAGCTGAAGCATGCTCTGGGTCGCGAAGTCACGGAAGCGGCGGTTGTGCGTGCCATCACCGAGCTATGGCAGCAGCTTCGCATCATTCCCACGATTTCGGCTGCAGGCCAGTCGGCGAAGTGGCAGCTGCTTCGCCAGCGCTATCAGAAAGCCATTGCCGAGGGCGCATCGACCTCCCAGGTCACTGCGATTTCCGTCCTCGCATCGATTTATCTCCAGGCTGTGATCGCTGCGAGCATGGAAGAAGTCGAGCTCTTTCTTGCCCCGTTGACCGCGCGGAGCAAAGTGCGCGAGGTGCTGCGCGGGCTGGTAGCCACACGCCAGGTCCATACCATCTCAATGGGACACGCGCCGCACTTCTATGTGGCAGGCACGTTGCCGGAGTTCGCTCCTGCGCCCATCGTCTACACGAACACCACGATTCCTGTCTCCGCGTACTACATGCGAAATAGTGAGCTGCGCGGTAGTGATCGCGAGGAAACTCGCGCGGAACTGCCGTTCCCGCCTTCGCCTGCATTGAGTTCACCGGCACCGGCTCTCGCACCCAAGGCTCCTGAGGCGCAAGTTCCCCAGGCGCCGGCGCGTCCCCCTATCCAAGTGAGCAAGCCCCAGGCGAGCAAGCCCGCGGCGCCTCGCACTCATTTCAGCCGGCCCGCTCCGCACACCCGCAGCCGCAAGCCTGGCGCTGTGAGCAGGCCAGGACAATCCGCTAACGGATCGCGAATCGTTCGACGCGGCGCCGATGCACGGCCATCCGCTTCCCGCACCTCGAATGGATCACGTGTTGCCAACGGATCACGGCCCGCGCAAGGCGCTCGTTGGAGCTCGAATGGACACACAACCTCCAACGGCAAAACCAACGGTCATTCTCCAGCGAAGAAGCTCGCCGGTCCCGCTCGGTCGAATGGGGCCGCAGCGCGTCCCAACGGCACGCACTCCAACGGAAATGGGAGCGCTAAGAGAAATGGGAAATCCGCGGCGCCCTCATGGAGCAAGCGCAACGGCCATGCCAAGGTCGCCAAGACCACCGCGAAGCCCGCAGCCATCAAGCGCAAGACGAGCCTTGCTCGCAAGGATTCCCGAATCGATTCCAGGATCGATGTTCGCGCAACGCGTGGGAGCCGCAAGCCCGCGCTGGCCGCAGGGGCCAAGGCGGGAAATAGCAAGCGCTTCGGTTTCACCGCTCGGCCCAATAAAAGGACGAAAAAGCGCGGATGAGCGCGGTTGAGAGCCTATCGCTACCCGCAAGTCCGGCTCGGAAGATTATCGTCGCTATCGATGGACCCGCAGGGGCGGGTAAGAGCACGGTCGCCCGTCATCTCGCCCGGCACTTCGGGCTGCTCAATCTCGAAACTGGCGCCATGTACCGTGGCTTCGCGCTCAAGGCCCTTCGGCAGGCCCTGCCTTTGGACGACAGCGCGGGCCTGGAAGAACTGGCGGGCAGTACGCAGATCCGTCTTGAGGCAGGCGACGATGAAAATCGAGTTCTGCTCGACGACGAAGACGTCACTGGCCTGATCCGCAATCAAACCGTCACCGACGCCGCATCGCGCGTGAGCGTCTTTCCCGCAATCCGCGCCTGGATGGTTCACCTCCAGCAGGAAATGGGCGCCGGGGGTGGCGTCGTGATGGAAGGGCGCGATATCGGTACCGTGGTCTTTCCCCACGCGGACGCGAAGATCTTCCTGGACGCTGCTCCCGAAGTGCGCGGAATGCGGCGTTTCGATCAGCTTGGAGAGAAACCGGCCGTTCAACCAGAAGATGTGATTCGCGACCTCCATGCCCGCGACGAACGG
This sequence comes from Acidobacteriaceae bacterium, assembly GCA_003140785.1. Classification (GTDB taxonomy): domain Bacteria; phylum Acidobacteriota; class Terriglobia; order Terriglobales; family Acidobacteriaceae; genus Telmatobacter. The sequence continues at coordinate 33,087 of PLKY01000111.1, read as the reverse complement.
GATAGAAACCGGGCTGACTCGCCGTTGAAACCGGCCGAGGACGCAGTTCTATTGGACTCGACGAACTTGTCTCTGGAAGAAGTCGTGACGGCAGCCGAAGAAATCGTCGCTGCAAAGCTCGCCCACGAAAGCAGCCCGACTGGACAAAAGAAATAGAAGGTTTCTTTGTTGACCGCGCCGCAAACACGGTATCGCAGTCGGACTCCAGTTATCCGTTACGGAGATACGATTGAATGACCATATTCTGTTTTCGAAGCATAAAATTGCCGTAGGTGTTCGGAAGTATGGAAATCACTTGCAAGCGCTGCCACCAAGCCGTACTGGCTGAGAATTGCTTCTGCCCCACGTGCGGATTGCCCCAGCTGGTTTACGCGCCAGACTCGGCCAATGGCCAGGTGCCGGCAGAGCGATGGACAGAAGCGGTGCGCGACGCAAGCATGGTGGATTGGAAGCCGGCGATGCGTGCTGCGCTGTTGCTCGCGGTGCCGGCGGGATTGCTTTCCAGCGGACTTTCTCCGGTGGGCTTCTTTGGCCTGTTCTGGATGGCTGCCGCGGCCGCCTGGGCCGTTGCGATTTATGTGCGAGCTCAGGCCCCGACGTGGATCACAACGGGCGCGGGAGCCCGCATCGGCCTCGTCACCGGATTGCTAGCTGCCTGGCTGGCCTTCTCTATCAGCGGCAGTGTGTTGTTTGTAGAACGATTTGTACTCCATCAGTCCAGTCAGATCGATGCCGAGTGGAAGAGCCGCGTCGAACTGAGCCAGCAAATGACGCAGAATTGGGCCTCCGAACTGGAGCCTTCCGACGCAGCAGAGGCGTTGGCCCTTCGCTCGCAGGTGCAGGCGTGGATGCTGTCTCCGTGGGGCCACGCCGGCATCGAAGTCTTCAGCCTCACTTTCAACTCCGTCTTTCTTCTTTTTTTTGCAGCCGCGGGTGGCGCATTAGGCGCGCGCCTGCTCGCTCGCACAGGACGGCCGCAGGTTTAGATACCGCTGCAACCGCCCGCTTCGACTTCGAGCTTTGGACGTGGCAGCTTTTGGTTCCACTTCTCCACAACTTGCCGCTATCGAGCCAAGCCTCGTATCATCCGGCGAGAGAGAATCCATGAGCGAAGAGCCAAACCACCCAAGCCTGCGCACCAAGGGCAGGCTGATGTCAGCCTCTGAAATTGAACGTACTTTGGTTCGCCTTGCCCATCAAATTGTCGAAAAGAGCAACGGCAGTGAAGACCTGGCCTTGATCGGTATTAAGCGACGCGGAGTTCCGCTGGCGGAACGGCTGGCCAAGCTCATCGCCGGCATTGAAAAGCGGCCAGTGGATACAGGCACACTCGACATTCAGTTCTACCGTGACGACCTGTCGACCGCCGGCATTCGTCCCGTGGTCACTCCCGGAGCCATCGGATTCGATGTGGCGGGACGCGATGTGGTGCTCTGCGATGATGTACTTTACACGGGACGCACCATCCGCGCTGCGCTTGACGCCCTCTTCGATCATGGCCGTCCGCGTCGCGTGCAACTTGCCGTATTGATCGACCGCGGCCACCGAGAGCTGCCCATCGAGGCCACCTATGTCGGCAAACAGGTTCCCACGAGCAGCCGCGAGATTATCGAAGTGAAGTTCCACGAGGTCGATAACGACGAGCAGGTTTTGCTTGTCGAACGTACAGATTAGATTTCTCGTTCAACCGGCGCCGGCCCTGCGCCGCTCCACAGGAGTTGCGAGTGAAGACTCTATGACCGCAGCCGCAACCGCACCACCCGTCCGCCGCCACCTTCATCCTCCGCCCGTTGCTGCTACACCTTTTCCTTACAATTCGGGCTCGTTGCTTTCGGTGCAGGATCTCACTCTCGAGGCAGTAAGCCATCTGCTCGCCCGTGCTTCACTGCTCGAAAATCTAGACCCGCTGGTGCGCGACCGCATATTGCTCAAGCGCCGCGTGGCCCTCTTGTTTTATGAGTCCTCCACGCGCACCCGCACCAGCTTTGAGCTGGCCGCAAAGGGCCTCGGGGCCGACACAACCCTGGTCTCGAATCTTTCGTCGAGCATTGAGAAAGGCGAGACGCTCAAAGACACCGGTCTGACTCTGCGCGCTCTAGGCGCAGAAGCGATCATTCTGCGCCATAACTCTTCCGGCGCACCTTGGCTGCTCGAGGAGGCGACTCGCCTTCCAGTACTCAACGCAGGCGACGGCATGCATGAGCACCCGACCCAGGCTCTACTCGATCTGCGCACAATTCTTGCGCATCTGCGTCCGGGAATTGAAGCAGTCAGTGCGGACACACTTGCGGGCGTTACGGTCACCATCACCGGTGACATTCTGCACAGCCGGGTAGCCCGCTCGAACATGCTGCTTCTCCCAAGATTAGGTGCTCACGTGCTGCTCTGCGGCCCCGCACAATTCCTTCCTGAGCTCGCCACCGGCGCAGGACCCGGCATTTCAATCGAGCGCGATTTCGATGCCGCGCTGCGGCAATCGCAGGTTGTGATGATGTTGCGCATTCAGGCCGAACGGCTCGCCGGACAGCAGATCGACCTCGAGCACTACAAGGCCAGCTATCAGCTCACCGGCCAGCGCCTCGCTGCCCATGCGCCCTCGGCATTGGTCATGCATCCGGGTCCCATCATCCGCGGGCTTGAGCTGACGGCGGGTGTGGCTGATGGTTCGCAATCTGTCATCCTCGAACAAGTGCGGCATGGCGTCGCTATTCGTATGGCTGTTGTGGAGCGCGCGCTCGCGGATAGCTCCACGAAAGCAGGTCGCGCATGAGCGCTCTTCTGATTCGCAACGGCCACCTCATCGATCCCGCCGCCGGCGTTGACGGCCATCGAGACATTCTGCTCAAGGACGGCCGCGTTGCCGAAATCGCCGCCGCAGGCAAGCTGAAACCAACCAATGGAACCGAATCCCTCGATGCCACCGGCCTCACCGTCGCGCCGGGGCTCATCGACATTCACGTCCACCTGCGCGAGCCGGGCCAAGGCTATAAAGAGACCATCGCCACCGGAACCGCAGCTGCAGCCGCTGGAGGCTTCACCGCCGTTGCCGCGATGCCGAACACATCGCCAGTGAACGATTCTGTCGAGATCACGCGATGGATGCTGGCGCCGGAGCGGGGTGCACACGTGCGCGTCTATCCCATCGCCGCAGCAACGCGCGGTTCGAAGGGCGAATCGCTTAACGATTTTGCCGCTCTCAAGTCCGCTGGTGCGGTCGCGGTAACCGACGACGGCCATCCGATTCTGAAAGACAGCGTGATGCGTGAAACGCTGGCGGCAGCGGCCCGCGTGGGCCTAAGCGTGATTCAACATGCGGAAGATACGCGGATGACGCAGGGAGCGAGCATGAATGCCGGGCCGATGGCATTCAAACTCGGACTGCGCGGAATGCCGCCGGAAGCTGAATCCAGTCTGGTCGAACGCGATATCAGGCTCGTGACCGAACTTCGCGACGCACGCTCGCACTTGCACGTCGCGCACACGTCAACAGCTGGTGCGATGGCGGCCGTACGCAAGGCTCGACGCAATGGACTGCGCGTGACTTGCGAAGTTGCGCCCCATCATTTCCTGCTGACCGACGAGCACGTGGGCTTCTACAACACCAATGCCAAAATGAATCCGCCGCTGCGCTCGGCTGCCGACCGCGACGCCATGATTGAAGGCATCCTCGACGGCGTCGTCGATGCCATCGCCACGGATCACGCGCCGCACGCCACGCACGAGAAAGAAGTGGAGTTTGAGAACGCGCCGAATGGCATCACCGGCCTTGAAACCGCACTGGGTCTCTGCCTGCGCTGGCTGCACAAGGAGTGGAAATTGCCGCTCGGTCGCGTGTTGAGTTTGTTGAGCGCGCAGCCTGCTGCGCTGCTTGGGTTGAAGGGCCGCGGCACGCTTGCCGTCGGCAGCTTCGCCGATGTCGTGGTCTTCGACCCAAAAGCCGAATGGATTTATCACGCCAAAGAGACACGCTCTAAAGCGCACAACACGCCCTTCGATGGATGGACCATGCAGGGCAAAGTCCGCTGGACAATCAGTGAGGGCCGGGTGGCGTACACGGGCGCTTGAAGCTGGCCGAACACCGCGGACAGGGACTAGGATTAGCTGGCTTTTCCCCGAAGTTCCTGTTCCGCGCGGTACCAATCCTCTTCGTGGTGCCCGTCCTGGTGGCCACGTTCCGCCCAGTACTGATGCGCAAGCCGCGCAATCTCGTCCGGCGAAACCATCTGAGTTACATTCCCTTTGGCGGCTCTCTTGTTTTTGGGTGCCGACTCTTTTGGTGCTGTCTCTTTTGAGGCGGTCACGCGCGGTTTCCTTGGCGCTGTAGATTTCTTCACTTTCTCCGTCATTAGATTCTCCTCGTCGTATGTGGGGGCCATTGCGGCTCACCAATCGACGTAGAGGGAATCCACTGCTCCTGCGCATCTTCCTCATTGAGAAAGACACCTTGCACGAAGTGAAGCCTCCACGTGAACTGGAGAACTGCTCGAACGAGCTGCCAACATCCCTAGAATACAAAGGCGATAACTTATCTTGAAGTGAAGAGACGCCGGAAGAATCCGCCTCGTCAGTAACAAGTATTGGACACATGTCCCCATTCTTTGTTTACTGCATCTAACGGCGGTTAGGTTCAGGAGGCACTTTCATGTTTTCGATTCCCGGCGCGACACACTATGCAGACTGGAGTTTGCTTCTTCTACGATTGATGGTGGCTCTCGTCTTTGGCACGAGCGGTTTCAGCCATTTGAAATCGCCGCGCCAGCGGGCGGAGAGCCTTGGCATGAGCGTCGGATTCACAGTGTTCCTCGGAGCAGCCGAAGTTGCCGGCGCGCTTAGCCTCACTTTTGGCGTTCTCACCCAATGGGCCGCCATGGGATTGATTGTCATCATGTTCGGCGCAATCTACATGAAGGTTGTAAAGTGGAAGACTGGATTCTGGGGTGAGAAGGCGTCGGGCTGGCACTACGAGCTGCTCTTCGTCGTAATGAACCTGACCATTCTCTGCACCGGAGGCGGCCGCATCGCGCTCTTGCCAATGCCGTCAAATTAATTTGAGGTCGTCAATCGGAATGGACAAGCGGGAGTTTCTCAAGACGTCAGGAGCAATTGTGGCGGGCTCGATGTTATCGAAGTTATCTCCCAGCCAGCAGCAACCGACGCCGCGCGAAAACTGGGCCGGTAACATCACCTACAGCACGGATCACGTGCACACGCCCGCATCCGTCGATGAAGTGCGCGAGGTGGTGAAGAGCTGCGCGAAGCTGCGCGCGCTCGGCTCGCGCCACTCGTTCAACACCATCGCCGACAGCACCCAAAATCAGATCTCGCTTACTCACTTAGATCAAATCGACATCGACGACAAGGCGCACACGGTTACTGTCGGCACCGGGATCAAATACGGCCAGCTTGCGCCAGTCATCGATGCTCGCGGTTACGCGCTGCATAACCTTGCCTCTCTTCCGCACATTTCGGTCGCAGGCGCTATCGCCACGGCCACGCATGGCTCGGGTATTCACAATGGGAATCTTGCCACCGTCGTCGAAGCGCTCGAGGTTGTTACTGCCAGCGGCGAGATTCTTCATCTGTCACGCGCGAAAGATGGCGATCGGTTCCTCGGAGCTGTCGTCAGCCTCGGCGCGCTGGGCATCGTCACGCGCGTCACGCTCAATCTCCAGCCGACTTATCAAGTGGCCCAATCCGTTTATCAGAAACTCTCCTTCGACCATTTGGAGCATCATCTCGATGAGATCTTCGGCGCAGGTTACAGCGTCAGCCTGTTTACGGACTGGCAGAATCATCGCGCCACTCAGGTCTGGATCAAGCGCCGCCTCGCCCCGGGCGACAAGAACGATTGGCAGCCGGAGTTTTTCGGCGCCAAGCTCGCCACGGAAAAACTTCATCCCATCGACGGCCACCCCGCGGAAAGCTGTACCGAGCAGCAAGGCATCCCCGGCCCCTGGTATGAGCGCCTGCCGCACTTCAAAATGAACTTCACGCCATCGAGCGGCCGCGAATTGCAAACGGAGTACTTCGTCCCGCGCGACCGCGGCTACGAAGCTATTCTCGCCGTCGAGAAATTGCGCGACCGCATCACGCCTCACCTCTTTGTCACAGAGCTGCGCACGATCGCTTCCGACGACTTGTGGATGAGCACGGCCTACCAGCGCCCCTCGATGGCCATTCACTTCACGTGGAAGCCCGAATGGCCCGAGGTCCGCCAGATCCTGCCCCTCATCGAAGCGCAATTGGAACCCTTCGGCCCGCGCCCGCACTGGGCAAAGCTCTTCACCATCCCGCCCGTGCGGATTCAAGCACAGTGCGTCCGGCTCGCGGAGTTCAAAGCTTCACTCAAACACTACGATCCCGAAGGCAAATTCCGCAACGAGTTCATCGACGCGAATCTCTACTCAAGCTGATCCAGGAACAACTCCGGACTGCCCATAGAAAATTATATTTTGATATAATCCCTGAGGGAGACTGCCATGCCAAATACCACTCTGCGCAAGGTCGGCGGGTCAGTGATGCTCACCGTGCCTAAAGCAATTCTCGACACGCTTAATCTGAAAGCGGGTGCAGAGGTCTCTGTCGATATTCAGGATGGACGTCTTTTCGTCGAGCCGAAACCACGCCCGCGCTACACGCTCGAAGAATTGCTGGCTGCGTCGGATTATTCCAAGCCACAATCGGCCCAAGAACGCGAATGGATAGACGCTCCACGGGTAGGCCGTGAACTGATATGAAGCGCGGCGAGATCTACATGGTCTCGCTCGATCCGACCATGGGTCATGAGCAGCGCGGCTACAGGCCTGTATTGATCGTGTCGCCAACCAGCTTCAATGAAGCCACAAAACTGCCCGTAATTCTGCCGATCACCAGCGGAGGCGCGTTTGCTCGCCGCATCATGTTCGCCGTGCCGCTTGCCGGAACTAAAACCACAGGTGTCGTGCGCTGCGACCAGCCACGCGTCCTCGATATTAGAGCCCGGAATGCGCGAAAGGTCGAAACACTTCCACAGGAAATACTCGATGACGTGCTGGCCAGGACAGCCACGTTGTTCACTTAAAAATCCGAGCCAATCGCGTCGGCAGGTACCAGCGCGTGGCTCTCCTCTATCCCTTGCGCCGATAGTGAATCTGGAATTCGTAATTGAGATTGGCGGGGAACAGATTCGCAACATGACGCAGGCGTTCGGCCAAGGCAGGCGCGGCCAGCAACGGATACTCGCGCTCGCGCAGGTCGTGATAGTCGAAATCCACAGCCAGAGAAAGCATATAAACCGCCAGCGCGTCTGAAAAAGCCGCTTCGAAAAAGCTGTTTCTTGCGCGCTCGTCGATGGCCTTTCCGCTGCGCGGATCCTGGGCCCGACGGCGCGTCTCCCACGCATCCTGGCTCGATTCGCCGCGCACCTGTGCCTCAGCCTGCGACCAGACCAACGACGAAAACGTATCCGGAACGCCCGCAACGGCGACAAAGTTATGGGCCACGTTGATGAAGAACTCGAAGGCCAAGCCGAATCGGTCCTCAACCAGCCGTGTCGAGATGAAAACAGCTTCGGTCGTCCCGAAAGCCGCGTTGCGGTGGCAGATCGCGCGGTCCCCAAGCTCGACCGAGTAGGACGGAGCAACCATGGTCTCGCCTGTATCGGCGATGGCCAGAGGAACAAAATAATAGGCGCGGTTCGCGAGCGCGGCAGACATGGTGGCAGGCACAGCCCCAACCAGATGCTCTAAATCTGCCTCGGGAACTCGCGTCTCGCCCCACGCCGCGAAACGAATTCCGTTGGGTGCTTGACCCGCGGTCGACTGAGTTGCGACCTTTTCCGCCTGCCACAACTCGATTTGCACATTGCTAGCCATCGAACTGTATTCTATCTACACGAGGGAGGTCGCGAAAGTGATGTCGCAAACAGCCCACTCTCCGCGTACCGCCGGCGGCAGTTTTCTTGGCTTTCCCCTGGAGGGCTTCAGCCTCTTCCAGAGCCTGCTGCTTTCCGTCGCCGCTGCGTTCTTCACCTTCTTTGCCTGCACATTTCTCGCCATCGTCTCGCTGCTGGTCTGGAACGGCTTGGGCGGCCACTCAGTCAATTACGCCGACAGCTACCTCTACGTTGGTTTCCCCGCAGGGCTCGTCGTGCTGATCATCGCTCTTCCCTTCTTCGGCACGCTGTGGGTACGGGCCAGGCTTCGGAGTTAGGTCCGCTTCATGGCGATAGAGACAATTCAGCTTGATGCCCTGCAAAACGGCTCACCGCAAAAAGACGAGCAGACCCGTGCCTGGTGTGCGAATCTCGAAGCCGGCGGCATTCTCTACTTTCCACAAACACCCATTCCAATTCCGCCTTCCGACCTGCAGTTTCTCTTAGGTCAGCAGCAAACCGGGAGCCGTCTGCACAAGAACATCGCCTACAAGCCGGATCGCGACCAGCTGAGCGGAGTCGACAAAAAGACGGCGACGCCTGAGGACTTGGAACAACTGCACGCCGTGATGCGGCGCTATTCTACGAGCGTCGACAACTTTCTGGCCGGTTTTTTAACGCCCTATAAGCGGCGTTGGCGCTTGGACTACGCCAGCTTCCGCCCGCTTGAAGAAGAAGGCCGGGACCTGCCGGTGCGGCGGCGCAACGATTTGTTGCACACCGACGCCTTTCCAACGCGGCCAACACGCGGCTGGCGCATTCTGCGCTTCTTTCACAACATTCATCCCACGCGTACCCGCGATTGGGTGGTGGGCGATCCCTTTTCGAAGGTGGTCAAGGTTTTTGCGCCGGGCAAGCTGGCGACGCCGAAGCCCGATAGCGCGGCTACGCGCACCGCCAAGCAGCTTGCGCAATCTTCGGGACTAGCCAGCCTGGTACCGCAATGGAAGCGGACTCCCTACGACGAGTTCATGATGCAGCTGCACAACACGATGAAGGAAGACAGCGCCTTCCAGGCGAGCTGCAACCGCGAAAACGTAGAGTTTGTGCCAGGTTCAAGCTGGATGGTCTACACCGAGACCGTGCCCCATGCTGTACTTGGTGGCCAATACGCGCTGGAGCAGACATTTCTCGTAGATCCCGCAGCGATGGTTACGCCGGGGTCGGCGCCGATTGCCATCCTCGAAAAGATGGCGGGGGCTCGGCTGGCTTAGTGAACCGGGCTCAGAGCCCAGCCGGTTTGGGATTTTCGGGATCGTACTTGGCCACGCGAATCTTGCGTGCCAATCCAAGTTTTGACATCAGCCAGATGCCGTAGAAGTTGGGGTCGATCTCATACCACCGCAGGCCGTGGCGCGCCGAAACGGGGTGCGCGTGGTGGTTATTGTGCCAGCCTTCGCCGCCCGACACCAGGGCCACCCACCAGCTATTGCGCGAGTCATCGCGCGTCTCAAACCGTCTGCTGCCCCACAGGTGCGTCGCCGAATTGACCAGCCACGTAGCGTGCAGTCCGAGAGTCACACGCAGCAGAACGCCCCACAACACCATGGCGACGCCGTTGACCCATCCACCCCACATCCAGCCGCCTCCGAGCAACAGAAGCCCGCTCGCCACGAGCGGGAGCCAATGATATTTGCTTAGCCAAACGTGGAACTTGTCCTTGCTGAGATCGGGCGAGTAGCGCGCCAGCACGTCGGTCTGCGCATGCAGTGCTTTGCCAAAAAGCAGCCAGCCGGCATGTGCCCACCAGCCGCCTTCGCGCGGGGTGTGCGGATCGCCTTCGTGATCGCTGAGCTGGTGATGCACGCGATGTGTCGACACCCAGAAGATCGGGCCGCCCTCAAGCGACAAAGTGGCGCAGATGCTCATCAGGTACTCAACCCACTTCGGCGTCTGATAGCCTCGGTGCGTCAGCAGACGGTGGTAGCACATGCCAATCCCGACATTGATGGCCAGCACGTACAAGATCACCATCACTGCGAGCCGCTGCCAGCTGAAGAAGAAGAACGCCGCGAGCGCGCCTACATGAAAAAGGATGATGGTCGTCAGCGTGACCCAGTTGATGCCCTCTCCCACGGTTGCAGCCTTGCCCATGCGCACCAGATCGCGTGCGGCTACGGTGTGTGCGCCTGCAGCCTCGGGCATTGTTGTATTGGAGTCGGATTGTGCTTCGCCGGTGCCGGCAGGGGAAGGTGCGGTGATAACTGACGCCATGCTTCGATAAGTCCTTCAAAAGTGGCTCACAGCCCACTTTTGCTGTCTGAATTCTATAGCAGACAATGCCAGTATACCGGCTAACCGGGGTTAATCTTAACCAAAGTTATCGGTTGAGGCAAAACATAGGTCAATCGGCAGTTTGGGCGGAAAGCCCGCCTAGAGCGAATGCCCCTTGGCTGCCGAACAAGCTCGATTTCGGGGCCAAAAGCTGACTCTTCCTCTCTTGGTTTCAAGTCGATCGTAATCGCGCGGAAACACCTGGGACGACTAGTCCCGTTGCTCCGGCGCAGTCGCACCGCCGCCCGTCACGAAAAGCTCCTTCGCAGTGCCGCGCAGCACCCGATAGAGAGCGAATTGGCGCTGCGTCTGCCCTCGCAACTCAAACAGCAGTTCCCCACGGTTATCGGCCATCGCATCCACCGCGTCGACTAAACGCATCCGTGGCGTATCGTCCAGATGCGCGCCGTCGGTCACGCTCTTGAACAATACCAGCAAGCTGCCGTACAGGTCCGGTTGCGCAATCAAAGTGACGTACTTCTGTTGCGCGGGAGGCCCATCGGTGTGTGCCGTCAGCACCAGCGTTGCCCCGGATCCGTAGGCCAGCTCAAAAACGCGAAACTCCTCGTCTGTGAGCGGATGCGGCGCTGAAGGAACCGGCTTCGACCTCGCTCTTGTAGTTGTTGTCCGTTTGGGCGCCGGCGCCGGTTTTGGCTGAATGCCCAGAGCGGTGCGCGCAAGGTCTTCGAGCGCTGCCTTCATCTTCACTTCGTCCGCGGGATCGGACCAGGAATAACCCCAAGGATGTTCGGGCCTGTTTTTGGGGTCGGAAACTGCCACGGCCTGCTCCATGTCCGAAGGCAATCCCAGCAGGGTCGGCGTCACTTCCGGTCCACCGCCTGTGGACTTGCCACGCATCAAGCGAGGCCGGTCAGGATCCGTGGTGTTCAGGGACTCGACGTAGCCCTCGTCCGCTGCTTGTTTCTGCTTGCCTCGCTTCAGCTGTGGCCGATCGGGAACGGAAGCGGAAGCCGAAGAATTGCCGGAGTCCGTGCCCGAAGTCTGGCTTGCGTCCGGCCCCTTGTGCAGCGTGGGTCTGTCTGGATCGGAAGCGGGAGTCGAGCCCGATGTAGAACTCGGAGTCGAGCTGGAATTGGTGTTCGCAGAGTCGTCATCTGACGATTTCTTGTGTAGCGTGGGCCGATCCGGGTCAGGCGCGGAAGCCGGACCACCAGAGCTCGATCCCGAATCGCCGCCGTTCGACGATGTGTCTCCCGAATGCTTTCGGTGCAGAGTAGGCTTATCGCTCGCTTCCGCGTCGACTTTGCCCTGGTCCATCACCGGCGCAGGCTTCGGCTTCGCAACCGGCGTCGGCTTCCAGGTTCCAAAGCCGACCCACGAACCCTGTTCCTGGCCTGCATTCTGAACGTCGAAAAGCCCAAGCCGCGCGCCGTTCTTCTGCAGCATGTACTCCACACCAGCGTCCACCGCCAGCGGCTGCGGCCGCGCTAAATAAACTCCGCCATCCTGCAATTGCTCCCCATCGAACACCGTGATAGGAACAAGACGGCTGGTCTTCGGCTTGCTTAAATCTCCCGTCCATTCCAGTACGGCCACCGCACGCAGCTCGGGGGTGTCTTTGTCCTTTTTCGTGATCTGACCGGGGTATTGTGCGCTCGCGCCAGCCGTGACGAACAGCCCGAGCACGACCACCAGAGTTCGCGTGGTCCAAAAAACACTTTTGCTTTGCAATGACGCTCCGCGCCCCGCTCGGCCATAATGCAAGCTGATAGTCAATTGATTCAACATACGAGGGAAATCCCCATGGAACTCAATACCAAAGTTGTCGATTTTACGCTTGAAACCGACGAGGAGAAAAAAGTAAGCCTCTCTGACTTTAAAGGCAAACCGGTTGTTCTTTTCTTTTATCCCAGAGCCGATACTCCGGGCTGCACAATTGAAGCCTGCGGGTTCCGCGACACGTTCAAGAAGCTGCAGGCCGCCGGCGCCTTGGTCCTCGGTATCTCGCGCGACACGCCCAAGGCCCAGGCTAAATTCCGCGCAAAATACGACCTTCCCTATACACTCCTTGCTGATGTAGACGAGAAAGTCTGCAATCAGTTTGGCGTGATGAAGGAAAAGAACATGTACGGCAAGAAGGTTATGGGTATCGAGCGCACAACGTTTTTGATTGGACCCGACCAGACCCTCATCCACATCTTTCCCAAAGTTACCCCGGAAGGCCATGCGGAGGAAGTGCTTAAGCTGCTGAAGGAATGGCAAAAAGCGCACAAGTAAAGCAAAAGGGCGCCCGTGCGCCGGCTTTGCCGGGCCGGTTGTTGCCACGCAGCTTTTTTGAGGGCTCGCCAAGGCTTGTCGGCCCGCGCTTGCTTGGTAAGCTGCTGGTGCACCGCAGCAACGCCGGAGTCATGGCCGGCAGAATCGTCGAGGCCGAGGCCTACCTCGGCCCGCATAACGACCCGCCCGACCCGGCAGCCCATGCGCATCGTGGGTCCACGCCTCGCAACCAGGTGCTCTTCGGACCCGCGGGGCACGCCTACGTGTATGCAATCTACGGCCGCTACTTCTGCATGAACATCAGCTGCGAGGCGGAAGGGCTTGCCGGATGCGTGCTGCTGCGCGCCCTGGAACCCATTGCTGGCGCGGATTTGATGGCCGCAAACCGCGGCTTACCTGCAGCCTCGGCGCACCACCCACTGACAGCAGGACCCAGCCGGCTGTGCCAGGCCATGGGCCTCACGCGAAGAACGCACAACGGACTCGATGTCACCAGCGCCTCGTCGCCCTTGCAGGTCCGGGACGACGGTTGCAGCGTTCCGGAAGCCCTCGTCACCGTGCGCATCGGGATCAAGCATGCGATCGACTGGCCGCTCCGGTTCGCAATGCCCGAGCACAAATGCGTCTCCGGCGCACGAAATTTAACCGGAACCCGCGTCCATCTAACGTAGGATTCCGTCGAAAAGGTAGCATCTGTTACTTTCAACTGGTCCTGCGACTTCATCTCAAACCGCGAGGAATTTACCGCTCGAAAATCGCTTCCGCTTGCTTTGCAGCCGCGCTCGCCGTAGTTTTCGCTTTCACCTCAAATCTTTCAGCCCAGCAGCCCGCGGGCAGCCAGCCGGCCCACGAACATGCTCACGGTCCCGCGCCTGCGCCGACCAACCTGCAGGTCCTACCCAAAACCATGACCGGCGACGAAGTTCATGAGCTGATGCACAAGTGGGAGGCCGACCTCGGCACCGAGTGCAGCAGTTGCCATTCTGCCGACCCGAAGAACATTGGACCCAACGGTCGCCCGCGCCTCAACTTCGCTGATGACTCGAAGCCTGAGAAAGCCACTGCCCGCCTGATGGTCAGGATGGTTGAGGAGATCAACGCGCAATATATCGGCAAGATCGACGACCATGGCCAACCACCACAGCCAGTCTCATGCGGCACTTGTCATCGCGGCCACCTCGATCCGCCAGCGTTCGTCGCCCCGCCGGATCATGATCATGACCATCCCGAGCATGAGGCTCCGCCGCCCACGCCGAAATAAGAGGCTGCTGCCGGACGATAAGGCTCGATCAATTAGCAACGCGTTCTTTAACGCGCTGGATCGCTCAATCCTGCACGCGTGAATTCGCCACTCTTCCCGCCCGTCTTCGCCTCAAGCTGCACGTTGCGAATCACAATACTTTTGTCGAGCGCCTTGGTCATGTCGTAGACCGTCAACGCCGCCACGGCTGCAGCAGTCAGAGCTTCCATCTCCACGCCCGTCGGCCCCACCGCCGCCGCAGTGGCTGTGATGCGCACGCCTCTCTCAACGATCTCTGTCTGCACGTCCACATGCGTCAGCGCCAGCGGATGGCACATGGGAATCAATTCGAACGTACGCTTTGCGGCCTGAATCCCAGCAATCCGCGCAACCTCCAGCGGATTGCCCTTGGGATTCGCAGGCAGCGCAGCCAACACCGCTGCGGACAACTCCACAAACGCGGATGCAGTGGCCGTACGCCGCGTGGCCTGCTTGGCGCTCACATCGACCATGGCTGCGTTCCCGGATTTATCGAAATGTGAAAGTAGCGGCTTTCCGGAATCGGTCATTACAAGCACCTTACAACATCAGAATTCGGACCATCGTTCCAGCATCAAGACTGCTCAATTCTTCCGATAAGACAACGAAGCAATTCGACCGCGCAAATGCCGGCAAGTCGCCACTTCCGTGCCAGGGAACCGTAGCCACCTGCGGAAGCCCACCGCCCTCCGGATTGAAATCGCACAGTCCCGGCAAAAAGCGCGTGAGCCCACGTTTCGCGTTTCGATCCGTGGCTCGCGAGAGCTGCGCCGAGACAAACCGGGGCCCGACCTCCGTCGCGCCCGCCAACGCCGCCACCACAGGCGCGGCAAACAACAGAAACGTAGCTGCCGATGAGATCGGATTGCCTGGTAACCCAAAAAACGGCAGCGGCCTTTCTTCCCTGCGCGGCACCTCTCCGAAGACCAGCGGCTTGCCCGGCTGAATGCGCACTCCGGTGAAATGAAACGTCGCTCCCATGCGCGCCAGGGCCGGCTCAACCAGGTCGAACTTGCCCGCCGAAACGCCACCCGAGATCAGCAGCAGATCCGCGTCGATCGCGTGACGCAGCGCAGCATCCAGGGCCGCCGCCGTATCGGCGGCCGTGGGTAACACACGAGGCTCGCCGCCCGCTGCGACTACAAGGGCTGCCAGCATCGGCGCATTCGAATTGCGAATCTGCCCCGGACCGGTTTCCTGGTCCACCGGAACCAGTTCGTCTCCGGTCGTAAGGATCGCCACGCGTGGCCGTTTGTAGACCGCAAGCTCCGCAAATCCGCATGCGGCAGCAAGTGCAATTTGCGCCGAACCGACTACGGCTCCTGCTGAAACCAGCTCGTCACCTTGACGCGCTTGTGCGCCTTGCACCACGACATTGTCACCAGCTGCAATCGACCGTTTCGAAAGCAAGCGGACCCGCTCGGCCTCCCGCTCCACATGCTCGATCATCACTACGGCATCCGCGCCTGCAGGCACAGGAGCGCCGGTCATGATCTCCCACATAGCACCGCCTGGCAACGGCCCGGCGGGGGCCTCCCCGGCATGTGTCGCACCGGCGATCGGCAAGAAGCCTTGCGCCGAGGCTTCAGCCGCCCGGCATGCAAATCCATCCCTCGTTGAACGAGCGAAGGCCGGCTGGTCCTGATCGGCCACGATGGATTCCGCCAGCACGCGGCCCGTCGAGTTTGAGAGCCTGACTCGTTCCACCGCGAGCCGAGAACGGCTCAATCCACGCGCAAACGAAGCGACGATTGTGGCGGCTTCCGAGTAGCTCAGCAACTCCGAACTCATGCCATGAATTGTAGATGGGAGTGGCCGTGGGCGGGTGTCGCGGATCCTCCAGCAATTCTCGCCTGCAAAAAAAATGAGCGCCTCCAACCTGCGGAGACGCCCATTTCTCCGGATACAACCCCAGACTATTTCTTGCCCGTCTTGTAGGTGGAGTTGATCTTCTGACCGGCTTGCGCAAGGATTGCCTGCACCTCGGCCGCATAGGGACCTGTTGGAGCCAGGTCGAGGTATTTCTGGTACGCTTCGGCACACCCCTCCGGCAAAACAATCCGCTGTGTCTTGGGATCGACAGTGGCCTTTGATACGAGCCCCTGCCCTTTGAGGTAGTACACCAGAGCGTCGTTCGGGTCGTTTTTGAGGGCCATTTCCGCGGCTGCCACCTGCGCATCGGCGTTACCGGCCTGGAAGAAAATCACTGCCTGGTTGCGCAGATACGTTCCGGCCGACGTCGGATTGGCCTTGGCGGCCGCGTCGTAGGCGGCGTTCGCTTCAGGCACTTTCCCTGAGCGTGCGTAAATCTCGCCCAATCCGGCATTCGCCATGCCCTCGATCGCGGGGTTCGGCTTCTTCGCCGTGGCATCCACTTCCAAAGCCTTCTTGTAAGCAGTCTCCGCGTCGTCATATTTCTTAAGCCCGGCCTCTGCCTGTCCCATGTAGGACCAAAGAACCGGCTCCGTCGCCCTCATTTCCGTGTCCTTCTTCATCAGGGTTTCAACGTCGGTGTATTTTGCCGTCTTGATCTCCGTCGTCTTTGCATCGAGGTCAGCCCTCGCGGCGGTTGCACCCAGCTGCTGTACGGCTGCGGCGTGCGCGGCGTCAGCGTCTTTCAGATCCTGGGCTACCACCTTCAGATCGGCGTTGAGGTTCTTGATTACCTCGTTGGCCTTCAGGGCGTCCTGGTTCTTCTTGCGGAGGTCTTCCAGCTGCTTCTTCTGGTCCTCCGGCAGCTTCTCGATGTAATCCGCGCGCGACATGTCGATGTCCGCAGCCACGTCCTGGCCCGCTACAACCTTGATGTTTGCAAGCATGTCTGCCTGCTTGTCCTTTTCCATTCCAGGCGAGCGGTAAATGACGGTGTAGGAGCCTGCCGGCACTTCGCCGCTGTAGTCACCGTTGGCATCCACAGTGAAGGTCCCTCGGTCTGCCGTCTCCGCGCTTAATCCAGGTCCCGACGCCGCGCGCGTGACCTCGGTCAACGAGACGGTGCCGCCATTCTGGGGCGCTCCGGTCGGGTTCGTCACATGGCCATGAACTTTTCCCGTCGGTACGCCGTTCGGCGCCGCGGCCGGCTGCTGCGCAACTAAAGGAACAAGGGCGAATGCCAGCACGCCCAGCAAAAGTGAAATCTTGCGATTCATTTCTTCTCCTTGAGAGCTCGAGCGAATGTCGCCACGCGCGGGCTCCATCAACTAAATTTCGATCTCGACGATTTACGTCGCACCAAAGCTGCCTTTACAGCATTCGCAAACAGGGACCAAACGCCAAGCATACAACACGCTGAAAATCCGCTTGCAGTATTGCCAAGGCAGCCACAGTGCTGTCAAGCCCACGTGCAGACCGCTTCTTTCAGCAGGACCCAAGTTAAATCCAATCGACTATCGAAGACAAGACCATCGCTGCGGAAGGCTTTCTCCGGCCTCCCCTTCGGCTCTTCCTCTGCCTAGTATCCCTCACCGAATTCCGTCAACTGCCTTGCCGAACCCAGCAGCTTATTCCCGCGTCAGCAATTCTTCTTCAATGTAGTGTGCCGTGTGCAAGCCCAATGTGGCGCACATCACACCCTACAATGGGTGCATGGCAATAACGATCCGGCCAGCAACTGCGGAGGATGTTCCACAGATTTTAGCGTTCATTCAGGCCCTCGCCACCTATGAACGGGAACCGGATGCGGTGACAGCGACAGAAGCCGATTTGCTTCGCGACGGTTTCGGCCCAAACCCCTTCTATTTCTGCCTGATAGCGGAAGCCGACAACGTCCCCGCAGGCTTCGCGCTCTATTTCTTCAATTATTCAACGTGGCTTGGTCGCCCCGGTCTCTACCTCGAAGACCTCTTTGTCCTTCCCGAATATCGGGGCCTGGGCATCGGCAAGGCTCTGCTGCAACGAGTCGCAGCCATCGCGGTCGAGAAAGCATGCCAGCGTCTCCAGTGGGAAGTCCTCGACTGGAATACTCCGGCCATCGACTTCTATCAGGCGATGGGAGCCGAATTCCTGGATACGTGGCGCAATGTACGCATGACTGGCGAAGCCCTCCTGAAACTGGCTGGCGCGGAGTCGAAACCCAAGACTCAGGGTGAGGGACCAAGCGGCAGGAGCGGGGGAACAGTGGAAGACGCCTCTACCGTCCAGTTCAAAACGATGGACGCTCCGCAATGAGGATTCGTGTCATCGGCGGAGGTCTTGCCGGCCCTGAAGCCGCGCTGACCGCGGCGCGTCACGGCTGCCAGGTCGACCTTTACGAGATGCGTACCATGGTCGACGGTCGGCCGCGCCTCACCCCCGCCCATCAGACCATCGACTTCGGCGAGCTTGTATGCTCCAACTCGCTTAAGAGCGAATCGCCCAACACCGCTCCCTGGCTTCTGAAACAGGAAATGCGCCGTGCGGGCTCCGCTCTCCTACGCATCGCGGACGAAACGGCCGTACCCGCAGGCCACGCGCTCGCCGTCGATCGCGTCGAGTTCTCCCGCCGCATCGCTGATGCCATCGACGTTGAGCCCAACATTCGCGTCATCCGCGAAGAAGTCACACGCCTCGATCCCTCCGATCCGCTTACGATCATTGCTACGGGCCCGCTCACTTCCTCCGCGCTCAGTGCAGAAATTCAGCGCATCACCGGCGCAGAACACCTCGCCTTCTACGATTCCATCTCGCCCATCGTCGATGCCGAGACCATCGACATGGAGCGTGTCTACTTTGCCGCTCGCTGGGACAAAGGCACGGCCGATTACATCAACTGCCCGATGAATCGCGAGGAGTACGACCGTTTCCTCGACGCGCTGATCGCTGCCGAAGCCGCCGAATCGAAAGACTGGGAAAAGCTCGACTATTTCGAAGGCTGCCTGCNNCCCGCCGCGGCCGCGACACACTGCGCTTCGGACCCATGAAGCCGGTGGGCCTGCGCGATCCACGCACCGGCCAAACTCCGTGGGCCGTCGTGCAGTTGCGCAAAGAGAATCTGCGCGCCGATAGCTACAACCTCGTCGGTTTTCAAAATCACTTGAAGTGGGGCGACCAGGCCCGCGTCCTGCGCCTTATTCCGGGTCTCGAAAACGCGCGCTTCCTGCGCTACGGCCAGATTCACCGCAACACCTATATCTGCGCGCCGGCGTTGCTCGATGAAACACTCCGCCTGAAGATTGAACCGAGGACGATCCTCTTCGCCGGCCAACTCTCCGGCGTCGAAGGCTACACCGAATCCATCGCGACCGGTCTTCTCGCCGGCCTCTACGCCGCATCCCTCGCACGGGGCGAAGAACCAACGCCCATCCCGCGTACCTCCGCTCTCGGTTCATTGGTCCACTACATCACCCACGCCGACGCCAAAGACTTCCAACCCGCCAACATCACCTTCGATCTCCTCGAGCCACTTGAGGAAGAGACGCGAAAGAGAGTCCGCGACAAGAAAGAACGTCATCGCATCCAGTGCGAACGCGCCCTCGCCGCCTTCGATGCCTGGTGGAGCACGATTCCGCACCCAACTGCGGAACTGCGCGCATAGAAGTTGCGTAGTTCGCTGGTACGCTGTGCTTTTCCCGGAAAGGTCCTGTATGCGCGCCATCTCTGCTGTAGATGCCGTTTCACTTGCCATTCAACGCACCAGAGAGTTCCTTTTCAGGCCTTTCAGGTGGGGAACCTTTCTGAAGCTTGGCCTGGTCGCGATCGTCACGGAAGGCCTTGGGAACAATTTCCATTCCTCATCGCACCACAATCATTCGTCGGGGCATGGACCAATGATCAATGCGCCGTTCAACCTCCCGCCGATCCAGGTCGCGGCGATTGTAGCGGCTGTGCTGCTCGCGATTATTGTGTCGATTGTGGTGTTCTATCTGATCACTCGGCTGCGGTTTGCTTTCTTCCATTGCCTGATCCACAACACGAAGGAGATTCGGCCGGGTTGGTGGCTCTATGGAGCACAGGCAATGCGCTTCTTCTGGCTGAACGTGGTGGTGGGATTCTGCTTTCTGCTGCTCGTGGTGCTGATCGCGTTGCCGTTCGCAGCCGGGTTCGTGCGGCTGTTTCACGAGACACAGCGCGGCGGGCCTTTCCCTTTCGGCCTCCTGCTGTCGCTCGTTGTCCCCTTGATTCCGATCATCCTTCTGCTGGCGCTGGCTGGGATTTTGACCGACCTGATTTTGCGCGATTGGATGCTGCCCCATTTCGCCCTGGAAGACGCAACGGCTGGCGAAGCGTGGAGGCAAGTGCGATTTCGCATCATCGCTGAAAAGAGACAGTTCATTGCATACACGCTGCTGCGCTTGGTGCTACCGACAATTGCGATGATCGCTGTGTTCATCGTGTTGATCATCCCAGGGCTTGCCGTAGCCGCTTCATTAGGGGCGATGGAGTACGGGATCCACTCGGCCTTTGCAGACGCAACGGGCGGAGCCGCAGCTGCCGGCATTGCGATCCAGGTCTTCTTTGGCGTGGTTGCGTTCTTCTACGCAGTGTTGGCCAGCATCTGCCTTGGAGGGCCGCTCAGCACAGGAACACGCGAGTACGCGCTGATTTTCTATGGCGGCCGTTACCAAGCGCTGGGAAACATACTCTACCCGCCTGCTCCGTAAAGTCCGACGGAAACCGGGTGCCACAGCAGCTGACATCCTTGACGGACAAAGGAACCTGCGACAGGAACCTTTCTACCTCTGTCAGTGTCCAATGAGTAAGGCGAAGAGAATCGTGGGATGGCCGTTGAAGGCGGATGCGCTGCACGGACCTGTGCGATGGGAATTCCCGAGAGCGGCAACAGACCTGTCTTCCTGGAGCCAAGGCCGGTCGGCTTGAGTCTTGAAGTAGTAGTCTTGTCATTGGAGCAGAAATGTTGCAGCGTTGGATGGCCATCCTGGTTTGTTCGGCAGCCCTCTCGCTGACCTGTGCTCACGCGGCTGCGCAAGCTGCTCCGGCAAAGTCGACTCCCGTGAAGGTTGAGCTGCCTCCGCCGCCGAAGCCGCTGCTCCCCGATGCCTTCGCAGGATGGGTCGCCGCCGAACCGCTAAAGAACGTCATCGATCCAGCCCAGGCTGACAGCGCCAGCGTCGCCGCCCTCAGGGAATACGGCTTCACTCATGCAGTGCTCGCAAACTACAAACGTGATGGCGAAATGCTCACTGTGCGTGCGCTCAGCTTTCCTGACACCAGTGGTTCCTACGGCGCATACACCTTCTACCGCCAGAACGGTTGGCCAAAGGAAGAGATCGGAACCGGAGCAACTTCGAATAAGAATCGCGTGCTCTTCTGGGAAGGCACAACGGTAGTCGACGCAACTTTTTCGAACATCGGTCCGATGTCGGCCGCCGAGCTGCGCGAATTGGCGAAGCTGCTGCCGGTTCCGTTGGGAAACAAGGCGATTGCACCACCGATTCTCGGCAACCTGCCTCAGGCCTCACTCGACAAGCAAACCACGCACTATGCATTGGGACCGGAGGGCTATTCCGGCGCCGGTGGCATGCTGCCTCCGGACCTCGTCGGCTTCGATCGCGGCGCAGAAGCGGTAACAGCCAACTACTCGCTGCCCTCGAATTCTGCCACGCTCACGATCGTTGACTACCCCACGCCGCAGATGGCTGCCGCGCAGGAAACGAAGATTCGCGACTACATCAAAGCCGGCGCGCATGCGCAGCCTGCGTTTCCCAAGCCGCTCGCCGATTCCGATCAGGCGTCGCTTGAAGTGCGCCGCAGCGGACCGCTCGTCATTCTCGTCAGCGGCGACGCCATCCCCGACGAAAGCCACAAGCTGCTTGAGTCCGTCCACTTTCAAGAGGAGCTGGTCTCGATTCCTCAGCCGACAGATTCCGAAGTCAACAAGACCGGCAAACTCCTCTTCGGCATCGCCGAACTGGTGATCGTCGGATCGGCCGCAGCAATTCTCCTCGGTCTGTTCCTCGGCGGCGGTCGAGCCATGTATCGCATCGCTCGGGGCAAGCCTGCTTCTTCCGTCTACGAAACGGAATTTATTAGTCTGAATTTGGAAAAATGAACCTGAGCTTTCTACCGCCAAAAATCGCAGCTCTCCAGAAGCTCCCCGGCTGCCGTAAGTCTGTGGAAAACAAGGCTAAAACCCTAGAAAACTACCCTAAAGGACGGCAAGAAGGCTAGGCAAAATGGCGAAAATGCGACGATTTTCGATGTGTTTTCACGAAATTAACATCCTCTGTAAATATGTGCAAACAATAGCTTTATTTCGTCTAGGATTTATTCTTGACACTCAGTCTCCCCGCCCCTAGTATGCAGCCAGAAAGTTCTGATGGCTTTGCCTCCGTTGGAACTATTCTCCCTAAGGAAGGAGCTGCCCTGTTGCCGGGCGGCTCTTTCCGCTTCTACGCACCCCGCAATCCTGCCCCTCGACACATTCCATTCCTTAAAAAAGACGGCTTTCCTTTGGCCCATGGATTGGAGCGCGCGCAGGCGAAAACCATTCCAGTTTGACGTCCAGCAAGCGAACCCGTCACGCGGCACGACCGTTTCACCACTTTTTCCTTCACCGCGGTCCGCACTTCGTGCAAGTCTCGTCTGAAGATCACTGCTTTGTGATTTTGATTCCTATGTTCCTTC
Organism: Acidobacteriaceae bacterium; assembly: GCA_003140785.1. Classification (GTDB taxonomy): domain Bacteria; phylum Acidobacteriota; class Terriglobia; order Terriglobales; family Acidobacteriaceae; genus Telmatobacter. The sequence continues at coordinate 10,822 of PLKY01000111.1, read as the reverse complement.
GCCCGAAAACCGGAACGCATCGCCTGCGCATATTCGCGCTTCTTTTCGTCGTAACCGTGGAAGCTCACGCCGCGTCCCTCCAGATATTTCCTTTGATCGACCCTTCAGGGCTGGACTTGCACCACGTCAAAGCGGAGTCGGTGGAGTATTTGGGACGGAAAGCCATCCGGCTGACAACGGAATTGCAAAGCAGCGATGCCGGTCTGGCAGTTCTGCCCGGCACCGATTTTCAGGATGGAACCATCGATGCCGATCTCGCAGTGAAGATCACAGCACCGCCGGGCGTCAGGATGCCGGGATTCACCGGCATCGCATTCCGCGCCAAAGTAGACGGCACAGAATACGAGATGTTCTACCTTCGTCCGAAAAACGCTCTCTCCGACGATCAAGCCATGCGCAATCACGCTGTTCAGTATTGCGAGGAACCCTACTTCAGCTGGTACCGTCTGCGCCGCGAGTGGCCCTTCGTGTATGAAAGCTACGCGGACATCCAGCCTGAAGCGTGGATTCACATCAGGATTGAAGTGGCCGGCTGCTCTGCCCGCATCTTTCTCAACGGCTCTTCGAAACCGAGTCTTGTTGTCGATGGCTTGAAGAGTTCCATGTTGCATGGTGGAATCGCGCTTTGGACCAGTGCCGGAGAGGAATCTTACTTCTCCAACGTTCGCATCACTCCCTCGCCCGCTCTCCCAATCAAGAACGGTTCAGACGCCACAGGCGAATGGTTGGTACAAAATTCCACGGACGCCGGCAAATTCGACGGCACAATGAAACTCGCGCGCGATGGTAACAAATTGACCGGCACATGGTCAGGCGCTCTCGGCGACAACAGGCCGATCACCGGTACTTGGCGCGACGGCTACGTAGAGCTCTCGTTCCCAGCCGACTGGCCGGACGGCGGACTTGGCGCGCCTGGTCCGACGAAGACAGTCTTGGCTGGATGGTTCGATGGCGACTCTGCCAAGGGTCGAATGCGCGTAGAAGCCCGCGCCGACGGACAATGGACCGCTCAACGAAAGTCGCCTTGAACTGCAACGGGTTGTGTATTCCCGCAGCGAATAGACTCGCCACCCGGCAGCATACACTCGCGTATCCCATTCAACGTTTTTGCCGTTCCGTCCGATAACGACATTGCCGATGTGTTCCGGCAGGAGATGCGCATGCCGCTCATGACGTGGGACAAAAGGTATTCCGTAGGGGTTAAGTCGATCGACAGTCAACACACAGTTCTATTTGGGCTCATCAACGATCTTCACGACGCAATGTTGAAGGGCGAGGGGAAGAGCATGACCGGTTCGCTTCTGAAAAAGCTTGCCGACTACACGCAAACACACTTCGTAGCCGAAGAGAAAATGATGGAGACCGCAAACTACCCAATGCTGGCCGAGCACCAGGCCAAGCATCGCGAGCTCATCAAGAAGGTCGACGGCTACTCCGCCCGCTTCGAGAGGGGCGAGGCCGCACTGAATCTCCACCTAATGAACTTCCTGCGTGACTGGCTGACCACACACTTTATGGAAGTGGACCATGAGTATGGCCCCTTTCTGAACGATCACGGCATCAAATAGGGACTGCCCTCAAATAACAAGCGGGCCTACCATGCTGCATAGTCGCCCTTAAATTCGCACTGCTCATTCCTGATTGCGTCGACTCTGTGCGCCTGGCCGCGCGGCCCTAGCGAAAGTTGCCCCAGCCGATGTCAGCGAGCAGTGCGCGGCCAACCACCAGCGCTGTGACCGTGAGGGCCGCCAGAAGACACGTCCAAAAGCCGATCCGGCTAAATGGGATAAACAGGGTTCCTTCGTGCCCGGTCAGCGTGAAACCATTCTGCTCTGGAAGCACCGCACGCACGGCGACCGCCAGAAGAAAGCCCGCCGCCCAAACAATCGCGATTCGATACGCTAGCTGGATAGTCTGATCCATTTAGTTGTCCCCTGCCATTCGATTGCTGCAATTCCGCCGGCAGCTGGTGTGACTGCTCAACTTTACCGAAGCCCGGCACAACGATACAATCTTTCAGGAGCACGCCGACGTAGCTCAGTTGGTAGAGCAGCTGATTCGTAATCAGCAGGTCATCGGTTCAAGTCCGATCGTCGGCTCCATTTTGACCATTCCAGGCAAATCAACCCCGTTTGATGCGACCATTCCGAAACGCCGTTCAGCCCGATGGGATCGTTCGAAGCGGCGCGAGGTTAAGCTCATGGCCCCCATGAGAATGGCGTTTTTTGCGCGATTGGATGCCGGTCGCAGATTGGCCGAGTCTAACTTTGCAGACTGCAACGGCTGGAGCAAGGCTTCGGGAGCCAGGAGTTCGGGTTCCCGCACATCCCTGAGGTGTTGGTGAAATTCACTCTTATAGTCAGCATTTCTCTCTTGCTGGTGACGGGATCCTTCTCAGGCGCCCGAGCGCAAACTCCGAATCAATCACCGCCCTCCGTCGATGCCGAACCCGATTCGGACAACGACACGCAAGGTTCAACCTACGTGCCCGTCGACAGCTGGATTTACCCCGCGCTTGACCGTTTGCATGCTCTGGGATACCTGGATAGCGCTTTTCTGGGCCTGCGGCCCTGGACACGCCTGAGCATCGCCCACATGTTGCAGCTGAGTTCTGACCGGATCGAGTCAGACGCGAATAACGACGAAGCAAAGGCGATTTACCTGTCCGTGCTCCGCGAGGTTAAGCCGGATCTTGACCGAACGTCTGCGCCCCAGCACCTCAGCACAGAGCTTGAGAGCGTGTATACCGACATTCGAGGAATCGCCGGGACGCCGCTTCGCGACAGCTATCATCTAGGCCAGACGATCATCAACGACTACGGGCGCCCCTACGAAAGCGGATTCAACGACTCAACCGGCTTCAGTGCGCGGGCCGAAGCTGGACGCTTCTCTTTGTACTTTCGCGGCGAGGGTCAACATGCGCCTTCGGCGGCCGGCTATTCCCCGGCACTCGCGACCTTCCTTTCAAACACAGTCGACCTTATTCCCATCGCGACCAACCCACAGCAGGACACGATTCCTGCAGGTCCAATAGCGTCGGCTAACGACTTCCGCGTCATGGAAGCCAACCTCTCGTACCATCTGCTCGGCCACGAGGTTTCTTTCGGCAAAAACGACCATTGGCTTGGCCCCGATAAGGGCGCGTCGATGTTATGGAGCAACAACGCTGAAAATATCTACGACTTCGAGATCAATCGAGTAGAGCCGCTTCGTATCCCGTTTTTGTCTACCGTCACGGGACCCTTTCGATATGACTTTTTTGTGGGAAGTCTGAAAGGCCATACCTATCCCAATGATCCATGGGTCCATTTGGAAAAGATCAGTTTCAAGCCTACACGTGACCTGGAATTCGGCTTCGATCGTTTGACCATCTGGGGTGGCAAGGGACATGAGCCTATAACGCTTCACACATTCCTGCACAGTTTCTTCAGTTTCCAAAACGTGACCGGCTCGGAAAAGTTCTCAGCGAACGACCCTGGCGCTCGCTTCGGCACTTTCGATTTCAGCTATCGGCTTCCGTTCCTGCAAAAGTGGATCACGCTCTACACCGATTCTCTGGTGCATGACGATGTCAGTCCCGTCGCCGCGCCGCGCCGCGCCGGATACCATTCCGGCATCTACTTGGCCAGGTTCCCTGGCTTGGAGCACCTCGATCTTCGCGTGGAAGGCGCCAGCACCGATACGGTCAGTGCATCCGTTGAAAGCGGCCAGTTTCTCTATTACGAATCGGTTCAGAGACAGGGGCCCACAAACAAAGGCTTTCTGGTGGGCGATTGGNNGGCGATTGGGTGGGACGGCAGGGCAAAGGGGGTCAGGTCTGGTTGACCTACCACCTGTCGCCACAGGAAGAAGTACACGTCATGTACCGAAACGCGAAGGCGTCGAGCGACTTCATTCCGGGCGGCACTACGCAAAATGACTTCGAATTCTATGGGTGCAAACGAATTCTCAAAGACTACGAGATTCGCGGATCCCTGCAATACGAGAATTGGAAGGCGCCAATCTACCAAACCGGTGCCCAGAGCGATACCGTTGTCGCACTCCAGATCACATGGTTTCCGCGCGATATAAAGAAGTAAGAAATATTCAAAGAGTCCGATCGCAGACTCACTGACCCGATCAGAGAAAAAGCCAGCTCATTCGCAGTGCGATTCCCGAATGACCGCCTGCGAGCCGTGCCGATTCTTCAATCGAAGGATTTGGAATTGAGGGTTTCGGTGCGTGGAGATGAGTCTAGGCTTCTGTAAACTGCTGCTCGCCAGACAGATCCCCGTCTCCGGTTAGGATCGAGACGTGGGTATGCGTCATCACGGGAACATGCGCGTCGCTGTCTTCTGCAAGGATCGCTACGCTCATCAGATTTTCCATCACAGATGTATCCCACCGGCGCAACACGGTGTCCACAAGCAGCTTGAAATCGGAAAAGAATGTCGCACGTGCCATGTACTCGGCATCGATCTGATGCTTCGCGGGAAGGATTTTCTCGCAGTAGTAATCGTTAAGATCGTGCTTGGGCAAACGGGCGAGAAAATTCTCTTCGCGGGCGAAGGCAATTGTCGCAGCACCGGTGATTCCTGGACGGCACTGCAATTCGCCAATCTGATGCTCCGGAAGCTTGGGCCGGGCGCCCACCAGGCTCATATCGCCTTTGAGCACGTTCCAAAGCTGGGGCAACTCATCCAGCTTCCAGCGGCGCAGGAATGGACCAACTGGGGTGAACCGCTGGTTGTCTGCGGTTGTCACGCTGTGATGCGCCCTGTCCTCGCGATGCTCTAACGTCCGGAACTTCACAATGGTAAACATGCGCCCGTTGCGACCCATGCGCTTCTGCATAAACAAAACCGGACCGGTTGAAGTCAGGCGGACGGCGAAACCAATAAGCAGAAAAACCGGAATCAACAAAGGCGTCAGAGGGATAATGCACGCGCAGTCAAAGAATCGCTTGGCGCCAGATCGAGACCACGCGCTGACTCGCGACCGCACCAGATGAATAGAGGAACGGGGATTCGTCGACGTCTTTCGAACCGGGGCCTGCTTCTCCAACGCATCAGCACCCTCGGAGATTCTAAACTGTTCGCATTGTTCCGGGGCGGCGTCAAGAGCTACAGGCAGAAGCGACTTCGGACTCAATTCACCCTCCACAGAGTGACCAATTTCAATATCGGTATCAATAGTAAAAAACTATGACTTGCTCGCTGCGATTTCGGTAGCTGGGTCGTTCAGTCACCGTCGCTCCATCCGGAGTCAAATCACAGAATTCTTTTGCAAACAGCGAAAGCACGCCGCAAACTGCCTTTCGCAGCCGTCACATTTTTCATTGGCAGAAGTCTCGCAGTTATCCAGACCTTGCAAGTGGCATCCTTCAAAGCCATCTGAAATTTAGTGACTAGCTTTGGTATTTCATGCCAACAGGATAGCAGACATCAAATCGTCAAAATTTACAAAAATGATAAAAACCCTATGGGCCTAGGTTCTGCTCCCAAATTTCCGGGTACCTTTAAATGCTCGCCCAATAGGGCAATTAGCGCCACATAAAACCTAAGGACGCGAACTCCTCATGTACTGTGACGTAAGTCACGCTGACTAAGCAACCCTAGAAATTCAATAAAGTTGCTGTTCCGCAGCGAGATTTCTTTTCGAATGCACGACAATCACCATCATTGAGATGCAGAAAAGGAGAGCGGCGATCTTCGCAGTCGGATTATCTTGTCTATTATTAACCTTTTGGGTAATATCCGCCGAGGAACGATACCGCGCCACGCATCGTCCCCTCTCCTCAATTCCTGCCCTTCGATGCCAAACTCAACCACGCTCCGAGAAACCCAATGCGCCTTCTGCGCTGGTCTTTTCTGTGGAAAACGGTAGGGGTAACCCTACTGCTCACCCGGCCCGCCACCGGACCCGAAGTGGCCCTCCACAGGCATGTTAGACTCAAACAATATGAGCTTTCTGCATCCGGGCAGAGGCCACAGGACCGGTTATTCCGCGCCTGTTTCCCTTTCGGTTCCGTTGCGCACCCGCATGATCAAGCGATTCACTCCTTTCGCCGTTCCGTTCTGTTTTGCCGCAGCTTTATTCGCTCAGCAGCAGCAACAACAGAGCAATCCTTCTGAAGGGTCCCAGAACTCGAACACTTGGGATTGTTCGGACCCGCTTCTGGCCAGCACTCCCCAGTGCGCGGGAGGGTCGTCCGAAGATGGGGGTGGGATGCTCGGCCAGCAAATGCGGTTGCCTTCCACAGGTGGCTATTCTAACCAGCCTCAGGTGCAAACCAGATCGTATTCTGACGCAGAATCTCAAACAGCACGTCAGCCCGCCGGTCGAAACCAGCCACAGACCCAACCCCTTCGCCCGGAACCGTTAACGGAATTTCAGAAGTTCACCGCCTCCACATCGGGCCAGGTCCTCCCGATCTTCGGCGCCAATCTTTTTCAGAATGTACCCTCGACCTTCGCGCCGCTGGATATGGCGCCGGTTCCACCCAATTATGTGATCGGGCCAGGCGACGAGTTGCGCATCCGCGTTTGGGGACAAGTGAACTTCCAGGCCAACGTTCGGGTGGATCGATCAGGCGAGATTTATATCCCCGTTACCCAGGTCGGGCCTATCCATGTCGCAGGAATGTCCTATTCCGAGCTCGAAGCGCATCTGCGGGAAGCCATCGGCCATGTTTATCGGAATTTCGACCTCCAGGCGGATATAGGTCAGATCCGCGCGATTCAGATCTATGTTGCTGGCGAAGCGCGACGCCCCGGCGTATATACGATCAGTTCCCTGAGCACGCTGATCGACGCGCTTTTTGCCAGCGGTGGTCCCTCGGTCCAGGGCTCTTTTCGTCAGATCCAGCTGCGGCGCGGAAGCGACGTGGTGACGAATTTTGATCTCTACACGTTTCTAATCCGAGGCGATAAATCGAGCGATATCCGGCTCCTCTCCGGCGACGTCATCTTCATTCCCCCGGCGGGGCCGCAAGCCGCAGTTACGGGGAGCGTGAGGAATCCAGCAATTTACGAACTTCGACCCAACGAATCGCTGAGCCGGCTCATCGCTGACGCCGGCGGCGCTTCTACAGTGGCGGCCGAGGCGCGCGTCTCGATCGAACGCATCGAAGACCACAGCGAACGCCATGCCATGGAGGTCGACTATGATCCAACGGGTTTGGCGACTCCGGTCGCTGAGGGCGATATTGTTCGGGTGTTTTCCATCGTGCCCAAGTACAAACAAACGGTCACTCTTCGAGGCAACATCGCCAACCCTGGTCGCTTTGCCTGGCGCCCAGGGATGCATATCAGCGACTTGATTCCAGACAAGGAGTCGCTCATCACACGCAATTACTGGTGGAAGCGCGCACAGCTGGGATTGCCCGCTCCGGAATTTGAGCCGGTACCAGGCTTTGCTCAAATGCGCCAACCCGCCGAGAATCACCCGTGTACATTGCTGCCCCCGCAACCAGAAGGAAATACTTCGAATTCGTCGCAATCGGATATGTCAGGTTCAACGCCGGACCAGAACANNACACCCAGCCGCAGGTCCCGCAGCAGGACCAATTCGGCTGTCCTCAGCAGCAGAGCCCCCAACAAGGATTGCCGCAAGACCAATATCCATCCGCGCAACAGCGTGGATCCAGTACTTCTCTCGCTGCCCAGGAGCAATCTGAGTTTTCTTCTCGTGTTGCACGTAACTCTCAAAAAACGAGTATCACCCAGACGGCTCCAGAGGTAGATTGGGACTACGCCGTCATCCAGCGGCTCGATCCCAATAATCTGAAGACCGTTTTGATTTCCTTCGACCTCGGCAAGCTGGTCCTGGGACATGACGAAGCTCAAAACCTGGAACTGCAGCCCGGAGACATTGTCTCGATTCTCTCCGAAGCCGACATCCGGGTCCCGATCGCGCAGCAAACAAAGATAGTGACCCTCGAAGGAGAGTTCGCACACGCCGGCTCGTATACGGTGCAACCTGGGGAGACGCTTCGGAATATCGTCGATCGTGCCGGGGGACTCACTCCGAATGCCTATCTTTACGGCTCTGACTTCACTCGGGAATCCACCCGCGCAGTCCAGCAGGCCAGAATTGATGAGTATGTCCAAAGTCTGGACATGCGGATCCAACGAAGCAATCTTGCGATTGCCGCGAATTCAACCAACCCCACCGACTTGGCCAGCGGCAGTTCGGCTCAAAGCAGCGAACGGGAACTCATCACACGACTGCGCCAGATTCGGGCTACGGGACGCATTGTTCTGGACTTTAAGGCAAACAGCACAGGCAGCAGTGGCCTGCCCGATATCGCCCTCGAAGATGGAGATCGTTTTGTGATTCCTCACATTCCAGCCAGTATCAATGTGGTGGGCGCGATCAACGACCAGAATTCTTTCCTCTATGCGCAGGGCCGCCGGGTTGGTTCCTATCTTCGAATCGCTGGCGGACCGACCAAGGATGCCGATCGGAAACGCTCCTTTGTCATTCGCGCGGATGGCGAAGTCGAGAGCTATGAATCTCGGAAGGGACTATGGGGTAATCAGTTCTACGATCTACCCATGTATCCAGGGGATACAATCGTGGTCCCGGAAAAGACATTCAAGCCTTCAGCTTTGCGCGGGTTTATGGACTGGTCCTCGATGTTTTCCCAGTTTGCGCTGGGAGCCGCATCACTCAGCATAATTCAATAACTGGCGCCGAAGACAGCCCGGTTGAGCACGGCAGATTCGATGCATTGGGAGATTGGATGCAACACACCTCGGAGATATTTGCGAAGGCCATTGCCGAACACATAAAGGTCGTACAGGCCATTCATGACGACCACTCGGTCCTCGAGCGCATCGCGTCAAAGATGAGCGCGGCTATACTCAACGGGAACAAGATCCTCTGGTGCGGAAACGGCGGAAGTGCGGCGGATTCCCAGCACCTCGCAGCGGAACTCGTCGGTCGCTTTCTTCGCGAACGCCGTGGCCTGCCCTCCATCGCTCTCACGACCAATACATCGATTCTTTCCGCCATCGGAAACGATTATGGATACGAACAAATATTCCGGCGCCAGGTCGAGGCGCTTTGCGTATCTGGCGATGTGGTAGTTGGCATCTCAACTTCGGGAAATAGCAGAAATGTTTGCCTCGCTCTTGAGAAAGCGCGAGAAATTGGCGCTTATACAGTTGCCTTCACCGGTAAGAATGGCGGAGGACTGGCACGCGTCGCCGACGAAACCCTGCAGATTCCTTCGACTGAGACTCCGCGCATCCAGGAGGGTCACATTCTCTGCGGCCATATGCTTTGCGACTACATTGAACAAAGTCTCGACCAATCGGATCGCAGTTGAACGTAAGTCGAACTTCCTGGCACGCCCGGCTTCGAGGAATATAGTCGTCATAGCCTCCATCCTTGGGTTGGATCGTGGCTGAGTGGCTCTGAGCGATTTTTTGAAAGGAAGAATTAGGTGAAAGCGGTCATTCTTGCCGGTGGGCGCGGGAGTCGACTCAGCGAAGAAACGGCACTCAAGCCCAAGCCGATGGTCGAAATCGGGGGCAAACCGATTCTGTGGCACATCATGAAGATCTATTCCGCGCACGGCGTCAATGACTTCATCGTCTGCCTCGGCTACAAGGGTTTCCTGATTAAAGAGTTCTTCGCAAACTATTTCATGCACACTTCCGATGTCACCTTCGATCTATCCAACAACAAAGTCGAAGTACACCGCAACTTCTCAGAGCCGTGGCGGGTCACGCTCATCGATACCGGAGACGCCACAATGACAGGCGGGCGGCTGAAGCGAGCCGAAGAGTACCTAAAGGATGAACAAGATTTCTGTTTCACCTACGGCGATGGTGTTTCCGATATTAATATCACTAAAGCCATCGAGTTCCACCGGGCCAAGCGTACGGCTGCCACAGTAACCGCAACCCAGCTAAGTGGCCGGTTCGGCGCTCTGAAAATCGAGCAAGACAAGGTCGTCGACTTTAAGGAAAAACCCGCTGGAGATGGCGCTTGGGTCAATGGCGGTTTTTTTGTCCTTACTCCAAAGGTGTTCTCCTATATCGCCGGCGACGACACTGCATGGGAACAGGAACCACTCGAGCGTCTCGCACATGAAGGACAAGTTTCAGCCTATCGGCATAAGGGCTTTTGGCAACCCATGGACACGATTTACGACCGCACGATCTTAGAGGGCTTCTGGGCGAGCGGAAAAGCACCATGGAAAGTCTGGTAACCATGAATTGGCATGGCAAGCGCGTATTGATCACAGGTCATACTGGCTTTAAAGGTGGATGGCTATCGCTGGACCTTGCTTCCCAGGGAGCCAATCTATTCGGCGTGGCCCTCGACCCTAATTCCGATCCGAATCTCTTTGGCGCAGCACAGATCGGATCGATCATGAATTCCAGGATCGTAGACATTCGAGATTTCCCTTCTTTGTTGAAAGCCGTCGAAGAAATCAAGCCTGAGGTCGTATTTCATCTTGCCGCGCAACCGTTGGTACGCCGTTCCTATGCGCAGCCTCTCGAAACCTTCGAAGTGAATACGATGGGAACGGCAAACGTCCTTGAAGCCGTGCGGCGCACTGGATCAACGCGTGCAGTCGTCGTCGTCACAACCGACAAGTGCTATGAGAACCATGAATCTCCCGATGGATACAAGGAAACCGATCGCCTCGGCGGACATGATCCGTATAGCGCAAGCAAAGCGGCGGCCGAGATCGTCGCCGCAGCCTACCGTTCTTCCTATTTTCATCCGCAGGAATTTACCAAACACGGAGTTGCGCTCGCCACAGCCCGGGCCGGCAACGTAATCGGCGGTGGAGACTGGTCGGAAGACCGCCTCATTCCAGACA
>PLKY01000355.1 GCA_003140785.1 Acidobacteriaceae bacterium | reverse complement strand
CGATATTGTCTGGATTTTCCTGTTCCCGCTGCTTTATCTGATCAGCCGCCATCAATAGAGGAGACACGGCATGACCCAACACGAAGAAACTCCGGAAGAACACGAACACGAGCATCACATCGTCAGCCCGAAGATATACGTGGTCATCGGGGCCTCGCTGCTGGTGTTGACCGGGACGACAGTGTGGGCCTCGTACCAGGAATGGGGCATCTTCAATCCTATTGCCGCGTTAGGGATTGCAGTGCTCAAGGCGGTGCTGGTGGTTCTGTTTTTCATGCATGTGAAATACAGCAGCAAACTCACCAAGTTGACGGTCGGTGCGGGATTCTTCACCTTTCTTGTGCTGATCGGCATGACCCTGGCTGACTACTTCACGCGCGCCTGGGGTCGGTGGTAGGGGCTGTTGTCAGTTTTCAGATGCGGATTCGTTACGAGGTTTTACGAAGGGTTGCCTGAAAGGGCGGCCCTTTTGTTTCGGCAGAGGACAGCAGCGGAAATGATTTCCTTTTGCGGAATATTGCCGGTACTCGGGCAAACTGTATTCGGCGAGCATTCGGATCGGATGAAGGTCAGGCACGAACGGGTGGATTCTACTCCGTAACGATTTGATGTTATCCACAGATAATTAGCCGGATTTTTGAGAAGTATCCGTGGCCAACGAATCACCTGGATCGATTGCAGGTTGATGGATCCGAAGAGACATACCGATCGATTGGGCAGATTACATTCCTGCGGTATCGTGCAAAACTCATTCGTGTACTGACGGTCACATGCCTTTCGAGTGCACTCCGTCCTAAAATGAGACACAATTCTCTTCCCGGAAATTGCGTGTTTCGAATTAGGTAAACCACTGGATTTCGTTCAAGTCCCCCTCGGATTTTTGGAGAGAGGGGAGAGCGGATGCCGGATGCCAAACGCGTGTGACCATAAAGCTTTTTACAGATCTATTAGATAAAGCGGTACAGAAAAGAAGCGCCGACACGAACTGTCGGGTGTCGCTCCTCGCAAGAGTCCGCGCCGAAAGAGGCTCCTCCAGCGGGGGACGGCGCGGCCTTCTTGCGGGGATTCTATCGCTGCTGGCGGCGGGGATCGCGATTGCAGTTCAAGCACAAGGCCTAACATCGCTGCAAGAACGCAAGCATCTGCCTCCAGGAGTCGTTGATGCGCAACGGTTCCTTACGCAGCGCGGCTGGAAGCCCCATGCCACTCGCGCCGAACCAAGGATGCGCGGTTCCATCCTTAGAATCTCGCCGCAGACTGCAACACCTGAAGGAACAGGATCCACCGCGACCTGGCAGCCGTTAGGGCCGTCGGCAGTCAACACCCCGAACTATGGTCTCGTGACCGGCCGCGTGTCCTCAATCGCTTTCGATCCGGCGGACTCGACAGGCAACCGCGTCTATCTGGGAACAACCGGCGGCGGAGTTTGGCTCTCGCAAAATGCAGGTACTTCGAATACAGCCAACGTGGTGTTTGCGCCGCTCACGGACACGCTTGGCGCAATGAGCGGAGCACGCGATGCGTCCATCAGCATCGGAGCGCTTACGGTGCAACCGGGGGCCACAGGAGTCATTCTCGCCGGAACCGGCGACCCCAATGATGCGCTCGATTCCTATTACGGCGCGGGCATTCTGCGCTCAACCGATGGCGGCAACACATGGAGCCTGATCCCAGCTACGGCAGACCAGGAATGGGCGTTTGCAGGGGAGGGGTTTGCTGGCTTTGCGTGGAGCACAGTAAATCAACAGGTCGTGGTGGCGGCCGTGTCGCAAGCCTACGAGGGAGTGCTGACCGATGCGGTGCGCGCGAATGCGAGTTACGAGGGGCTGTACTACTCGAATGACAGCGGAGCGACGTGGTCCCTGGCGCGCATCACAGATGGAAACGGATCCGACGTGCAAGGACCGACCGATCCCTTCGCGCACCCCGATGGCAATGCAGCCACGTCGGTGGTATGGAACCCGGTTCGAAACCTTTTTGTAGCAGCAGTGCGCTTTCACGGCTATTACCAGTCCTCCGACGGCGTGACCTGGACGCGTCTCAGCGCGCAGCCAGGCACTGGCCTCACGACCGGGGTGTGCCCGACCAATCCACGAACTGTAGGATCGCTGGGTTGTCCAATCTTTCGCGGAACACTAGCCGTGAATCCGCTGACAGGCGACACATTTGCCTGGACTGTGGACATTGACAACCAGGACCAAGGGATCTGGCAGGATCAGTGCTCGGATAGTGGAGGCGTTTGCTCGAATCAGAACTTCACTTTCAGCAAGCAATAGAATACGTCAGCGCTTGAGACGGACGATCCGAATCAGGGGCCGATCACCATCGAGAACGGCGATTACAACCTGGCGTTGGCTGCGGTGCCTTCGGGCCAGGACACGCTGTTGCTGGCGGGCACGAATGATCTATGGAAATGCAGCCTGGCCATGAGCTGCGCCTGGCGGAACACCACCAACGCGAACACCTGCATGAGTGCGCAGGTGGCCGGGTATCAACATGCGCTGGCATGGAGCGCGACCAATCCTCTGGAGATTTTCCTGGGCAATGACAGCGGCTTGTGGCGCTCGATGGATGCGATCGGCGAAACCGGCTCGGTGTGCAACACGAGCGACGCAACGCATTTTCAGAATCTGAATTCCGGCCTGGGCTCGCTTGCGGAAGTGGAAAGTATGTCGTAAGTCGGCACGTCGCCGTATACGATGATGACCGGGTTGGGAGTGAATGGAACCGCCGGCGTGAAGAGCACTGTCGGGCCAACGTCGGAATGGCCTCAGATTCTTAGCGGCGAAGGCGGTCCCGTTGCCATAGATCCGACGAATAACTCGAACTGGTATGTAAACAATGACGCGGGTGTCTCGATTCACTTGTGTTCGCAATCAGACGATTGCACGCCGGCCGACTTCGGAGCTGTCGCATTGGTGACGGACGCAGATGTGGGCGGCGATGGAGATACCATGACAACGCCTGCGCCGTTTCTGGTGGACCCGTTGGATTCTTCGCAACTACTCATCGGAACCTGCCGGGTGTGGCGTGGACCTGCGAACGGCAGCGGATGGAGCAGCGTGAACGCGATCAGTCCGTTCCTTGATGGGGTCGAAGACAACAGCGCCTGCAATGGCGATGCACTCGTGCGATCGATGGCTGCGATGGCTTTGCCAGGCAGCGGCGAGGTGACCTACGTAGGGATGTACGGCGCAGAAGATGGCGGAGCGACGCTGGCCGGCCACGTACTGAGCGCGACATATAATCCTGCCGCGAGCGGAATGCCAGTCTGGCAGGATCTGACGCTCAATCCAGTGACCAACGATACGGCGGGGATGAATGCTTTCGGACTGGACATCTCCAGCATTACGATCGATCCGCACGATTCGACCGGGAACACCGTCTATGTGACCGTAGAAGGCATTCCCGAACCGGCGGCCAATGTGCGCGTCGTGTATCGCTCGACCGACGGCGGCGCACACTGGCAAACTCTTGTGTCGAACCTTCCCTTGTCCCCGGCAAACAGTCTGGTCGTGGACCCGCAGGACCCGAACACGGTCTACATCGCCACGGATTCCGGAGCGTTCTCAACCCGGCAGATCGGCAATTGCACGAGCGGGACAGGCAACTGCTGGTCTGCCTACGGAACAGGACTTCCTTCAGCGCCAGTGATTCAACTAAGCGCGGCGCCATCTACCGCATCGCTGAACGTGCTGGCCGCCGCGACCTACGGACGAGGCGTATGGCAGATTCCGCTGTGGACGGCAGGCACGCAGTTGACGACTGCCGAGGCCAACCCCACTTCACTCGCGTTTCCAACTCAGGCGTTCGGTGTCGCCAGCAGTGCGCAGGCCATCACGGTGACAAATACAGGAGGAATCGGCCTGGTGGTCACTTCGATCGCGGCGAGCGGGGACTTTAGCGAGACAGACGATTGCCAGAGCGGCACCGTGGGTGCGGGCGCGAGTTGCACGATCCAGGTCATGTTTACGCCGACGCAGGCCGGTTCGAGGACGGGCCAACTAACGATCGGCAGCAACGTCGCCGGCGGCGAAATGTTAGTGGGTTTGAGTGGAACGGGAGCAAATCCGCCTCCGGTGATGGTGTCGCCGGCATCTGTGAACTTTGGGCAAGTGGAAGTCGGATCGACCTCGAGCTCGCTGCAGGTGACGGTACAGAATGCAGGGGCCGCGGCAGTTCCAGTCACGAGTTTGACCATCAATGCGCCGTTTGTCCTTTCGGGGAATGCTTGCGGCTCTTCGCTCGCGGCCAATAGCGATTGCCAGTTGCTGCTGGAGTTTTCGCCAACCCAGGCAGGATCAGCGACAGGGACGCTGACAGTTGTGGATAGCGCAGGGACTCAGACAGTGGAGCTGAGCGGAAACGGCGCTGCTCCGCCGACGGATACACTTTCGCCCATGTCGCTCGCTTTTCCGGGCACCATCGTTGGGCAGACTTCGGCGCAGCAAACGGTGTCCCTGACCAACGGCGGAGGCATGCCGCTGACCTCGATTGCGCTGGCCGCAAGCGGGCCATTCCAGCTATCGAGCAATTGCACCACACAGTTGGCGGGGAATTCGAGCTGCTCTATCGGAGTCATATTCGATCCGACCGCAGCGGGAGTGCAGACAGGAATTCTGACGATTTCCGACCTGATCCGCACGCAGACTGTGGCGTTTTCCGGAACAGGTCTGCAACCACCTCAAATCAGCGTGAGCCCAACCGCGTTGAGCTACCCGACACAGGATCTGGGTGTAGCCAGTTCGCCTGTTGTATTGACGATCAATAATACTGGTGGAGCGCCCATGGCCAACGTGGGCTTTCAGATCGCAGGCCTGTCTGCCACGAGCTTTAGCACCGGCGCCACGACCTGCGGCGCCGCATTGAACAACGGGAACAGCTGCACGGTTCACGTCCTCTTTACCCCTGCGGCCGCAGGAGGCGCTGAAGCCACGCTGACAATTTCTTCTTCGACATTGGGAGTGAAGGCGGTTCAGGTGGCAGTGACCGGGACCGGGTACGCCCCCGATGGCATCAATGTCAGTCCAGCGGAAATGTCGTTTACGGTTGCAGCGGTTGGGCAATCGAGCGCCGCGCAGACGGTGACAATTACCAACTCGAGTTCGATTGCTGCCAGCGGGTTTGCGATGACTGTTGGTGCGCCATTCGGTCTCACGCAGAATAATTGTGGGACGAATCTCGCCGCGGCCGCGAGCTGCTCGGTCGGTGTGGTCTATACACCAACGACAAACGGAGATTCTGCGGGCGCTTTGACAATTGCCTCTTCAGTGAATGCAGCCACGGTCATTCTGAACGGAATCGGCGGCGCGGCGGGTTCACTCCAATTGCATCCTTCGCTCTTGACCTTTCCCACGACCGGAGCGGGAACTACGAGCGGCGTGCAGACGGTCACGGTGACAAATACAGGGCCGGTCGCTTTCGAGGATCTTGCAGTCAGCGTATCGAGCGGCTTTCAATTGACGAGCACGACCTGCACTTCGATGCTGGCGATGGGAGCAAGTTGCAGTGCCGGAATTACCTTCAATCCGGGAACCGCTGGACAGCAAACCGGAAACCTGACATTGACGAGCAGCGCAATGGCGACAGGTGCGCAGGCTGGGCTCTCGGGAATGGGATTTGATTTCACGGTGACGCTGTCAGGCTCATCCAGCCAGACGGTATCGAGTGGGCAAACAGCAAGTTTCACGCTTGTGTTGACGACTATGGGTGGATCTTCGGGGACGTTCACATTCGCATGCGGCACCTTGCCCGCGAATGCCGTTTGCACCTTCAATCCCGCGAGCGAGACAGTTGCTGCCAGTGCACCGGGGAACGTAGCGGTGCAAGTGACGACGGGAGGATCGGCGAACTCGGCGCGCAACACGGGCTCGCACATGTCAGGCTGGGGTGCTGCGCCAGCAGTTGCCGGATTGGTCTTGTTGCCACTGGCATGGCGACGCAGACGAAAGATCCTCATGATGGTTGCATTGTTCGCGATCATCACTGGAGGCATTTCAAGCTGTTCGGGTTCGGGTGGAGGGACAGGTGGCTCATCGACAAGTGGGTTGGGAAATGAGAGTGCGCCAGGAACTTATTCCATTCCCGTGAGTGTTGCTTCGAATGGAGTGGTGCACCAAGTGACATTGACACTGACGGTAGACTGAACGCAATTTTGGGAGTTTTGCGGGTGCGGCGGAGAGAGATGCTTCACACAAACTAGCATCCAACGCCGGGCTA
>PLKY01000401.1 GCA_003140785.1 Acidobacteriaceae bacterium | reverse complement strand
GACTTTTTCCGCAGCCTGTTTAGCCCCCGAGGGAATCGTTTTGGAAATCGCCGCAAAACCCGGAAAGACGCTCATCCTCGGCCTCGGCAACATCCTCATGGGCGATGAAGGCGTCGGCGTACACGTGGTGCGCGCCGTCGAGCAACGACTGATGCAAGCATTCGAGCTTCCGTCCAATATAGAATGCCTCGACGGCGGCACCGGCGGCTTCATTCTCCTCGAACCCCTCCAGCAAGCCGACCGCATCGTCCTCATTGACGCTGCCGCCGACGGCAACCCGCCCGGAACCGTCACGCGCACCACGCCAAAATTTGCGCGCGACTATCCGCCCACCCTCACGGCTCACGATATTGGTGTCAAGGACCTGCTCGACGTCTTCTATATGCAGGGTGGCGGCCGTGATGTAGTCCTTTACGCCATCACCATAGATCCACAACAGCCCATCTCGCTAAGCCTCTCCGCCACCGTCACAAGAGCCGCAGAAGAAGCCGTCCAATTGATCCTTGGCGAACTCGAAGCCACCTGCGCTGTCTGAATAACACTGGTCTTCGTGCGAGGATCGTTTGGCTCTTCAGGCGAGCTCAAAATCCTTCAGCCTCGCCGCTCTCCTGTCGAAAGTGAGTGTCGACGAACAACCCGCCCAGCTGCCGATGGCGCCAATCAACCCGTCGGAGAATGACCCTGCACCTGTCCGAAGAATAATCATTGCAGTAAAGACTTCCTGCTCGTTCTGGACGATCAGAGTATCCGCCTGGAGGATGCGTTCAACAGCGCGCGCAATTTCCAATGCGGACATTCCGTAGACTCGGTCGAGGACCCATACAGTTTCAGCGATTGTCACCAGGCTGATGAATCCAGGCCGGTCCTCGGTGAGACGTTGCTCAATAATCCGCGTGGCGCGCGGCGATTGCACAGGGTCGTCTTGTGCCAGATAACGGACGAGAACATTTGTATTGAGGCCGATCACCGGCGTTTTCCGCGCCGAATTCCTTCACTCGCACTATCCGCAATTGCGCTCTTCATCTGTTGAAGCGAAGCCGGACGATTTCTACGTGATGGAACGATTCCCTTCAACGTGGACGTCGGGATTTTGGGCAGAATTACGACGCTTCCGTCCGGATGGACAAAGAATTTGATCCGATCGCCCGGCCCCAGATGAAGGTGATCCCGAATGGCCTTGGGAATTGTGGCCTGGCCCTTGATGCTGAGTGCGGATTCCATTGCAACCTCTCCCTTTACATTCTAGCAAAAGTAATACCAAGTCGTTTTCCCGGTGACGGTTTCCGCGTTGGTCCAGGCCGCGCCGCCTTTTCCACACAAAGCCCCCCGATCCGCACCGGCTCACACAGCCGCCCAATGCGCTACGCTTTGAAGAGTCATGAGCACATGTCCAATCTGCGGCGGCGTCGGTCTAATCGAAGAAGTCTCCGCCACAGGCCTCTGGGTTTCCCGCGCCTGCGAGTGCCAGCAGATGGAGCGCGAACAAAATCGTCTCGCTGCCGCGCACATTCCCCAGCGCTACCGCGAATGCACCCTCGACGACTACGAGATCTACCACGAATCCGATCGTTCGCTGGGACGAGCCCTGCAAACCGCCCGCAAATTTGTCGAGGCCTATCCAGTCGACACGGCAGGGAAGGGCCTGCTCTTTACAGGTTCCATCGGCGTCGGCAAAACCCATCTCGCGGTTGGTGTTCTGCGTCGGCTGGTGCAGGAACGTGGCGTCCGCGGCCTGTTTTGCGACTACCGCGAGCTGCTCAAGAACATCCAAAATAGCTACAACACGCAGGTGAACACCACAGAATTGGAACTGCTCAAGCCTGTCTTCGCCGCTGAAGTGCTGGTGCTCGACGACCTCGGCGCCCAAAAACCCAACGAGTGGGTCTGGGACACGGTAGCGCTCATCCTCAACACGCGCTACAACGATAAACAATCCACATTAATCACCACCAACTACCTTGACCTGCCAGCAGGCGGCGGTGAAAAGACCGATGCCGAGCGCGCCGCACGCGAGCAGACCCTCGGCGACCGAATCGGCGAACGCATGCGCTCGCGTCTCTCCGAAATGTGCGTGCAGGTTCAGATGAATGGCAAGGACTTCCGCCAGACGGAAGTCCGCCGCGCGAAATTCGGATAACCCCCGCGTCATCGACCGAAGTCCGGCGACTTGCGACCGCAAATCTTCAAGCGGAATGAATTGAATTCTTAGAGCGCGCGAAAACGCGCCAAAGCGGAATGCCCTGCAGAAGCAATAACAGCCGACCTAGAAGATCCAAACCGTCACAAGCACTATCACCATCGCCGCAATCGTCATCACCTGGTAAATCATGTCGCCCCGTTGGCGTGGCTGCTGCATCGCGCTATGGTGCGTCTGTGTCGGAGGAAATGCGGATTGGGGGTAGGATTGCATAGTCCGTTGGCCTTCCTGTCACACCTGTCTAAACGTCGCCGGTGCGCCAAGGGTTCCCTTGATTCCCCTATCTATGCGCATTCCCTACAAATTTGAAAATCAAACAAAAGATGTATGAGGACCGGCCAGCGTTTCTTTTCTTTCCTACTATCGGCGATTGTCGCCAAAACTTGAATCTGTCTTCTATATCGGCACCCCAAGGGGGATTCCTTCAGTAACGGGTGTAAAATCCGCTCGTGGCATCACACTCCGAAATCGACCCCGAAATCAACCCCGGAATTAACTTGGTTCCCCGCATCGAAACCCGCGACCGCAACTGGCTCCCCCTCGCCATCGCCGCCGGAGTTGTCGTGCTGGTAGCAGCCGCCGTGATCCTCGTCTTCGAGCACGGCCGCAAACCCGTCGTCGTCACCCCAGTCTCCGCAGCTCCCGATCCCTACGCCGCCAGCCTTCCCATTTCCGGCCTCGTCATGAGCGAGTCCTCGAACCTTGCCGGCGGCAAAGTCACCTATGTCGACGGACACATCGCCAACAAGGGAAACCGAACCGTCTCCGCCATCACCGTCCAGGTCCTCTTCCGCGACCCGGCCAAAGAGGTCACACAGAACGAGACCGAGCCCCTCAAGCTGATCCGCACCCGCGATCCTTATGTCGATCTCGAGTCGGTCTCCGCCGCGCCCCTTCAACCCGGCGACGAACGCGATTTCCGCCTCATCTTCGATGCCGTCTCGCCTGACTGGAACGGCGCCTACCCCGAGATCCGCGTCCTCCACGTCGATTCGAAGTAGCCCGAAGACCCATCGAGACCAGCCCAGAGGCCATCCCAACCTTTACTCAGTAGAACTTACTTTGAATTGTAAAAATTACACCCGACGAGCTGCCGGGGGATTTCCACTCGACATCCATCCCCTTTCGCCGCCAGGATCAAGTCGCTGATTACAAACAGATTAATACTCCTGTTATCTCCGTCACACGCACCCCACTCCCTTTGGCATGGCTCTTGCTCTATACAGGGCGAGCCGCATTGAGAAGCTCTCGCAGTTTCCCTGCGAATGCAACATCAAAGAGGCAACATAAGATGACAAAACAATTCAGTGCTCCAAAGCTTTCCCCACGCCAGTGTGCTGTTGTTCTCCTGGCTTCAGCGTTTGTTGTCCCGGCAGTCGCGCTGCAGGCGCAGACTTCAACTCAGCCCCAGAGCGCACCCCCCGCGGCGGCAGCGCAATCGACATCCTCGGCTTCCCCCACCGCAAACACCGACAAAGAAGGATTCTGGGGCCACGTCAATCCCTTCGCCCGCAAAAAGTGGGTGAAGAAGCGCCTCGATCCCATCAACGACCGCCTCACCGAGCTAGATCAGGTGAACGCGAAGAACGCCACCGACATTAAGGACGTGGACGCCCGCGCGCAAGCCGGAATTCAGCACGCGCAGTCTACCGCGGATGCCGCCAATCAGGCAGCCACCGCAGCCGGCACGCAGGCTCAGGGCGCCAGCACTGTGGCACAAGGCGCTTCCGGTCACGTCGACACCATCAACACCACCGTCAACGGTCTCGATCAGTATCACCAGATCAGCGACGTCGATGTTCCCTTCCGTGGCAACGGAATTCTGTCCAAGGATGCGAAAGCCCAGCTCGATACGCTGGCGACTAGCCTCGCCGGTCACAAGGGCTACATCGTAGAAATTGAAGCACGCGCTCCGGGTGCCGGAGCGGTTGGTATCCAGAGTTCGCAGCGCCTCGCCGAGTCAGTCGAGCGCTACCTGGTTACTGAACATCAAGTTCCCGTCTACCGCATGCATTTCGTCGCACTCGGCAATGCTCCCATCGTGGAGCCGGGCGCGGACGCCGACACCAAGCCGGCCCGCGTACGCAAAGGCAGCGTGCACATTCGGTTGATGGAAAACAGTTTGGCGGCCCAGGACTCCACGTCTCCCCATGGCATGTAGTCCGCGACAGGTGCGGAGCGGCGTAAGCCGCAAAGCCACCCCCTGAGGCTCTTTCCCGCGCCAACGGCTCCCCGGCCGTCTGGCCGCCAAAAAAGCTCTCGCAACACGAGAGAACCAAGGCAACTTGGCCCCCGTCGAAAACGGGGGCCGTTTTTTGTCTGGGACTCGCCGTCCAGGCACCCGCGCCTTCGGCGCACATCGACCCGCAAAGGAATCGCCGAAACATCCCACCCTCTCTGTACAATTCCGCAACATGGAAGAGAACAACCTATCGCGGAGAATGAAAGTGGTGATGATTGTCTGCGCCGTTGTCGGTCTGATCTTTAGCATCTTGGCCATGACAGGTCACGGGCTACATCTGCTTCGCCGCTGGCATCACTAGGATGCCGGGTGCCCCATCCAAGCTCTGCTTGGGTGGGAACGCACGATCCCATCCCGACCGCGTCATCCTCCCAGGGCCGTTGGCCCGCGCTCGCATCGATCCAACGGCCCGCCTTGCGCCGCCGCTCATCGCACCGCGCTTCTCAAGGCACACCAATTTTCCTCGTCATGCGTTCCGTGAATGGCTCCCGACCCTGAAGTCGGCGAACGTTGCTGATCGACCCCACCGGCGCTATTCTTCCGAAATGCGACCCCTTCGGTATTCCATCAACGTCACATTGGACGGGTGCTGCGATCATCG
>PLKY01000110.1 GCA_003140785.1 Acidobacteriaceae bacterium | reverse complement strand
AGTTTTTAGACAGGTTCTTAGGTCTTCTTGCCGGTCTGGCCCCGCAGCTGCCAGTACACCGCATAGCGTTGATCGGCAATCTGGTGCAACGGCATTAAGTTGTATTGCGCGGTTTCACCGTCGGCCCGGAAGTGCAACTCCGACGTTGAATCGACGTGAATCCATTGCGAGGCATCGGCATCGGATTTCGCCGGAACCTTCGGCAAGGGATCAGCTGCGGGAATCTCCTTTGGGAACGTATCGTGGATCAGCCGGTTCGGCCCGTCCGGCGGAGGCCCTGAGCCCAGGTCCGCAGCCAGAGCCAAAGGACCATACAATGCTGCCCGGATCGAGTCGTCTCCGGCAAGCGGCTCGGTCCACAGTTTCATAGGAAGATGGACGCCGATCGTATCGCCGTCGTGCCACACTCTTCGAAGCGCGAGATACGATCCAGGATCGGCGACGGCTTCAAGAGAGCGGCCGTTGATCTTCACCTCGGCTTCGGTCGTCGTCCAGCTCGGAATCCGCACATGGATGGTGCGGGCCGTAGAGCTCGATGATTTCACTTTGAGTGTTATCCCTTGCTCCAACGGGAACCGAGTCACCTGCTCGATGGACAGACCTTCTTCCTTCCAGTCGAGCGTTGATGCGAGGAACTGGTTCACATACACATCGCTGCCGCGATGGAAGTAGATCGTGTCGGCGAACTTGGCGAATTCCTCGACACCGGTACCGGTACAGCACCAGAAAGATTCCTCGGGCGTATGATAGGCACGCCAGTATCCGGCCGCAAGCGGGAAAAAGTACTGCTTTAGCCCCTGCCCGTTCTGTGTTCCCAACCGGCAATTGAAAAGAGCGCGCTCGTAGGCATCCATCCAGCGCGCATCGCCTGTCCAGCCAAAGACAAGGCGTTCAAGCTTCATCAGGTTGTAGGCGACGCAGCATTCTGCATTCTTCCATTGCAGAGTGCCTTGCAATTGTCCGGGCGGCGTCCGCCAGAATTCCTCGACGCTTGTGTTCCCGATGACATAGTCGCGGGCGGTGAGCACCTCTTCGAGGAAATACTCGGCGATCTGCCTGTAGCGATGGTCCCCTGTCACCTCGTACATACGAGCCGCGCCGATGATCTTCGGCACGTGTGTGTTCGCATGCAGCCCCTGCAGATCGTCGCGCCGTTCCGCCAGTGGGTCGAGGAAGCTCGGCTGCTCGAACAACTGGGCTGTCTCGAGGTATCGATCCTTCTTCGTCAGAGCCGCGAGATTCACAAGAACCTCGTTCATGCCCCCGTATTCAACGCGCAGCATGCGTTGGCGCTGCTCTGTGCCGATCGGCCAGAAATAATCCCCTGCCCATCGGGCCATCCCCTCGGCGATTTCGAGAGCGTTCGTATTCCCGGTCAAAACATACATGTCGAGCAGGCCGGCCATGATCTTGTGGCAGGTGTAGAAGGGCGCCCATACCTGCTTCCCTTCCGCAAGGTGCTCGAACAAATCCGTCGGATAAGCGCTCAGGTAACCCGTCCCAATCTTCTTCTGGCATGCGCCGAGGCCTGCGACAATCTCGTCGCCCCGGTCCTTCAATACCGTATTTCCGGAGCCTGCCGATGCCAGGGCAACTGCGGACAGGAAGTGGCCGCCATTGAAGTGCCCCCGCAATTCGCAGGTTGGGGCCTCCCAGCCTTGGTAGGGTGTTGCACTCGAGGAGATACCAGCCGTCACGCGGAAGCTATGCAGCAGGCGATCGACGGCAAGTGAATCGAGATAGCGCGCATTGATCTCTTCCTGCTGTTGAAACACTCCGGGAGACAGCCGCACGGAATCGAACGGAAATGGCATCAACCGGTCGGAGGCAGGCTCATGGATCTGCGTGGACAAAGTTTCGGCAAGAGCAGACCGACCGAGCAGGCTGAGACCGGCGGCGCCGGCACTGGTCTTGAGGAAAGAGCGACGCGATTGATGGAGCATCGAGATTCTCCTGGCGAGGTATCGCACGATAGCGGCGAGGCCTGTAAAGCAAGAAGCCGCATGTTACTGTGTCGCCCACCTGCTCTTCATCTGGATACGGTGGATCGATTTCATACAAGATCGACTTTGAGCTTGAGAAGGTTCCAGCACAGCTTCGAGCTTGTGACTTATCGCGCTTGCTCACATGCGCAGAAGGGATTGCCGGAATCCGTAGTCGTATCCGGATTCGTCTTCAATCCTGTGATCTTCAGTACAAATGCCTCCTTGCGTTCCGTGGAGTCAGGCATCATCACAGTGAGCCCGGCAGCATCCTGTTTGTAGCGCAGAGCCCCACCGCCGAGCATTGCCACAGAACGCACCGAGCCGGCCGGCCCACCGTGTGGCAATGAACCGATCGCGACCTCCGCTCCAGCGCTCTTGCCCATCACGATCGCGTAGAGATCCTGCCCCTTCACGGTGAAGTAGATCTGGTCTTTGCCCTTCTCCTCGAATTTCGTCCATGAGTGTGTATCGTAGATCGCCTCGCCATTGGTCTCCAGCCATTTGCCGACGGCGAGAAGCGTATCCTGCTGATCCTGCGGAATCGTTCCATCCGCCTTGGGCGAAACATTGAGCAGCAGCGTACCGTTCTTGCTCACGGTATCGACCAGCCACCCAATCACGGTCTGGGGCGAATTGGCCTTCAGCCCGTCGACATATCCCCAACTTCTCGTTCCGATCGGCCTGTCCACCACCCAAGAGCCGTTGCGAATGCCGTCGGGCGGCGCGCCTTCAAAGTCCAGGATCGACGCGATGGTTTTTGTATTTGTGCCGGAGGGAGCAAAGGCCGCCTTCTTGGTGGTGAACGAGACCTCTTTGCCCCAGCTCTTGGCCCGGTTGTAGTAATACGCAGCAATTTGCAGCTTCAAAGGATCAATGTGCCGTTGATCTACGCCGTTATCGAAGTAGATGAGGTCGGGCTGGTACTTATCGATCAGTTCAACATTGCGCTCATACCAGTTCACCAGGAAGCGCTTCATGGCCGCATTGCTGCGGTCCGCGTAATTGTAGAAATCCGCCCATTTCGGGTCGTAGAGATCGGCCTTCTCTTCCTTCATTTTCTCGGCTAGTTCGAGGGGTGGGTTGATGAATTCGAAGTTTTCGATCCCGTGATTCGCCACTCCCAGCTTCATTCCCTGCTTTCGCACCGCCACTGCGAGTTCGCCGATGACGTCGCGCTTTGGCCCCATCTGCATCGAGTTGAAGGGCGTAACCTTGCTGTCCCACATGGCGAAGTTCTCATGATGCTGCGCCCCGGGCATGACGTACCGCGCACCTGCCTTCTTGAACAACGCCGCCCAGGCATCTGCGTCGAAATGCTCCGCCTTGAACATGGGGATGAAATCCTTGTAGCCGAATTGGTCCGGCGGGCCAAAATGCTCCGTGTGCCATGCACGCGTGCTGTTGGAACCGGCATTAACGCTGAGCGCCATATCATTGCCGAACAGCACCTTCAAGACACTGTCATTCCCGCCCGCATACAAGAACTTCTCATACCACTCATTGCCATGTGCCGGCACCGAGAATATGCCAAAGTGCATGAAGATACCGAATTTCGCCCCTCTGAACCAACTTGGAACCTGGTAGTTCTCCTTCAGCGAATCCCAGGTCGGCTTCACCGGTCCCGGAGCCATCGGCGTCGGAATCTGCTTGACGGCGTCCTCCACCACGCGCTGACTTGTCTCCGGCGCCATGTCGAAACCTAAGCTGTTCCCGCCCTCACCGGCACACTGCGCAGTCGCCTGCGTCGAGAAACTTATCAGCACCGTCAGGACGGTCACCGCAATCGCGAACATTACAGGCCGCTGAGTTAACGTTGGCTCGCTCTTCAAAGGAAGACACGTCATTGGGGACTCACCTCGTGTTTCAAAAAGTTGAAGACCGGAGATAGCTTCGCTCGGACAGATCGTCGTTACCACTCAATCCTCTGAAATTCGTTATCGAAGTTTTGCCGGTTATCGGGTTATGGATTACGTCTCGCCATCGACAGCCTCAAACGCTTCTCCGCTTCTGGATTCCAATACCCGCAATCCAATTCGAGAAACACCGATGTGTAAGGAATGGCAAGGGTCGATTTGAGAATGAGAACGCGAAAGAGCTTGCCGCTTTCATCGAGTCTCGCGATGATCTGCTCATGCGGAAGTGCATAGGTATCTCGATGGGAGAGAAGGTGCACTAACTTCTGTCTATAGCCTGTGACTCCAGGAGCATCTTGCTCAGAAACAGACTTGAGTTCGGCATCCAGGTAGATATTCGCTCGCACGTGCTTGCTGTTGTGGACCGCGTCCAGCGTTGCCTTCAAGACGAGCAAGTGGTCCGATCCGGTCGCGATCGTTTCGATTCCCTCGTTCGATTGTGCAGGATACGCCGAATCGGCAACAACGATCCAATTGCGGTGTCCCCACAAAGGGAGCAAGCGCTTCAGGGTGGACTTCCAGGCATCAGCCTTCTCAACTTTTCTTTCAATCACATGGAACCTCGCTGGGGCGCGCTTCGAGTTTCTGAGACGAAGTAATCCGCAATCCCCAAAAAGCGTATCCCGCAACAACCGCGTAACAAATCAAAGGGACGCACATACTGACGGCCATGCTCTTTGTGAATTGGAACGCGACGCCCATGAGAGGCGTGAAGACCGCTCCTCCGATGATGGACATGACGATGAGCGAAGCTCCCTCTTTGGTGTGCGGGCCAAGATCCTTGATACCGAGCGCAAAGATTGTTGGAAACATAAGCGACATGAAGAAACTCGTGAGAAGAATCGCGATCAGCCCGACCCATCCGACGAACGTCATTCCGATTCCGAGCAAGAGCATATTCACAAGTGCGAAAAATCCGAGCATCTTCGCGGGACTTATCCGTTTCATCCAGTGACTTGAAGCAAATCGTCCGACAGCGAATGCAGCCAATGTCGTGGTTAGCAAATACCCTGCCGTCTTCTCGGAGACATGCGTGTAATCCTGAGCGTACTGGATGAAGTAACTCCAGGTGCCAACCTGCGCGCCGACATAGCAGAATTGGGCGGCCACCGCAAACAGAAAGCTGGGATACCGCAACAGCCGGATGTAACCGCCATCTCTCACCGCCGCGGACGAAGTTTGCCCACCGGCAACCGCAGGAAATTGCGTCCTTAGGATAAGGAATGCCCACGTGAGCACAACGACGCCGAGCACCAAATAGGGCGCCAGTACGCGTGCGGTTTCATGTTGCAGGAAGGCTTCGTAGACGCCCTGGGCCTTCATCTGCGCGATCTCGCGCGCATGAGGCTCGACGCCCGAAAAGATAAACAACGTGCCGATCATCGCCCCGCAAATCGATCCAATCGGATTGAAGGCCTGCGAGAAGTTGAGTCTTCTCACCGAACTCTCTGGGTCTCCAAGTTGTGCAATGAGCGGGTTCGCTCCGGTCTCGAGGAACCCTAGACCGCTGGCTATGACAAAGAGCGCCATAAGGAAGAGGGGATAGCTTCGCGCCGATGCCGCCGGGAAAAAAAGAAACGTACCGCTGGCATAAAGAATCAAGCCGAAGACAAGGCCGGTCTTATAGCCGAAGCGGCGCATGACAAGAGCCGCGGGAATGGAGAAAACGAAGTATCCGAGATAGAAAGCCGATTGGACGAGACCCGCTTGCAGGCGCGTAATCTCGAATGACTTCATGAACTGGCGGATCAGAACATCGTTCAAGTTATTGGGGATCGCCCAGAGAAAGAACAATCCAGTTACAAGGAAGAAAGCGAGCTTTCCCTGGCGCGGGATAAGGCTATGCGTCCGGGGCTGTTCAGGATTCTCGATGACGGGAGACATGTGCGTGCACTACTCCCCCGCCGGGCAAACTGCAACTTTGCCGCAGCGCCCAGAGGCCATTAATTGATACGCTTCGTCTGCCTTCTCCAGGAGGAAACGGTGCGTGACGATATCTTCAGGGTGCAGATTCCATCGCACCAGCCGCTCGACCAGTTCCTCCATCAGCCAGGTCGATGTGACCCATGAGCCGTAGATCGTCTTCTGGTCGTGAATGATGTCGGGTGAAGGATTGAATGCCACTGTGCCCCCTTCGCCCACCATCACCATCTTTCCCCATTTGCGGGTCGCGCGGATGGCTGTTGCTCGGGCCTCCGCATTGCCGGAGCAGTCAATTGCCCGTTCGACGCCGAGCCCGCCCGTCACTTCACGCACTTGATTCACGTTGTCGGGTCCAGCGCTGAGCACAGAATCGCAAAGCCCGAGACGAGACGCGATATCCCGGCGCTCCGCGGAGATGTCGATGCCGATGATCTTCTCCGCGCCCAGTTTGCGGCAAAGCGCGCCAGCCGCAAGACCAACCGGACCGAGACCGGTGATAAGCACCGCGTCATTGCCGTTGATCCCGACTTTCTCGAGAGCTTCGTAGACGGTGCCGAACCCGCAGGCCACTTGCGCGCCGTCGAGATATGTGAGTTCCTCTGGGAGAAGGATCAGGTCCTTTTCTTCCGCCAGCAGATACTCGGCCATCCCGCCATCGCGCTGCCACCCATACGCGCGGCGATACTCCGCGCTGGTACACGAGATCATGTATCCGCGCCGACAGTCGTTGCACACACCACAACCTGAGATGTGATACACGATCACCCGATCGCCGGTCCTAAACCGGCGGCAACCGAGGCCGGTTTCAACGATCTGCCCACATGGTTCGTGACCGGCGACCACGCCCTGATATCCTTCCGGTCCCTTACCAA
Source organism: Acidobacteriaceae bacterium (assembly GCA_003140785.1). GTDB lineage: Bacteria > Acidobacteriota > Terriglobia > Terriglobales > Acidobacteriaceae > Telmatobacter. The sequence continues at coordinate 1,479 of PLKY01000110.1, read as the reverse complement.
GATGCTCGCGATAGATGGCACGGATATCCGATCCGCAAATGGTTGAGGCCTTGACGGCGATGAGCACCTCTCCGTGCCCGGGTTCTGGGACAGGGACATCCCTCAACTCGACGGTGCTGTTCCCCGGAAGAAACGCCGCCTTCATACACCTTGACATTTAGCCGATCTCCTTTTGCGTCGCGTTCCTGCAGCTCACTTTCGACGCAACGAGACTTACTCCGAAGCCGGCGAGCTTCGAAAATTCCGAGAGAGCGAAGCTTTTAGGAGTAAGCAAGCCCTCTCGGCCGCGGGATGCTATGCGGGAGTAATGACGCCATTCACATCCCAGAGGTCTTTCCAGGACTGATTGTCCTTCCAAAGGAATACGTGCCCTTTAATGAGGCGGCAATTCCGGTCCAGCTTCTCGATTGCGTCCATATCCTGCTGGCTAAGCGGTTCGCCAACCACACCAAGCAAGTTGCTCAGGATGTTTTTGGGGTTCGTTGAAAAAGGGATCGGGATCTGTCCGCGCTGGTCCGCCCACTTGATGCACACTACAGCAGGATGAATTCCGAGCCTCGCTGCGATTGCTCGAATCGCGGGGTCTTCCGTAGGCGATGTGTCCTCCGCCGTCCGATCCCGCTCAGGCCGGGCCGGCGATCCGAGCGGCGAGTAGCCAATGGGCTGGATCCCATTGTCCACGAGAAAACGGAAGAATTCCGGCTGCTGAAAATGCGGATGAAGTTCCATTTCGTTCACAGCGGGCTTGATGCGCGCGTCCCGCAGGAGAAGTTTCATCTTGGAGATGGTCATGTTCGAAGTGCCGATGTGACGAACCAGCCCTCGATCGACCAGCTCTTCCATCTTGCGCCACGTGCGCATGTAGTTCTGGTGAATGTAGGGCACTGCATACGGGTTTCGTGCGGTAACATCGCAACCCGGCGGGTGGTGATTGGGAAATGGCCAGTGAACCAGGTAGAGATCCAGATAATCGACCTGCAAATCCGCCAGGGACTTCTCGCATGAGGGGATAATGTCGTCTTCCCCGTGCTTATCATTCCAGAGCTTGGATGTAACCCAAACCTCTTCACGGCGCAGCCCATTCTGAAAGAGCTGCCTGAATGCCTCGCCAATTCTATGTTCGTTGCCATACACCGAAGCGCAGTCGAAATGGCGGTAACCGATTGACGCGGCGTATTGCACCGCTTCGGCCACGGTTTCAGGAGAAACGTGATCTGAGCCGAAAGTTCCTAGGCCGATAGCGGGTATCCGGGCACCAGTCTTCAAAATCCGAGAAGTTACTCTCTTTGGATCGACGGTCTCGGCATGTGGCGTGGCTGTTTGAGGCTGCGATTGCATCGACTTGCGTCCTCCAGAACCCGTATAGTAATCGATAACTGAATCGCTAATATCGTAGGTTTTGGGTTGTACGCTTGTCAAGCAGAGTTGCGAGGAAAATTGTGCTTAAAGCAGGTAATTTAGTCGTTCCTGAAAAACAGA
>PLKY01000104.1 GCA_003140785.1 Acidobacteriaceae bacterium | reverse complement strand
GAGTGACGGTTGACATGGAAGATCCTCGGTGCAAGAACCTCGGCTTGACCTAGTAATTGAGACGTCACATCGGTTAGCTAAACCGCGCCCTGACATAGATTCTTTCAGGATGCAGATCACCTAAGATGGTTACTCTTGCTCAGATAAAAGAAGAAGGAGACGTTTCACCTTGCGCCTTGTAACTCTATATAGCCAATTGTCCTCGCGTAATTGCTTCATGGAGGAGCGAGAAGAACATTTAGCGACTCAAGCAATTGCGGATTTTCGAAATAGTCGATTCAAGCAAGAGAGACTTTAGCCACACGGAAGTGCGCGATCATCTCGACCGCATACGTTCGAGAAAGACTTTCTTCCGAAACGGACTGTGCACGCGCTCCGGAGGTCCCTTGCGCAACTAACCGGCGGCACGCAAGGGACGCGTGCGAGTGGGCCGTCGGCCGGAGGACGAGCAGCATCGCTTCAGCTACTGTATGGTTACCGGGGCAGGGACTTCATTGGCGAGTCGGGTGCCCAGTTCAAAAGCCCGCCGGCAATCATCGGGAAAATGTTCCCTGCGGCTGGCAGCCTTCTTCTCCTCATCAAAACGATCCTGGTCGATCTTCGAGTAGTCGTCGAACTGATAGGTGTCGAAGCAAAGCAGTGACTCCGAACTCCCGAAGATTTTCTTCAGAAACATTTCATTACGAGCGATGCCTTTATCGAACCCGCTCTCCTTCAACTGCTTGTCTGTCGTATTCATCGTGTAGATAAAACCCGTCTGGATCTTCCTGGGAAAAAGGGTTGGTGCCGGTTCGTCGGCTTTCGCATAGCGATAGAAGGGAAACATCAAACGTTCCATAAAGGACTTCATCTCTCCCGAAACCGCCCAGAAGTAGATAGGCGATCCCAATATCAGGACATCGGCCTTCTCAACCTCTTCCAGAATCGGTGTCAGATCATCCTTGATGGCGCACTTTCCATAACTCGGACCGCCTTTGATCTTGCAGCCAAAGCAACTCTTGCAACCCTTGAAATCCAGATCGTACAGATGGACAAGTTTTGTCTCCGCTCCCTGTGACGCCGCTCCTTCAAGAGCCTTTTCGAGCAATGTTGCCGTATTCCATTTTTTTCGCGGACTTCCGTTAAACGCAATCACTTCCATTGAGTTCTCCAATTCTGCTGCTTGTATCCGCAGGAATAGCGCTTCATCCTGAGGCCTTCGGCCGCTACGCCGCTGTAATCGGTGAACGATCTCCGCTACGCGTTCAGTTCAGGATAGTCCGTGTAGCCGTGCGGGCCCGGCGCAAAGAAGGTGGTGGGATCGGGAGTATTGAGCGGCGTGTTTCCCGCGAAGCGGGCCGGCAGATCGGGGTTGGCGATGAACAGTTGGCCAAAGGCCACTGCGTCGGCTTCGCCGGACTGGATGACCTGCTCTGCCTGCTTATGAGTGTACTTCTCATTCACGATGTAGGCCCCGCCGAACTCCTTCTTGAGCTGCGGACCAAGACGGTCAGGCCCGAAGTACTCGCGTGCGCACAAGAAGCCGAGTCCACGCTTGCCGAGTTCGCGCGCGACATAGCAGAAGGTGGCCGCCGGGTTTGAATCGTGCATATCTTGTGCATCGCCGCGTGGCGCCAGATGCATCCCCACCCGCTTGGAGCCCCAAACAGAGACGACCGCATCCGCGACCTCAAGCATCAGCCGGGCACGGTTTTCGATTGGACCGCCGTATTCGTCAGTACGATAGTTGGAGCCATCCTGGAGAAACTGGTCGAGCAAGTAGCCATTCGCTCCGTGTATTTCTACGCCGTCAAAGCCGGCGAACTTCGCGTTCTCTGCTCCCTTTCGATAGGCGGCTACAATGCCGGGAATCTCGGATTTGTCGAGCGCGCGTGGCGTTACATACTCAGTGAGGGGTCGAACCAGGCTGACATGGCCGGCAGGTCGAATTGCACTGGGAGCGATCGGGAGCTTTCCATCCAGAAAACGTGGGTCCGAGATACGGCCCACGTGCCATATCTGCATGAAGATGCGGCCTCCCGCCTTATGAACGGATTCCGTCACCGGCTTCCAGGCCCCAACCTGTTGAGGTGACCAGATGCCGGGGACATTCGCATAGCCAACGCCCTGCGGTACAACGGGGACGCCCTCGGAAATAATCAGCCCGGCGCTCGCACGCTGTGTGTAGTACTCAATCATGAGCGGCGTGGGAACGTGGTCAGGCGTGCAGCGCAGGCGGGTAAGTGGCGCCATGATGACTCTGTTTGGCAACTCAATCTCGCCAATACGGATAGGATCCAATAAAGAAGGCATAAAGCAAATGCTCCTTGATGAGACTTGATGACAACTTTCCTGGACCTATTATGACTGGCCCGGGTTGGTGTGCCTCTTGAAAGGTTCGAGCCGAATGAAAGACGCGCCCTGCTCTGGATTCAACATCACACTTGATGCTTCCATGAGCAATGGGGCGAAATCCAGGGAGGTTTCCCTCCCATCCACACGCAGATAGGTCAGGCGCAAGGCTATCCAGAAGCGGAATTCTTTCTACTCTGCTCGCCATAACCCTCGATTCCATCGGCGCGGAACATTTCGGCGGTTATTCCTAGTGTCTGTTGCCGCCGATGTGGCCGCATCCGCCACGCACTTAATTTCCTTTGCGCGCAGGCCAGCATTCTTAAATTCTGAGTGCGCTTTATGGCTTTTTTGACTTCAGCTTGATTATCTCGCCATCCACAGCGAACCTGCCGTATCCCTGATGGTGGATAGTCTTTGGATTTTTCTGCGCCGGGTCGATCCAAGCCTTGAGTACCTCAAGGACGAAGATGTTGTACTTGTTGACGAGACGCGTATCGGCCACCTTGCATTCGAGATTAGCGAAGCACTCAGCCACCAAAGGCGGCGCAACGCGTTCGGCTGGCGCCGGCGTCAGATCGAATCTCTTGAACTTGTCCACATCCCGGCCCGAACAGTTGCCGACTTGTACAACTTTGGGCGCCAACTCCAGCGCCGGAACCGCGATTACACACTCCTTCGTCGCCCGCAATGCGGCAAAGCTGTAATCGGCGTCGCTGACGACACAAGCAATCAGCGGTGGTTCAAACTCGACCATCATATGCCAGGACATCGCCATAACGTTGGCGCGGCCCTTGTGCGCGGTCGTTAGCAAAATGACCGGGCCCGGTTCAAGCAACTGGTAAACTTTCGATAGCGGCAAATCTTTCATCGCTGCAGAACTCCCATTGGCCGGGGTTGGATGTAGAGGTGAGTGAGGCGGTTGATCGTGCTGACCGCCGTAAGCTGAATCGGGATTCTGGCCGCATCGCGTGCAGTCTCATACAGCTTTCAGCTTACGGCTTTCCTGCGGGGCAGGTAAGTATGAACCATGCCTCAAGAAGAAGCCGCGATGATTTGTCCTCGATGTTGGCAGCCAATGGCCTTATCGCGACGCGCTATTCAAGCAGCGTCCGCCGTGAACTCAGCCGGACGGATTGCTGCGCCTCCACCCCGCCGTGCGAATGTAAAGCAGGAATGGCGACATGCGTCAATTGTCCTTAGGAGCAACAAGAAGAGCTGTTGCCACACGGTTCCTGCCTCCATGCTTTGCTTTGTACAAGGCATTGTCTGCCGCCAGAAGCAGGCTTTCGGGCATCCTCATTGTTCCACCGTATCGCGCGAGGGCGGTAGCCGCGCCAATACTTGCAGTAACCCAGCCTCCTCCCTCCGGATATCCTTCCGGAGCGGCTCCGTGCGGCTAATTGAAGGCCCTTGGAATTGCACTTTGAATCCGCGGATACCGGCCGTGGTATGGAGTGCTGCCTGGATCACCGCTAGCCTACATCGGAAAC
>PLKY01000205.1:9423-37418 GCA_003140785.1 Acidobacteriaceae bacterium | reverse complement strand
GCGCGGTGATGCGCTGCGTGAGCCCGCGCTCGATACGGTCCCACTCTTGCGCTGTGACCAGGCGCGGCACCAGATCGTAAGGAAAGATGCGTTCGGTTCCCTCTTCGCGCCCATAAACGGTGAAGGTGATGCCCTGGGTCAGNNTCCCGCATTTCGTCGAAGGCGCGATCCAGCGGGTAGTCTCCGAAAAGCGTTTCGACTCCCGCTGGATGGCCGGCGCTCATAGAGATAATGGTCTTTCCTTTGCGGCAAATTCAGAGGTTAGTCGACGGATGGACCCTGCGATCCCGGGATATCCCGCACCGCGCCCCTTGCCCTCCGCCTATGCCCTGTTCTTCTGCTTTTAACACGGTGGGCGTAAAGGCACAATCAGGAAGCAAGATTTCGGAGTGCGAAAACGGACCTCTGTTGCGTCAGGACAAAGGTGGAGTTGGAGTCGAGCCGATGCTCGAATTCATCCCAGAACCTGAACCCGGCTCGTTGGATTACTCTGGCCCTTCAGGAGACTCCCGCTGACGATGCTCAAATTCTGCCGCTTCCACCTTCCAGCGCTTGGCCTCTTCGCAATTGCCCTTGCTGTTTCGCCAGCTCAGCAGCCAGCGGCGAATCCGACTGGCGAAGACTACATCCGCGCAAGCTACACCAAATACGAATTCCGGATTCCCATGCGCGACGGCAAACGGCTTTTCACGGCAGTCTACGAAGACGACGCCTCGGGCGTCGAGGTGCTGGTCTTGCCGCATCCGTGATCCGCACGTAAGGATTGCTGTTATCCGGCTCGTTCTTCGGCAACCTTCGCTGCCGATCATAAAGAGAGAACTCACTCGGTCCTTGCGTCATGAGTTCACGTCACTAACTTCTCTTCTGTTCACTCAGAGCAACAGGCCGGACCGCGGAAAGGAATGGAAGTACGAAGAGCATGAGAAGCAGTGCCGCCGGAATAGTGACAATACCGGCACGAAGGCTTCCAGACTGCACTGAAATCCACCCGGTAAGCCAAGGCAGCACGGATCCACCGAGCCCGGATGCGGCTAAGATCCAGCGCGCGTCCGAGGTTTGCTGCACCCGCGAGAAGCTCTCGGCAATCACCAATGGATAAGTTGGTGCGAGCGCGATGCCAAGAAGAAACAGGGCGATGCTTCCTGTGTAAACTGAATGCGCAGTTGCCAGCAGGACAGCCGCACCAAGCGCGATGGTTACCGCGGCTCGAAGAACGTAAGTCGCCTTGACGTAAACAAGAAGAAGAGCAGTGAACCCGCGCGACACTAGAAATCCAACCCAATAGAGAGTAGTTAAAGTTGCAGCAAACACAGCACCGCTCCCTGCGATCCGCAACATATAAGTCGATAGCCACGCGGCAGCAATGTTTTCGACCCCTACCTGGAGGAATGCAACAAATGCGAAAGCGGTGATCGTGCGTAGATTGCTAATGACATCTGAGCTGCGCACAGCGCTTGGAGTTTCCGGCGCGTCTCTGAGGAATCGCATGGAGACCAAAGCAGCAATCGTAGAAGCCGCCGCGAGGAGCACGTACGCCATGCGAAAATTATGATGCACCAGAACGCCAGCAGCCAGCAGCGGCGCCAGCAACGCGCCGGCACTCCAGCTCATGTTGAGGAAAGCCAGCGCGGGCGCCGAGCGCTGCGGAAAGTTTCGTCCCACGAACAAGCTGACAGCAGACATCGGAACACCGACGCTTACTCCGAGAAGCAAGAAGACCGGTAAGAGGACCGGCCAATGCACCATTGGAACGATCAAGCAGGAGACCACAACCGCGACAAAACCGACCGTGATGATTCGCGCGTATCTCCCGATGCACAGCAAAGCGCCCAGAGAAGTTCCTGCAAAATACAGCAGAAACAGCAATCCGGATTGGCTATCGTTCAAGTGAAACGTCGAAGCGAGTGACGGCAGGAGCGGACCGCCGATTGCGTGCAAAATCCCAGTGAGCAGGAAAACCGGATGCAGCACGGCCAGCGTCTGCGCCGAGGAAGGCCTAGAGTCTGATCGCATCCTGCATTCGACTCCGTGTGATTCAACTCCGTGGGTTCAACTCCGTTTGCTACGGGTAGCTCGCTTGGGATTCGGTGGGCAAGTTGATTCGCGAATTACAAGCTCGGGACGAATCGGCACGACATCGGGGAATGTTGCCTGTCCGCGAATTCGCTGCAGCAGGATGCGCGCAGCTACTGTACCCATTTGAGTAAGAGGCTGCCGAATCGTAGTCAGGCTCGGAATATGAAACGCAGCCCCTTGGATATCATCGAAACCAACGATCGAAACATCGGTTGGAACCTGTAAGCCATGGTCCCGGCAGGCTCGGACGGCTCCGATTGCCGAGATATCGTTGTAGCAAACAATCGCAGTGAATTCTGCGCCCCGCTGAATCAATTCATTCGTAGGCTCAAATCCAAGCTGCGGCGTAGAAACTCGAAGCTCTAACTGGACAGTTAACTCCGGCGGGACAGCCAGTTTAAGGTCGCGTGCCACGGCCATTAGACAATCCCAGCGATCGTCGGCGTCGGAGCTATGACTGCCCCCGCGCATGAACGCTATTTTACGGTGCCCGAGCTGATAGAGATGACGCAAAGCGAGCTCCGCGGCCCGACGCTGGTCGAGGAGCACATTGGTTGCTCCTTCAATCTTGCGATGTCCCGCGACGACGACGACAGGCAGGGTGAGACTCTTTGCCAGAATGGTGTCAATGAGGATGAATCCCTCGACAGAGCGATCCATGAGCAGGCGCGGATATTCTTCGATAAGGTCAGGTTTGCGGCGGTGGCTAGCTATCAGATAGAAGTACCCTTCCTCAATGAGAAACTCCTCCACTCCGACAAGTACCTCGGTCGCGTAATTGTCGCTAAGTTCAGGGACGAGCACACCCACCGTAAAGGTCTGGCGCTTGCGTAGAGATCGGGCAAAAAAGCTTGGCCGGTAATCAAATTTCGCCGCCGCCGCGGTGACTCTGTCGCGAGTCTCCTGGGGAATCGAGCGCACGCCCGGCGCGTTGTTGAGTACGAGGGAGATCGTAGCTGGAGACAGGTTCAGGTAGTCCCCAAGCGTACGGAGGCTGATGGGTTGACCGGGCTGCGGGTCCGCACCTGCTTTAGCTCGTTTGGGCATGCACTCCAGTTGTAACACCGTGGACCCCTTAGAAGGTGTGTTTTCAATGGCTTCGCATTTGCGGCACCATCGTTGAGGGGAGAAAGTTGGCGCTTTGTCGGGAAACGGGAGATCGGCCCGCAACGCTTTCGCAGATCCTGAGAACCAGAAACGATCTTCTTTCGACCAACCGGCCAGATTTCTGCCTGATCTCAGGGACGAGAGTCTTGCGTGACGGCTCAGACGGGCTCATCGCCGATTCTACGAACCGACCAAAAGATCAAGTACACTGATTGCAAGTAGAGCAATCTACAGCCGCGGAGGGATGGGTGAGCGGTTGATACCGGCGGTCTTGAAAACCGCTGTGCCTGCAAGGGCACCGGGGGTTCGAATCCCTCTCCCTCCGCCATCAATCTGCCTCATATACCGATCGGCAGATTGATGTATCTCGATTCTCGACGAAACTCGCCGGGAGATTCAAGCTGAGCCGATACCAACAGCGGGACCTCGCAAAGAACCAAAGCCCGCCAACCTCAGCTCCCTCTTATCGGCCCGTGCACTTGGCCTATGCCAACCGACATATATTGATTGCGTCGACTCACAGAGTCGGCACGCGAGATTGCGCCAACCTGGTTGCCGCGGGTGGCATGAAGAGTTTTCGGGTTTGCTGAATGTGCAGGATTTTTTCGCAACGTCGGAATTCCGAATAAGCCAGAGTACTCAGGTAATTCAAAGTCCCGCATCTTGCGGATGATTCCCCTATTGGTCGGCAAACCCGCGCCGATCCATGGGAAGACGCGAAGACTTACCAAAATCCAAACTTCTTACGCGTACTTCTGTGTCCTGAAAGGCCGGACATGCCAATTTTTTCCTGGATTCGTTCCCTTTTTATATCTGCGTTGATCTATGGTGGATGGTTCATGATGGCGCTGGGACAAACGCCAGCGAACCGAGTCGTGCGGCCTGTTAACGAATCAGATGTTGTCACGTTGACGGGCAACACGCATCCGATGGCGCGGCCCGAGTTCGATCAAGGTCCGGTCAGCGCCGAGACGCAGCTCGACCATATGGTGCTGTACCTGACACCCTCGGCCGAACAGCAGTCGGATCTGGATGCACTTGTGGCCGCGCAGCATGAGCCGGGGTCGCCGCTCTATCACAAATGGCTAACCCCGGCTCAGTATGGTTCACGATTTGGCGTGAGCGCGCCGGACATTTCCCATGTGATCGCATGGCTCCGCGGGCACGGATTTCAAGTGGATGAGATTCCTGCGAGCAATCGGCTGATTGTGTTTTCAGGGACAGCGGGGCAGGTGTGGGATGCGTTTCACACCGAGATCCGCCGCTACCGCGTGAATGGGGTCGATCATCTCGCGAACTCTGAGGACCCACAGATTCCGAGCGCTCTGGCCGACGTGGTGAGCGGGGTGGTTTCGCTCCACGATTTCAGGCGCAACTCGGCGATCGCGGCGCGGCACCCAGTTGGCACACTGTCTTCTACCGAGGCGAAACCTCTCTACACCAGCGGGAGCACGAACTATCTTTATCCGGCAGACTGGGCGACGATCTACGATTTGAAATCGCTCTACAACGCAGGCACTACGGGGGCCGGGACATCGATTGCCATTGTTGGTCGCAGCAACATCAACATCTCGGACGTTGCGAAGTTTCGCCAGACGTCTGGATTGCCGGCGAATAATCCCACCGTGATTCTGGTCAGCGCCAATCCTGGACTAGTCGACGGCGATCAGGACGAGTCGACGCTGGACGTCGAGTGGAGCGGCGGCATTGCTCCTGGCGCAACGGTGAAGTTTGTTGTGGGAGCGTCGACGGCGACATCGGATGGGGTGGACTTATCCGCGCAGTACATTGTGAACCACGCGACGGCTCCAATTGTGAGCACCAGCTATGGAAGCTGCGAGCAGGACGTGGGATTGACGGAGCTGGCGTTCTACAACAGCCTTTGGCAGCAAGCCGCAAGCCAGGGGATGAGCGCGTTTGTCTCCTCCGGCGACTCGGGAGCAGCCGGCTGCTATGCGGGCGGAAGCAGTTCGGCATCGGGAACCGGCGTAAATGGGTTGTGCAGCTCTCAGTATTCCACCTGTGTCGGCGGCACCGCATTCAACGAGGGAGGAAACAACGCGAAGTACTGGGGGGCAACTAACTCATCCACCGAAGAATCGGCGCTGAGCTACATACCGGAAGTGGTATGGAACGAAAGCGGATCGAACGGCGGATCGGGACTGTGGGCCTCGACGGGCGGAGTGAGCCGGATTTACTCTCAGCCCTCCTGGCAGCAGGGCGTGTCGGGGACGAGCGCGGCCAATGGAATGCGCGCGGTGCCGGACGTGGCCATGGATGCGGCCGGTCATGATGCGTACATGATCGTCGAGAACGGAAGCAACTGGACTATCTCGGGTACTTCCGCGGCCTCGCCCTCGTTCGCCGGCGTGATGGCGCTGTTGGTGCAGGCGAAAGGCGGCAAAGGACAAGGGAACGCCAACCCAGGCCTCTATTCGTTACTCAATGCGGCGCACAATCCCTTCCACGCGACACCCTCGGGAAACAACAGCGTGCCGGGTGTCACGGGATTCACGGCCAGTGGAGCCGAGTACAACCTTGCCACCGGTCTGGGCTCGATGGATGGCGCAGTGCTGGTCAGCAGCTGGGGTATTGGCAGCGCAACTACCGCGGTTGATTTTGTTCTCAAACCTTCAGCGACCGCTGGAACAGTGCCGACAGGCAAGACGACATCGTTCACCTTGAGCGTTACCGAGACTGGCGCGGCGAAGAATGCGGTAGCGTTGAAGGCGACGGCTCCTGCGGGCGTTACGGTCAGCTTCAGCTCGACATCGATTGCTTCCGGCACAACGGCAACCGTGACCGTTGCGGTTGCTTCGACGGCCGCGTCAGGGACGCAGAACCTGACCATCACAGGCTCCGACGTTTCAGGAACGCAGACTGTCATCTATGCGTTGACTGTGGTACAAACGCCGACGCTGACGCTCGCGGCCGCTGCGAGTTCACTTGTCTTGCTTCAGGGAACGCAAGGGTCGGCGGCATTTACAGCGACGACAGGCGGGTCATTCAGCGGAAGCATCGGTCTTTCCGTAAGCGGTCTGCCCTCGGGTGTGACCGCAGCTTGNNCTGGAGCACCAACCCAATCACGCCCGCAGCCAGCGCGGCAAAGTCCACCTCAACATTGTCGTTGACGGCTTCTTCCGCGGCGGCGGTAGGCTCAGCCACCATCGCGGTTTCGGCTGCGGGCGACGGCCTTGTCGCTATCCAGGATGTGACGTTGCAGGTACAGCAGGCCGCCGGAGTAACGCTCGCGACATCGCCGACCTCAGTCTCTGTGCAGTCCCTGGCTGCGGCGACCCTCACCGTGGTCGCAACTCCGTTTGGCGGTGCCGCGGTCCCAGGCGGGGCGGCTGGCTCGAGCATCTCCATCACGTCGGGACTTCCGACCGGCTTTACCGCCGCGTGGGGTGCTCCGAGTGTGAGCGCCTCGGGAGCAGTCTCCTGGACTCTGACTCTGACGGGCAGTGCGTCTGCGTCGGCAGGCTCATCGTCCCTTGCCCTGGTGGCGCGTGTGGCGGCGAAGACGGGAGCGGTTTACACCGCGAGCCGCGATGTGCCGGTAACCGTGACCCTGAGCGTACCCACGCTGACGCTGCAACCGGCCTCGACTTCCCTTGCGGTAGCTCGAGGAGCAGTTGTAACCGACGTGCTGAGCCTGATTCGCAACGCCACATTCAACGGTGCGGTGAGTCTCACGATCAGCAGCCTGCCCACCGGCGTAACTGCTTCCTGGGGCGTCAACCCGGTGACGCTGACCGCACAGGGTGGTTCTTCATTGTTGACTCTTGCAGCTTCTTCCGCAGCTGCGATCGGCTCAACCACCATAGCTGTGAGTGCCACGGGAGGAGCCCTTACCGTCATCCAAAAGCTTGCCTTAACGGTAACCGTGCCCCCGCCTACTCTGGCGGTCAGCGCGGCTTCCAGCAGTATGACCGTCATCAATCCCGTGGAGGCGTCAAGCTCCACCCAAAGCAGCACGAGTCAAATCTTCACATTCACCGGGGGTGGTTCGTTTACAGGTCCGGTCAGCCTGAGTGTGAGCGGATTGCCCGCCAACCTCACGGCCTCATGGAGCAGCAACCCGCTCACGCTGAGCGCATCGGATTCCAGCTCGTCCACATTGACCCTCACCGCAAAGGAAACCAGCCAATCCGGCTTGGTCTCAACGGTGGCTCCCGGAACTTACTCGATCACAGTTACGGCAACGGGCGACGGATTAACGGTCGTGAAAAACATCCAGGTCGAAGTGGCAGGAATCCTGGTCACGCCGTCGCTTTCGTCCATCACCATCCACCGCGGCGCCTCGGGCATTCTCGCGGTCACCACAACGCCAGTGGGAGGTGCAAACGGAGCGGTGAAACTGGCTCTCTCCGAAAACGCAATCCTAGCTGGAGTCGCAGTGCAGGCCAGTCCAGCATCGATCGCAGCGCCCGGCAGCGGAACCACAACGTTTACCTTTACGGTCAGTTCCACAGCTACCCTGCGAAGTTATCAACTCGCTCTTTCCGCCTCTATGCTTGCGAATTCCAACTCGAGCACACCTCTGCTCACCGGTTCCTCGACAAGCGTGGTGACCTTGAACATCGTTCAATAGAATTCCCGGCAATTCAAGGCGAAATACCCCCGGTCACGGCCGGGGGTGTTGCCCTTTTGCAACGCCAGCAGAAATGCCCGATCAGTTCATTGCGTATCCGGTTCGTCAAAAAACTTGCAATGAATATGATCTGTATTGCTTCGCTCCCAAAGGGATCTTTGCGGGATTTGCTATAGAGGCTCGGACGTAAAATGGCGGTCAGCAAGGGAGCGTGTTCAAAATGGTTCGAGTCTGGTGGGTGCTTGTCTGTTTACTGGGATCGCAATCCACGCTGCTCCTCGCTGCCGATTGCGGCGGTCTGAAGGACCTCAAGCTTGAAGATACGACCATCACCTTGGCACAATCCGTCACGTCGGGCGTGTTGGAAATCGAGGGTGCGGGAGCGCCGATGCGCGATCTACCTGCATTCTGCCGCGTGGCTGGGGTGCTGCGTCCGACCAGCGACTCCCAGATTCGATTCGAAGTTTGGATGCCGGTGCAGGGGTGGAACTCGCGTCTGCTGGGTAGCGGGAATGGCGGATTCGCCGGGGAGATCTGGTATGACCAATTCGCCGGGTATCTGAAACGTGGTTTCGCCGTGGCCGGCACAGATGCAGGACATCAGGCAGAAGGAACGGATGCTAGTTGGGCATATGGGCATCCGGAAAAAGTGAAGGATTTCGGCTGGCGCGCCATTCATCTCACCGCGGAGCGAGCCAAGCAAATCCTCGTCGCCTTCTACGGCAAGAGCGAGGAGAAAGCATATTTCGACGCGTGTTCCGATGGAGGACGCGAAGCGCTGATGGAGGCGCAGCGGTTTCCCGAGGACTACGACGGAATTCTTGCGGGTGCGCCGGCAAATGCCTGGTCCACAATGCTTGCCGCTGGCGCAGGAGCGCTACAGAGCCTGATCGCGGATCCGAAGGCGTACATCTCCGACAAGAAGCTGCCCGCGATCCAAAAAGCAACGCTCGCCGCGTGCGACTCGTTGGACGGCGTGAGTGACGGAATCATCGGCGATCCGGCGCAATGTCGCTTCGACCCCCAAGTTCTCCTTTGCAAAAATGGAAACGCGCTGGATTGCCTGACGCAGCCGCAAGTCGACGCGCTGAAGACACTGTACGGAGGCGAGAAAGATGTGCGAAACAAAATCGTCTTCCCCGGTTTCACGATGGGCGACGAGACATCGTGGAAAGAATGGATTGTCGGTGAAGATCCAGGCTCGTCGCTCTCTTCGCAGTTTGTTCAGAACTATTTTCGCTACATGGTCGTGGGTGATCCAAAGTGGAATGTGCTGACGGCGGATTTTGGCGCCTTGCTGCGGGAATCAAATGAGAAAAGATCTGCCGATCTCGATGCCACGAATCCTGACCTCAGCAAATTTGCCGCGCATGGAGGAAAACTGATTCTGTATCACGGCTGGAATGATCCGGCGATTTCTCCGTGGAACACGATCGCCTATTACAAGAGTGTTGAACAGCAGATGGGCGACGAAAAGGTGAGCACTTTTGCGCGTTTGTATATGGTTCCGGGAATGGAGCATTGCAGCGGTGGTCCCGGAGCGAGCGCGCTCGGGCAATTCGGCATGGAGACTGCGAAGGGACCGAAACACGGGCTTTTTGATTCACTGCAGGATTGGGTTGAGAAGGGTTCGCCGGACGAGGGAGTCATTGCGACGAAGTATGCCGCAGGCAAAGATGGAGTGAGGAAGGCCACGATGACACGCCCGCTGTGTGCCTATCCCAAGGTTGCGCACTACAAGGGAACTGGAAGTACGGAGGACGCGAAAAACTTTACTTGCGCCACGCCGTGAATCGAATCAACAGAAAGCGAAGAAGCCGCCTTCAAATTCATTGCCGAAGGTACCCATGCGCAATGCCTTTGTCGATTTCCATCGGTGCTTTCCTGCGTAGGCCGTCGATCTATAATGTGAAATCACCTAACCCGTCGCCCAGGCACTTATAGGTCATTGCTATCCGGCCTGCGAGTTGTTCGAGCATTGAGGCCGGAATCTGAATGAACAGTGAAGAGCTTATCCTTGTTACCGGCGCTACCGGCTTTCTCGGAACGCAGCTAGTGCGCGAATTGCTGGATCGCCAGCCGCACGCGAGGCTTGCGCTGCTCATTCGCGGCAGACCGGACCAATCGGGTCACCAGCGCGCCGATTTGATTGTCCCTCCCGATGAGCGCCACCGCGTCCAAGTCCATTCCGGAGATGTCGGTCAGCGCAATTGCGGATTAGAGACTACTGCCTGGCAGCGACTCTCTGCAGAGACAACGCGAGTGATTCACTCCGCCGCTACCGTGCGTTTCGATCATTCGCTGGACGAGGCGCGCCGCATCAACGTCGAGGGCACCCGCCGCGTGCTGGATTTTGCGGTCGGCATGCGCCAATTGCGCAGCCTGGCCTATGTCGGCACAGCCTACGTCGCTGGCGAACGCTCGGATCTTGTGCGCGAAAGCGAACTCGCTGTTGGCCAGAGCTACCGCAACACGTACGAACAGACCAAGGCGGAGGCCGAAGCCCTTGTACGCTCGCGCCTGGGTTCCGTGCCGGGCGTAATTCTGCGCCCCAGCATCATCGTGGGCGACTCGCGCACCGGCGTTACTTCGAGTTTCAAAATGATGTATTGGCCGCTCAAGATCTACGCGCGCAGGTTGTGGCGCACGGTCCCTGGCTATCCCGATGCAGTGTTGGATATCGTGCCGGTCGATTTTGTTGCTGCATCTGTCGCGCGTCTCGTGTTTGACGGGACCGCCCTCGGCAGCACGGTTCACCTCTGCGCCGGGCCTCGCGGCAGTGCCACTATTCAGCAGGTCGCCCGGCGTGCGGCAGAATACTTCGACGCACCGGAAGCTCGCTACGTCGATCCCAAACTTTTCTTCGCCGCCATCCGACCCCTGCTCTTCATCTCTCTGTGGGGACGCAAACGCCGCGTGCTGCGCGACGGCCGCGCCTACCGCGACTACTTCACAATGCGCATGCAGTTCGATACCACCAATGCCGAGCGTCTGTTGGAGCCCGCCGGCCTGCGCCCGCCGCCGGTGCTGGACTATCTCGACCGCCTTTTCCATTACTGCGTCGCCAGCGACTGGGGCCGCAAGCCTGTTTCCGCCCAATGAATATCTTCGGGCGCTTTCAACTCGCGTGTGACCGCAATGTCACGGTGGCCAATCTTGTCGACGAATTGCTCCGAAGAAAAGGAGACTGTGAGGTTTCTGTCGGAGACGAGGGCCGCTTTCGTCTCGCCGAGTTACANNAACAGCCGCCACTGTTTTCATTGGTTCCTTGCGATCATCCGCGCCGGCGGAATCGCGGTGCCGCTCAACCCCCAGCTCACGGTCGCCGAACTGCGCCGCATTTTGGCAGAGAGCGGCACAGACATCTTAGTAACTGACAAATCGGTATTCGAACATAACATTGGCGAGCGCAGCGCACTGAATGTGCACACCTGGATACAAGCCGACGATGAGACGGAGACGCTGGATGGATTCATTCGGATTCTCGACTCAGGCACACGCGTCACAATACCGTTTCCGCCGACCGCCATCGATCCGACCGCCACCGTTGCTGTATTCCATACCTCCGGTACTAGCGGATTTCCCAAGGGGGCGGCTCTGTCGAGCAACGCCCTGCTCGGGGCGCGCGCATCCACAGTATTGGCCGGGCTGATTCTCGGACCGAGAGATCTTGCGTTGGTCGCGTTGCCCTGGTCCCACATAATGGCTGTAAGCATTGCGCTCTATGGTTTGATGGCCGGCATTCGGGGGTGTTTCCTCGATCGCTTCGACGTTGAGAGTGCGTTGGACCTGATCGAACGCCACGGTATCACCGCGGTCGTCGGCGTTCCTGCAATGTTTGCCCGGCTCGTCAACAGCAACCCGGAGTCTGCCCGGCTCAGATCCGTGCGCACGTGGCTCTCGGCCAGCGATCATTTGCCTTCCGAAGTTCGGCAACGTTTGCGCCTGTTCGGCGCGCTGGTCAGGGTGCCGGGAGGCAGGCGCATTCCGCCGGTGCTTCTGAACGGTTACGGCATGGTGGAACTGGGCGGCCTCGCAATGATGGGAGTCGAGCTGTCGCTCGTGCCCGGCAGTGGCGACGTGTGCTTCCCCGTGCCCCCGTTTCAAATTCGTGTGGCGGACGAAAACGGTCAGCGCATGCGGGCCGGTACGACTGGCGAGTGCCAGATCCGTCGTCGCGGTCTCGCTCCGCATTATTGGAAGGATAAAAACGACAGTCAGGGCTTGCTCACCGCGGACGGTTGGCTGCGCACAGGCGACCTAGCCACGCGCAACCGCCTCGGCATGATTCGGCTGGTGGGTCGCATGAAAGACGTGATCAAGTCCGGCGGTTACTCGGTCTATGTTCGCGAACTGGAAGAGACCATCTCCGCCCATCCGGCCGTGGCGCGCGCGGCCGCCTTTGGCCTGCCCCACAACGAAAAGGGCGAGATTCCCGCGGCAGCGGTTGAATTGCACGAGGGTTCCCATGTGAGCGAAAGCGACCTGCTGGATTGGTGCCGGAAGAGTCTTGCAGCCTACAAAGCGCCGCGCCGTATCTGGATTCTCGCACCTGGTGACTTACCTCAAAATCACAACGGCAAGATAATCCGGCGGGCCCTACAGGAGCGGTTTTCGCAAGAAATGGATTAATGCCGTTGCTCAGGCGAAACTCTTCCCGATATCCCGAGGCAGAGCCAAGCTGAGGATAGCGAGAGAAGCCGTCTTAGAAGTGCGTGAGCTGCGCGGGACTGAAATCGTTCGAGCCGAGGTGCGCTTCCGGTGTGCCGCGATCGATGATCAGTAGTGTTGAACCGGCGCGTCCGCGGATCTTCGCTTCCACCTGGGTGGCCGACCAGACGCCCCGCGTTTGGCGCAGCCCAAAGTAGGTAAACTGCTTCACACTCCCCGAGCCCCTCAGCGTCTTCTCGACATATACCGGAAAGCTGCTGCCGCGATCGAGCCAGCTTTTGACCTCGGCATAATGGGTCTTGTCAGAAGCTCCGGGCGTACTCTTCAAAACGTCACAGTCGCGCGCGCCAAACTTAGTCTCAACCGGCGCCGATTGACCCGCCCAGAAGTATTGCGCCTCGAGAAAATCCTCGTAACTGAATCCATCGCCGAGCGGTCCATCACTCCATTTGTCGAAAGGCAAAACGACAGGAGACCTATCGCCAAGATGCACAACTTGTATTGTGTCCTTCCCGTCCGGCCGCATCTCCATAAGCACATGGAGCCGCGCCTCGGCCGGAGAAGCAACTTCCACGAGTACTCGGAGCACGCCTGGGAACCAGTGCGCACTGATGTTGACGGCGTAGCTGGTGCGTGCCCCACTCCCATCCACGCGAACAAGGTGCCCGCTCATGCGATAGTCGGCTGACTCCACTTGCTGCCGCGCCGCTGCTAGGGCTCCCCGCGGAGCTGCGGCCTGTGCAGTCATTGGCAGCAGTACCGTTGCAAGCACGGTCACGGCCAGCGCAACTCTCATGCTTCAACCTTTCCGTCGCGAATGCGAACCTGCCGGGCCGCTGCGTGCGCAATCTCGTTCTCGTGCGTAACAACGATCAGAGTCATCCCGCGCTTCTGCTGAATCCCGATGAGGATCTCCATGATTTTCCCCGAGTTTACGCTGTCCAGGTTTCCGGTGGGTTCGTCGGCCAGCAGAATATCCGGATTGTTGGCCAGAGCCCGTGCGATCGCCACACGTTGCCGCTCGCCCGCCGAGAGCTGGTTGGGATATTGTTCCATTCGATTTTCCAGGCCCATTTCCTTAAGCAAATCCCGAGCACGCGCCGCGCGATCGAACGAGCACGGTTTCAGCGCGAGCATGGGCACCTGTACGTTTTCGATGGCACGCAGCGTCGGCATCAGATGAAATGCCTGGAAGATGAATCCAACGTTCCGCGAACGATAGGTATCCAGATCAATAGCCGAACCGAGAATGACGTTTCTGAATCGAACCTCGCCAGTGGTGGGACTATCGAGGCCACCCAGCATGTGCAGAAGCGTCGACTTGCCGCTGCCGCTGGGTCCGGTGATTGCCACGTACTCGCCGGTGACGATTGACAGGTCCACGCCGCGCAACGCCTCGATTTGGCCTTCGTCGTAGCTCTTGAACAGATTTCGAGCTTCGAGAGCGGGACTAGTCATGACGGAGGGCCTCCACCGGAGAAAGTTGTGCGCCGCGCCATGCAGGAATCGCCCCGGCAATCAGCCCGGCCAAAATCGAAATGCCCAAGGCTTCCGCCACAAGCGCCATAGGAAAAGTCGCCGACACAATGCCGGCGGTCTGCGGCAGTGCTGCCAGCAGTTGCAAAGCTCCCCATCCAACAGCGATGCCGAGAAACCCGCCGCCCAGGCCAAGGACGGACGCTTCAAGCTGGATGAGAATCATAATCTGTCCCCGCTTCCAACCTAGCGCGCGCAGGATGCCGATCTCCCGCGTCCGCTCGAAGACAGACATAGCCATCGTATTGGCGATTCCGAGAATTCCGATCAGCAACGCAATCGAGGAAGTGCCCCACGCAGAGGCATGTGCCAGCCGGACGAACTGATTGTTCCCGGCGCGCTCGGCTGCTGGAACCGCGCGCAATCCGGGGAGCGCAGCCTCAATCTGCGCCTGCGCACGCTTCAAATACTCATCCGGTGCTTCGCCAGCAGGTGCGGGGCGCAGTCGCACGTGGATCGTCGACACTTTGCCTTGCAGGCTGCTGAGCTGCTGCAACTGGTCGAGAGGCATGATCACCGCGCCCGTCTCAAGCGCGGAGCCGCCATGGTAGATGGCAACCACCTTGAAGGGAGAACCTTGAATCTCCAGCGTGTCGCCGGTTTTCTTGTGCAGGCTTCCAGACAAAAGTTCGCCCAGCATAACCTCAGATTGACCATCGTGAAACGGCCGTCCGGAGAGCAATTGGAGAGATTCGAATTCGTAGGAGTCGGCCTTCCAGCCGTAGACCAGCGCATTCACCTCAGGCGTCAGATCCATTACGTTGTAGATCATCGGCGTCGCTTGCGCCACTGTGGGGAGTGCCGCCACCTTTGCGGTCGCGCTCTCTGGCAGCGAAGTATTCAGAAAAGTCTGCTGAATGATGGCAATGTCAGTGCCGCTGCTGGTGTAGAGGCGCAGCCACGACTGCTCGAATGCGTTCGAAAAGCCCACCAGGCCCACAAATGCCCCGATAGCCATACCGATTCCGCAAAGTGTCAGCAAAGTCCTCAGCCGTCGGCGCCAAAGATTTTTCCGCACAAATCCTATGAACGACAGTTGAGCGGCCATGAAGTCGGGATGAGTCCTTACGGTTCAGATCTGCACAGAGCAGGATGCCAGGTTTATCCAGCCTCAATCGAAGTGTCCATCCATGAGGTAGGGATTGAAAGTTTCTTACCAATTTCCGGGAACGACTGAAAGGATGAAATACCCACGCTCTAGTTTAGATGCAAGCTTTGGAAGCCTCGCCCCACTTCGATGTGAAGGAACTATTCGAGTAACGCTAACCACGAAAAAAACGAAATCGCGGCCCCATTGAATCAGTCGCCTATTTAGGGAACCCTCATCAAATACATTTACCAATTCGGCGATGGGCTGGGTTGAGGACCGGTGAATCTTGAACAGCAAGGCTCTTTCACCGGCTGAAACTCCATAAACTCAGCCCTTGTCCCGTCCGGATCAAAAAGATCCAGCTGCCATTTTCCATCCAATCCAAGCAGCGGTGGACGTTCTTGTGCTGACGGGGTCCAGCCTTTTTGCCTTAGTCTCTTTTCCAATTCGGCGACGCTCACCACTCCCGGTGAAAAGTGGTAGGCACTGGCCAATTGCTCCCGTGAGGGATTGGCTGGAAGATACAACATATACTCGAGCCAGTCGGTTCCATCTGGTACCTGCATCATCACCCAATCAGTATGGCCCGCGCTCGAACCACCCTCCCAATACAAGTGGAAACCCAGCAGGTCTTTGTAAAAGCGATCGAGCGCCGCTCTGTCATGCGCCACAAACCCCGCGTGGATGATATGCGTACTCATGCGCAAGGATGTAGCCTTCCCAGCGTTCGGCGCATGGTTACCCTCCTGCGTAAATTCGACGTTGTTCCCCTCGGGATCCCTCACTTGAAAGAACTCGTTTCCCTTCTGATCTACGCTCACTGCTTGCGGAACGGCGATTCCATTGCCTCCCAGAAACCTGCGCAATCGCTCCGCGTCACTGGTCGAAAAGCCGATACCGCCAAAGCGAATTGCCAATCCCTTGCTGGGCGGGAACTGCAACTCGATGTATTGCAGATGATTCGCATAAAAGCGGACACCCGACTCCACACTTCCCGCTGGCACTTGCTCCCAGCCCAGCAAACCGTCGTAGAACTCCTTTGACTTTTTCAGGTCATCGGCATACAGCGTCATGTGGGAAATGCCGGTAATGGCTGGCCTGGTTGTGCTTACTCCCTGTCCAAAAGCGAAGCTGCTTATGATCAGCACAGACAGCAATGCAAATCGGCGGTACATGTGTATCCCCTCTGTCCTCGGAAATGCCCGTACAAAAAACGGGCCGAATTGGTCGTCCGTTCCTCGACCAATTGAGGACGAACGGCGCAGGTCCGTCAAGGACGCCTCAGTATAAGCCTTCCCTCGTCTGCGGGCCGAGATTCTGGGAACAGAAGTCTTCGGGGCACTGCTATGATTCGCAGCAGGATTTGCTCTTGGAAACAATCCGAAAAAGCTAAGCCCCGGGTGGTCCCGGATGGGAATTCATTGATAGGTCAGGCTAACTGAGTCCGAAATCGCGNNCAAGCTTCCACTGTTTTTGATCGCCTTCGCGGCGTCCGCTGCGCTCAGCAACTCTGCCAGCGGCCAAATCGCCGGCGATGTCTATATTTCGCCTTCTCGCCCCGTCCCAACAGGAAAGGCGCCGGCAATGCAGGTGAAGCTGGTGAAGGACACGCCTGAGGAAAAGGTTTACGCCGTGGTTTTCTACAAGGGCGACGAGGCTCTCAGCGGCCTGACGGATTTTGCCATTCAGCACAAGGTCGAAGACGCGCACTTCACTGCAATCGGCGCGGTAAGTGGTGCGACGCTCGCCTGGCTTGATCCCGCGAACAAAATCTATCATCGCATTCCTGTGGCCGAGCAGGTCGAGGTTCTTTCTCTGATTGGAGACGTCGCCACATTCAACGGGAAGCCGATCGTTCACATGCATGCTGTGCTCGGCAAACCAGATGGCACGACGATCGGCGGGCACGTTTTTGAATTAAACGTGAATCCAACGTTGGAGGTCTTCGTGACCGTAGATACAGCACCGCTAAAGAAGAAACCAGACGAAGCGTCGGGAATGAAGGTGATCGATCCAACGCAATGATTGAACATCCATCGGACGGAGCTAGTCAGCTATCATTGGTAGTAAACGTGTCGTCTCCATTACCCCAAGAAGATCGAAACCGTATGCTGTACTGGTTCGCAACTTCTCCAGTCGAGCATATTGAGCTATGGGCGAATGCGTTCAATCGCGGGCCGCGGTGGAATTCGGCAACATGCGAAGTGTTCTCCGGTCCGGTCCAACTTAAGACAACGGGCCTTCGTTTGTCACCGAGAAGTATGGAGCTAGAGCAAGAGCAAGATCGCCGATTGGTTCGGCAATTAGCTAGGTTCTGGTTCCTCTCACGTGCAGGACGGTTCCCTCTCGCCGCAACAGCCCTCCGCCCCGCCGCTGCGAATTGTACCTTCGAGTTGCCCGGTGAAACGGGCGAGATCATGACAGGTCGACTATTTTGCGGAAGATAGGGCGACAGAACGACAGCAATACCGCGCAATTCAAGATCTGCCATGTTTGTCAGGGGGAGCAAGGGACGATGCGACCTGTGGGTTGCGGTTGTCGGAATAAACCAGTCCCTCTAAACGAGCTAAGAACCCTTGCTTGCTTCGTTTTGCGAATTCCCGCGGGCTCGGGCGAGGGAATCCGCCGGCGCATGGGCACAGATGAGCGTATGCTCAAATCAGGAGTTATATCCCTTTCTCGCCTTCAGCAATCCAAGCTTCGCTCCAGACGAGCATCGTTCAAGCACACAACCGAACGTCTGGAGCTTCCATGAGCCTCATCAAAAAGAGCGACGTTAAGAACTATCTTTCTTCCCAAAAACGCAATGGGATCCATCTATACCGGCCGGTGAGCCAACCTGACGCGACCGGCTTCTCGGGAGACCAATCCAGACACGCAGATTCAAATGCAAGCATTGTCGTAGAGGAAACGGTCAACCGGCCATCTGCCAGTGGACTGGAAACGCCTCCGACCAAAACTCAACTTGATTCCAGCCATCTCGTAACGCTTATAGATTCCAAAAGCGCGCAAGCTTGAAGCTTCATTCCGTCTTCCTGCGCAACGAGTGCATCTTGCCAAAACGTTTGGATCCGCTCCGGGAGCCCGTCGGCGACGGTTGGATGCGCGTGGAAGAAATCCCTGCGTCGGTCTTCGATACCATGATTCGCCAGGCGGGTTGGCACTTCATGTGGATCTTGCGTCCCTCTGCCCGCAGAGGTTTTGGGATAACTCAGGATGCGGCGACCCGTCGAGCATTGATTAGCGCACTGAGAGGCGTAGCCAGTCGATTCAATGCCGCGGAGCTTGATTCCATTCGGATCTCAAAATATCCGGGTTTCTACATCGCAAACGTCATACTGCAATCCCGCCAGATCCAGGAACACACTTCGCTGGACTCTGTCGATGAACGGCATCCACCGGTGCTTGCGGCGCGCTAGCCGAGCGTGGCTACGAAATAGAGCGAAGCTTTGATCCACGCTTCTTCCGTCCACATGGAGACATTGCGGTTTCTCTTTGCCGTCCCGAACCCCGAATGAAAGCAGGACAAGATGTCTATCCCTGAAATGCTGCATTCTGAGAATCCAATTGGAGGGCCCGCTCGAGCGTCTTCCCTACCTATTGCATTGAAGGCGAGTAGTCTGCCGTTGCCCACGCGCATCGCGTTCATTGGAAACTATCTGCCACGCGAGTGCGGGATTGCCACCTTCACGACCGACTTATGTACTGCGCTTGCAGCCGAATTCGGACAAGGGCGCCTGTTTGCGATTCCCGTCAACGATCCCGATTCGAGCTACGAATATCCAGAGCAAGTGCGCCTGGAAATTGCACAAGAGGACATTGCCTCCTACGAACGTGCCGCCGAATTCCTCAACTTTAATTGCAACGATCTCGTCTGCTTGCAACATGAATATGGCATCTTCGGCGGAAGTGCAGGCCGCTACATCCTGGCGTTGCTGCGCAAACTGAGAATGCCGCTGGTTACAACCTTGCACACGGTGCTGCGCGAACCTGACGCAAATCAGCGTATCGTGCTCGAAGAGATCGCACAGCTCTCCGATCGCCTGGTAGTCATGAGCGAACTCGCAGCCCAAATGCTGCGCGAAGTGTATGCGGTTCCCGGCGAGAAGATCGATGTGATCCCACACGGCGTGCCAGATATGACGTTCATGGATCCCAACTATTTCAAAGACCGGTTCGGCACGGAGGGCAAATTCGTTCTGCTGACGTTCGGCTTGCTGTCGCCGAACAAGGGCATTGAGAATGTGATTCGGGCGCTGCCCGCGATTTTGGAAAAGCATCCGAATGTGGTTTACATCGTTTCCGGAGTCACGCACCCGCATATCCGGCGTCGCGAAGGCGAGCGCTACAGAGAAGAGTTGCGGGAACTGGCTGAGCAACTCGGAGTTTCTTCCAATTTGATTCTGAACAACCGCTTTGTGAGTACGGAAGAACTTATAGAGCACGTGGGCGCAGCCGATATCTACATCACGCCCTATCGGCAGGAAGCCCAGGTTGTCTCCGGCACGCTGGCCATTGCGCTTGGAGCAGGCAAGGCCATTATCTCCACTCCGTACTGGCACGCCAAGGAGTTGCTTGCCGAAAAGCGAGGCGTCATTGTTCCCTTTGATAGCCCAAAGGCAATCGCAGAATCGGTTCTCGCCTTGCTCGGTAATGAAGCGGAGCGCCATGCGATGCGGAAGAGAGCATTTCTGCATTCGCGCGGAACGACGTGGCCGAAGACCGCAAAGGCCTACATGGCAACCTTTCAACGGGCGCGCTTCGAGCGCACGTTGAAGCCCAGGGCCGCTCAACCAGAGGATGCTGCTGACGCGGATCGCATCGAGCCGATAGATCGCCTGCCAATTCTGTGCACCCGTCATCTGTCGACTATGACCGACGACACGGGGATGTTGCAGCACGCAATCTTCTCCGTGCCCAACACTCGCGAAGGATATACAACCGATGACAACGCACGCGCTCTCATCGCATCCACTCTTCTGGACGAACGACAAAGGTTTGAATCCCGAGAAGAGTATCTCAATCTTTCTCGCCGCTATCTAGCCTTTCTCTGGCTCGCATTCCATTCCGATACTGGACGGTTCAGAAACTTCCTTGGCTACGACCGCAAATGGCTAGAGGACGTTGGCTCCGAGGATAGCCATGGCCGCGCATTATGGGCTTTGGGCACTGTGCTTGGCCATTCAAAGGACGCCGGGTTGCGCGGAGCGGCCGGAAGGCTCTTTGAGGCTGCCGTGCCTGCGGTCTTGATGTTCACGAGTCCGCGCGCATGGGCATTCAGTATTCTCGGCATGCAGGCCTATCTGGACTGGTTCCCCGGCGACAGAGCCATTCAGGGCATTCGAAACACACTTGCAAACGGCCTGCTGGACGTTTACGAACGCAGTCACTCCGATGAATGGCATTGGTTCGAGAAGAGTCTTTCTTATTCGAATGCGAGGCTGTCGCAAGCGCTCATTCTTGCCGGGTGGCGCAGCAATAACATGAGAATGATGGCAGCAGGAATCGAGTCTCTCGAATGGCTTGCGGCGGCTCAACACTGCGGCGACCCGGAGATCTTTGTGCCCATCGGCTCGAATGGCTCTTTCGTCCAGGGCGCGGAGAAGGCACGGTTCGATCAGCAACCTGTCGAGGCCTGCGCCATGATCTCTGCTTGTCTTGAGGTGTACAGGCTCAATCATGACGAGCGGTGGCTTGAAGAAGCCCGTCGTGTTTTCCGTTGGTTCCTGGGTAAGAACGATCTGCACGCACCTCTCTACGACCCAACAACAGGTGGATGCAAAGACGGGCTTCATCCCGACCGTGTAAATGAGAATCAGGGAGCGGAATCGACCCTTTCGTTTTTGATGGCGCTCCTCGAAATGCAGAGGGCGAACGTGATAAGCGCAGTAGAACTGCACCACGAAATGAGTGTCTCTCTTTGAAGTCATTTATCGATCCAGCCGAGTTGCCAAACGCCCCGGCTTTGGAACAGCCCATCCAGAGCGCACGCGTCGATCCCGCTCTGTTCACGCGATACTCCGGCAATCCAATCCTTACTCGTCAGAATTGGCCCTATCCCATTAACAGCGTCTTCAACGCGGGTGCCGTGCGATTGCCCGATGGAGACACTCTATTGCTTTGCCGTGTGGAAGACAGGACAGGCCTCTCGCACCTATGTGCGGCGCGCTCGGCGAACGGAATCGACAATTGGCGTATCGATGCAAAGCCCACGCTGGTGGCCAATCCGCGCGACTACCCTGAAGAGATCTGGGGCATTGAAGATCCACGTATTACTTACGTCCCGGAGCTCGAGCAGTATGCGGTGGCATATACCTCCTTTGCGCGCGGAGGTCCTGGAGTTTCGCTCGCACTTACAAGAGACTTCAAGAGCTTTGAGCGATTCGGCGTGATCATGCCGCCTGAGGATAAGGATGCCGCTTTATTGCCGCGAAGAATCAACGGCAACTGGGCAATGATTCACCGGCCGGTGACGTCGACTGGCGCTCATATGTGGATCTCGTACTCCCCGGATTTGCGCTACTGGGGTCGCCATAAAGTCATTCTGGAAGCACGCCGTGGAGGCTGGTGGGATGCGAACAAGATTGGGCTGTGCTCTCCGCCGATCGAGACATCCAAAGGCTGGCTGATGATTTACCACGGGGTCAGGCAAACTGCCGCGGGTAGCATTTATCGGTTGGGCCTGGCGCTCTTCGACTTGGAAAGGCCCGAAATCTGCTTGAAGCGTGGAAACGCCTGGATATTTGGCCCCGAAACCTCATACGAGCGCGCTGGAGACGTGAGCGACGTCGTATTTCCATGCGGTCAAACAATCGGCGCGGACGGGGATACGATCCAGCTTTATTACGGTGCCGCTGATTCCTCCATGGCCTTGGCTACGGGAAGTACCCGCGCTCTCCTCGCGTGGTTGGACTTGAATTCCAGCGCGGGTGTTGGAACCGCGAATTGACCGTACCTGTCACAGAGTGAAAGGAGAATTTGGATGAACGTCGAAGCGATGACCTGGCCGAATTGGCTACCGCGGGTACTGTGGTTCCGACATATGTGCCCGCGGTGCAACTCCGTTCAATTCAAGCCAGGCGAGTTACATCCGTTCGATGCACTCTTCGGCTTGTTCGCACTCCGTCCGGTGCGCTGTATGTTTTGCTGGCGACGATACTATTGGTTCTCTTTGCGGGGCGCGGATTGAGCATTCTGCATTACGATTCTGGTCCCACGTCAAACGATCTTCCGCATAACCTTGTGGCGAAACACTCGCCTTCCGCTCTGCACTATCAGATCATTGCGCAGAGCGCGGAGGACGTGCGGAACATTGAGAATGCTCCAGCCGTAAGCATGGGACCGTACTTGTCTAATTCTGGCCAAACGAGACTCTTGACGACAATTAGCATCTACAGCCTGCGAGGAGATAGTCGCGAGCAGGTTCGGCTGCTCTATATGAATGCGGCGGCGATTCAGGTTTGGGAAGAGATGGGAAAAGCACCCCAAATCATTGGTGCACAAGTCCGCCCGCCGCGCTCAGCTCTGCTGACGTTTGGCGTCCCCTTCAGCGAATAGCACGCAAATAGCTGCGCATTTACGCGCGCCTGGCTCACATGTCGTCTCTCTTTTCCAGAAGGCGCCGCTCTGCAAAGCCCACTTGAGAAGACTAGAGTAAGAAAGGCGCGACAATTAAACCTCGCGCTCCGTAGCTACCTGGTGCTTGGTTTACTCGAGCAACGACGAAATTCTCGTGGTCCGAAAGCAGAACGCCGGCACGGTGGGGAGAAAGATGCACGAATCGATTGATTGGCCCAGGAAGATTCAGCCTCCACAGCGTCGCAATCGCAAGTTTTTTGTTCTTCTTGCGATCATCGCATTGATTTTCTTCGGAAGCCGAACCGTGTTGTCGTACTGGGTGGAGTTGCTCTGGTTCCGGTCGCTCGGCTACGGCGACGTGTTCCTCCGGCAGTTAGCTCTGCAGTGGGGAATCTTCGCGGCATTCGCAGTGGTCACGTTCTTCATCCTGTACGGAACTTTTCTTCTTCTCAACCGGGCTCATCGCGACGAGTTGCCCCTCGATCACACAATTGTTTTCGGTGGGAGAGAAGTGAATTTGTCGGTCAGGCCTTTCCTGCGTATCTTCGCGATTGGTGCCTCGCTGTTAATTGCTCTCGCCACCGGTGGCACGATGGCGTCAGAGTGGCCCACGCTGGCATTGTTCTGGTTCGCCCCCAATGCAGCCGGCACCGTTGCGGATCCGATCTTCGGCAAACCGCTGAACTTCTTTCTCTTTACGCTGCCTGCATGGAACATGGTCGCTGGCTGGCTTCTTACTATCGCAGTCATCGCCTGCCTGTTGGCAGCTTTATTCATTCTCATCACCAGTGGATCGCGCGCATTCGGCGAGCGCAGAGCCAACTATATTCCTTTGCCCTGGCGTGGGCTCTCCGCTGCGGTGGCGTTCCTTCTGTTCGTTCTTGCCATTCGCACGTATCTCGGTCGGTTCGCGCAACTCTATGAACATCACACAGTCTTTGATGGCGTAACTTATACCGGCGCGCATGTCACGCTCACCGGTTTGTTGGTTACCTGCGTGGCCCTTTTTCTTGGAGCCGTCATCGCCGTTGTGACGGCGGTATGGGCGCCACGCGGCCGCTGGCTCGTTGTCGCTGTCCTTCCAGCCGCGGTCAGTTATGTCGCATTCGGTTTAATCAGCTGGTATGTGAGCAGCTTTCTGGTCAAACCCAATGAGTTGGTTCGAGAACGGCCCTATATCGCCTATAACATCGAGATGACTCGGCAGGCTTTCGGGCTGGACCGGTTCGTGCAGCGCGAATTTCCTGCGGAGACAACCGTCGATGCAGCCGATCCAGCCAACAACCAAGCCACACTTCAAAACATCCGACTGTGGGACTGGCATGCGTTGCAAGACACGCTTCGGCAGATCCAGGAAATCCGCACCTACTACGACTTTCCCGACATCGACATCGATCGCTACAAAATTGATGGCAAGGTGCGGGAGGTAATGCTCGCCGCCCGCGAATTGAATGTCGACAAGCTCCCTGAGAGCAGCCGCAACTGGATCAACGAGAAGCTGATTTATACGCATGGCTATGGCATCACCATGAATCCCGTAAATGGGTTCACACAAGAAGGTCTGCCCACGCTGATGCTGAGTAACATGCCCGTCCAGAGTACGGTGCATAACCTAAACGTCTCCCGCCCCGAAATTTACTTCGGCGAGTTGACGGACACCGACGTCTATGTGAAAACCCGGCAGCAGGAGTTCAATTACCCGCAAGGAGACACCAACAACCTTACGTCTTATCAGGGTAGCGGAGGCATCGAACTTGGCGGGTTTCTGCGCCGCGCTCTCCTTGCCTTCGATCGCGGCGATCTGGCCAAATTGCCATTCAGCGATGACGTGAATTCACAGAGCCGTCTTCTCATGCGCCGAAACGTGCGCGATCGCGCCGCAGCCCTGGCGCCCTTCCTTACTTTCGAGCAGGATCCGTACGTCGTTCTCGGTGAAAATGGCCGCCTTTCGTGGATCATGGATGCGTTCACGACATCGGACAACTATCCGTATTCGACCCATTACGGTCTCGGTGGCCGTGCCATCAATTACATGCGCAACAGCGTCAAGGTAGTGATTGACGCATATGACGGCACGACGACGTTTTATGTTTTCGATCAGCAGGATCCGATTTTGGCTGCCTATCGACGTGTCTTTCCCAGCTTGTTCAAGGACGCCGAAGCAATGCCGACGGACCTGCGCAATCATCTGCGCTACCCTGAGTCATTGCTTAAGTTACAAGCGGAAGTTTACGGTCTCTATCACATGACTGACCCTGAGGTCTTCTATAACCGCGAGGACTTATGGACAGTCGCCAGCGAAGTCGGACTGGCCGACAGTGGAGAACAGACTACGCAGGCAATGCAACCGAATTTCGTACTCATGAAACTACCCGGCGAGGCGAGCGAAGAGTTCGTTGAGATACTGCCATTCACGCCCGCCAACCGGAACAATCTCATTGGTTGGCTCGCCGGTCGTTGCGATGGCGCACACTACGGCACGTCGATAGTCTACGACTTTCCCAAAACTAAACTTGTAGATGGTCCGCTCCAGATCGAGGCGCGTATCGATCAAAATGCTCAGCTCTCTGGCCAACTCACTCTTTGGAACCAGCAAGGGTCACACGTGCGCCGCGGAAGTCTGTTGGTCATTCCTTCCGGGCGCGCGCTGCTCTACGCCGAGCCCATCTATCTTCAAGCGGAGCGCAGTCCGATGCCCGAGTTGCGCCTGGTTGTGCTCGCGCTGCAGGACCGGCTTGCTTATGGTCCAACATTCGAAGCGGCTCTGACCTCTCTCTTCGGCGGAGGAGCCTCGTCCCTCAGTGCAAGCAGCGAACCGCTCCAACCCGCGACCGAATCCGGCCCGGCACTCCAGCCCGCAACGAATCTCCACGGGCTCATTGCAGATGCCGCCAAGGACCTGGAGGATTACCAGCGACTTACTGCGGAAGGCAAGCTGGGCGAGGCAGGAAAGAAACTCGACGAGTTGAAGAGCGCAATCGACCAGCTGAACAAGCTGCAGCACTGACGCTCTCTCGCGCACGGAAGTTTCGATGTAGCTGCGTCACCCCTACTCTGTACGCAGCGCCGTCATCGGGTCGACACTTGCCGCACGCCCTGCCGGCAATGCGCTCGCAGCCAGCGCCACCACTGCGACTCCGACGACTGCGACGAGATAGCTCACCACATCGAGCGGCCTCACACCATACAAAGACGACGTAAGCGCTCGGCCGACCAGCAACGCCAGCGGAATACCAAACAGGACACCAACCACAGTTAGCAGCAAGCTATCTTTTAAGATCATCCACACCACCTGCTCGCGCCGTGCCCCCACAGCCATCCGTACTCCGATCTCGGCAGTTCGTACGCTCACACGATATGCCAGCGATCCGTAGAGCCCCGTCGCCACCAGCACAACCGCCAAAATACCGAAGAAGCCGGCAAGCCGCGCGAAGAGCGTTTGCCCGGAGATCGTTGTGTCATATTGTGCGCGTTGTGTCATCGGCTGGATCAGGGGTAGGTTCGGATCCAATTGCTGCACCGCTTTGCGCGCTGAAGGAAGAATCGCCAGCGGTGCGCCATGGACCCGCATTTCCACCTGCATCTCTCCGATAACCGGAATCTGCGCATACATATACCAAGCCATCGGAATTGGATCTTCGTTGATGCTGCGATATTTATGATTTTTCACCATGCCCACGATGGTCATCGTGGCTTGTCCCTTGTCGGGTCCAAAGGTGTGGCCCAGGGGATTCACATTCGGCAGGAAGCGTTTGGCAAACTCTTCGTTGATGATGCCAACTGGTTGGGATTTTGCGGTATCGGAATCGACAAAGTCGCGTCCCGCAAGAACAGGAATGCCAAGTGTGCCGAAGAAATCAGGGCCGACGACGTTCCACCGCACCGTCTTCGATGATCCGTTGGCGACATCCGGTATTCTGCCGTCCACCATCATGTCGCTGTTGTTCGACCATCCCGAGCCAATGCGCTCGTCCATAACGGTCACCGATTCCACACCCTGCAGCACACGCAATTTGCTTATCAGGTTCCGATAAAAGGCCACGCCCTCGGGCACAGACGGAATGTTCGGTTTCACTCCGAAGACGACGAGGCCATCGACGCGCATTCCCAGGGGAGTATTTTCGAGATTGCGCAAGGTGCGAATCAGCAATCCCGCGCCCACCAGCAGCACCACGCACAGAGCCATTTGCAAAGCGACAATGATTCGGCCGCTGCGCGACTTGCCCGCATCTGTGTTCGATGTCGCGGCTGAAGTCTTCAGCGCTAGTTCCGCCCCGCCAGCTAGAGCCACGCGCAACGGCGCCAAACCGAACAGCAGCGCAGCAAGCACCAGCACACCCAGCGTAAACAGCAGCACCGTATTGTCGGGCGCGAGACTGGTTTCGATCTGCGCCCATCGGCCGAGCAGGCGCGCGGCCATCTCCGCAAAGGCCCAGGCCAGCACGCCTCCCGCCGTCACAAGGATCGCGCTCTCCATCAGCAGTTGCCGAAACAACTCGCCGCGGCCCGCACCCAGCGCGAGACGCAATGAAAACTCGCGTTGCCGCGACGCATTCCGCGCCATCAAGAGCATCACCACGTTGGCAATCGCAATCAGCAGAACCAGTCCTACCATCGCCATTAGAATGCGCAGCGGGTTGCCGTACATCTGGTCATAGCCTGGAAAACTTTTAGCATCAGCGAAGCTCAGAACCGGGCGCTTCTCGCCCTCCATGGGTGAGCCACCGAGCCCTACATATGCCGCTCTCTGAAAGACAGGCTGCAATTGTGCGATCGCCTGCGTTCGATTTACGCCATGAGCCAACCGCGCAATCAGCCGCAGGCACCACCAGGTGGAATCGTTGAGATAGATTTTGCCCTCGTCCGGAGGATTGCCCCACGCATTCAATTCCGGCCGACTCTGCAAAGGTATCCAGAAATCAGTCGATCCGCCGCCCTCAACACCTTCAAAGCCTTCGGCAGTGATTCCAACGATCGTCGTGGGCACGCCATTCACAAAGAGCGTCTGTGCCAATACGTTCGGATTGCGCGCGAAACGCCGCGTCCAGTAGTTGTAGCTGATCACAGCAACTGGCGCATGGTTCGTCTCGTCCTGCTCGCTGAAGCCGCGGCCGAGCGGCAGCTTCACACCCAGGCCGGAGAAGAAGGCACCACTCACCATGTCGCCTTCTGCCTCTTCCGGCTGCATTCCATAGCGGACAGCGACCTTGCTTCCCGACAAAGGGACAAATGCGATCAGCGGCGAGACACCGCCGGTTTGCTTTCGGAGCGCATCGTAAACCGAATACGAAAACGTCTCATTGCTATCGATGGTGCCGGTTCCGCGTGGAGGGTTCGACGTCC
>PLKY01000205.1:6137-9416 GCA_003140785.1 Acidobacteriaceae bacterium | reverse complement strand
CCCGAACCGCAGATCGCGCCACAGCTTGTCCAGGCCTATCCAACGGCCGCGGATGTAGAAACGCTCCTGCACAGCGCGGACGTTGCCGAACTCACGCCGCGCCTTCCACTGCGCATCTTCCTCG
Organism: Acidobacteriaceae bacterium; assembly: GCA_003140785.1. GTDB lineage: Bacteria > Acidobacteriota > Terriglobia > Terriglobales > Acidobacteriaceae > Telmatobacter. The sequence goes on along the minus strand of PLKY01000205.1, from coordinate 9,292 downwards.
CTCAAGCCCTCGTGTCGCAGCTCATCCCGTTCGAGCGCAAGGTGCGCTTTGATCTCTTCGGCAAAGTCCTCTGCACTGCGCTTGCGCTTGAACATCTTCATGCCTCCTGACCTTGGGTGCCATCTCCGGAATCGAGAACCAGCCCCATCGCCCGCGTCAGGCGGCGCCATTCGCTGGTCTTCTCCACCAGTTGCTCGCGCCCCCTCGGCGTCAGGGAATAGAATCGCGCCTTGCGGTTGTTCTCGCTCACACCCCANNGCAATGCGGTCGTCGTTGTTTTCTTGGGTAGCCATTCGACCCAAGTATTCACTCCTTTGGGTCGAATGTCAACCCAACGCGCAACTCCGATTCAATGAGGCAGTCGGTCTGTTCTTCCGACAACCAGAGCCAGCCCTCCCGCTCCGTACTCCCCTTCAAAATCGCCCTCGCCCAAGCCTCGACCGCGCCCTTTGTCGTAGAATGAGGCCGCTTCCGGAATACGCTTTCTCGCGGCGGCAAATTTGCTCCCGCGCACTAGGCTGCTCCGGAAAATCCGAATGTACCTTCAGGGATGGACCAAAATGAAGAATTCCTTCCGCACATTGATTGCTTTTCCCATTGCCCTGCCGGTTTTCATGGGGAGTCTGTTCGTTATGAGTAGCCCTGCACAAGATGTCACCGAAATCGGCGGCCAGAAAATCGTCACCCTCACGCGCACCGCCGTCAGCAAAACCAAGCCCGAGTTCACCAGCGTGACGCTCGCTCCCGGCCGCGGCATGGAATTGATTCAGATCACAGCAAACTTCCCTGGCAAGGGCAGCGTCAACGTGCTCGCTTCGCCCGACCTTGCCGGCGCGAAGCAGATGCTCGATGAGAAAGACGACGCCAACGGCGACCTGGGCTATCGCCTCGGCTCCGCATTTCTGGTTCCCTATCCCAACCGCATTCGCGGACCGCTGTCGGCTGACGGCCAAACCCTCACCGCTTCATGGGAAGGCCATACCATTACGCTGCCCGCGAATAACATCGGTAAGAATCCAGGTGCCGAGCGGCACGCCATGCACGGGCTCATCTTGAAGGCCAAAACCGACGACGTGCACATGAAAGATATTCCCGGCGGCCAGGAGGTCACGGGCATCATTCACGCAGGTAACTTCGGCGGTCATTGGCTCTCCAAGACAGATCTAGACTTCACCATCGCGCTCACCGCCGAGGCTGTCGACGCCAGCATCGTGGCTCACAACGTGGGCAGCGAAGCGGAACCCATCGCGATCGGCTGGCACCCTTACTTTGCCTTGCCGTCGGGCGACCGCACGCAGGTCCGCATTCACATTCCGGGTTCGAATCTCGCAGAAGTTGACAACTACGACAACGTCTTCCCGACCGGCAAACTCAAGCCCGTCGATGGAACACAATATGACCTGCGCGCGGCCGACGGTGTGCCGCTCGCGCACAACTTCTACGACGACAACTGGAGCAAGCTCGCGTGGCAAAACGGCGCCGTCACCGTAAAAGTCATCGATCCTGCCGCCCACTATGGCGTCGACATCGTCGGCCTTTCGCCCGAGATCAAAACCATCCAGATGTACGCGCCACCTGCTATGAAGTTCGTCGCCATTGAAGACCAGTTCAACTTCGCCAATCCCTTTGGCAAGGAATGGGGCAAGATGGACACCGGCATGGTGACGTTGAAGCCCGGCGCAAGCACCAAGTGGCATGTGCGGCTGCACGTGTTTGTGCCGTAGGCCCGGATCCACAGCTGCGCAATCGGCTCCCCGGCGGAGGGCCCCCCTCCCCCGGTCTTTTTCGCAAATTACTCGAACCATTAGATTTAGCGGAGGGGTATCTGGCTAAATTCCTCTGTGCCAGGGACTTAAGACCCAAATTCCTGCAAAGAAAGAGCTTGCGGCAAGCCAAAATTTGGGCCGGAGATGAAGTGTGCAGGGCTTAGGTTTCTCTCTGAAACCAGCGTAGCGAATTCGGGGAAATAATGTGTAGCGACTGGAGATTTGGCGGTGGCTGACGGTGAGAACAAGGTAGACGCGAAGCGCCGAACCCTAGTTGATCGAAAGGTACTGCCGAGTGGGCCACGATCCGCTCCGAACCCCGCAAACACTCTATAGCGCAGACAATCTTGCAGTCATTGACGAGTACTCATAGGTTTCTCGAAATTGAGAATCGAGGACAGTCTCATTTGGGGATCGAGTATTTGAATTCACCACGGAAGAGGAAGTCGCCGTCTCCGCCGCACGCATCATTGACAAGGCGGATGCATGGTTTCTCGCGGCCATTTGCCGGTATTGAACATAGCGACGTTTGCATATTGTTGTGCCAAGATCGGTACGCAGAAATCGGTTCGTACAGCATCGGGAAGAAAGCTTTCGTTATATGGCTCAAGAGTTCTTCCGAACTGGAAGGGAGACGCAGCGGTGTGAATCGGAATGGGGGCCTTCGGGTCAGTTATGTACTGTGTGCCGAATACTTGCGGCTGTTTGGTGAATTGCAGGTAGCGGTCCAACGTGGCCGCCGCGATAAATCTTGCAGCCGTCGTGCCTCGAAACACGGCTTCCATGGCGAGTATGTGTGCGAACAGGCAATCGTCGGGCTTGTCACTGTGCTGGAAGATATATGAAGCATCTCTGAAATCGTCGCCCGTCCTTATCTCGCCAGCTGCCAACATCTCTCGGAGCGTCGCTTGGCGCACCTTTACACGTTGGAGGTATTTCTCTTCAGTAAATCTCGGCTTCCCGCCGGTCCATGCGTATCGTCCTGGTCTTCCACGAACAACTGGTGAACCGTCTTCGGTGTCTCAGATGGCTTTTGCGCATTCGGAGCACTGGTTTGGGCAACGAGCGCGACCCCGCACAGGGCGACGGACGTAAGGCTTCCGATGAGTCGAAGTTGCATCCTGATCCTCCGAATTGCATTGACGAACATTGTACTCACGAAGATCGAGTTGTAGGAGAAACAGATTCTCGGGGTTGTTTGGGTCAAAAAGCAGACGGTGTTGGCGAACAATTTCGCGTTGGCGCAACTCGATCAGGCAGTGCGCGACTGCAAGATACGCATGACTCCAGAATCTGCCGTGCAACCACGGCGATGACCCTATGTAGCATTCTATATTAAAGAGGGGATTGTCAAGAAGTTTCCGGGCGGATCACCGCTAGCCTACATCG
>PLKY01000205.1:0-6103 GCA_003140785.1 Acidobacteriaceae bacterium | reverse complement strand
CCGCGGCGCCTGCGGCTTCGTTCTTACCGTCGATCCGGAAGTTACTCGTCGATCAATCTTGACCGCTATCCCTTAAATCCCGGCAAATCCACACGGCGCGCTATGTGGTCGTGAATCCAGTGCGGGTCCCACCACTCTTTGGGGTCGATCTGCACCCCGTCGAGTTGCATGGCGAAGTGGATGTGATCGCCGCCGGCCATTCCGGTCATTCCGCTTCGTCCCATCACTTGCCCGCGCTTCACCATGTCGCCGACGTGCACGTCGATCTGGCTCATGTGGCCGTAGATGGTCTGAAGGCCATAGCCGTGATCGACCACGACGCAGTTGCCGTAGATACCGAGGGGAGCGGCATACACGATCTGCCCGTCGTTCGATGCCTCTACACCCACGTGCTGCGTCACGGCGAGATCGTAACCAAGGTGCACCTGCTGGTCGATCTTCTTACCGTGATAAATGTAGTTGCGCAGATCCGCAAACGTCGCCTCCGCCTGCGAGTGGGTTTGCCGCGCGAAAGGCTGCGACCAGAGAAACTTCTCCGCTGTCTTGAAGCGGAGATCGGAGAGAGTCTTGTTATTCGCCCGCCGCATCTCGCTGTTGATCTTTACAAAACGCGCTACTGGATCGCCCGAACCGTTGGGATCAAGCTCATTGACAACCTTTTGCATGAAGGCGTCGCTGACCTGTAGATCATGCGTGGTGTAATGGGGCTGCTCCTTCTTGGGAAACTGAAACACCATCGGGCTTGTCACATCGTTTCCCGCACCCACGGATGCATAGACCACCGGCGCTGTGCCGGGAGGCATGTTCCACGCGAAGGCGAAGAGCGAAAAGCGGCCCGGCTTGCCGCCCGGCATGGGCCAGCTGCGATACGTCTGATCGCCAACGCGCACGCCTGCCGAAGTCCAGCCGCCGGAAACGTCAAAGGTGACCAGGTCGGCCATGCCTAAATACAAGTAGTGCTGGTCTGAGTCGACACTCAACGATGGAGGCCGCGTCACTACGGTGACATCACGCTCCACGCGCGCCTTGTTGCCGAGCAGATCGTTCGAGGTCGCCTCAACGATCAACTTAGCAGCGCCGTCTTTGAGCTGCGGAGCCGCTTTGACGCCAGCCGTGAAAGTCCAGTTGCTGTCCGTCGCCTTGGAGGTCTGGGTCGTTGCACCCACGGCATAGCTGGCGCCGTTCTGCTCGACCATCGCCGTAATCTTGCGCACGCCGCGCGGATCATGGACCTGCACAGTAACAGGAGTTGCCTGACCAAGTGTGGTGATGGACGACGGCATGTCAACGACGGGCGTTGCCGATCGCGCAAAGACAACTGCGATTGCGACGATGATGACGAGCGCGGGAACCGCGAAGAAAATGACTTTTCGCACACCTTATTGTAGCCGTGCGCTCTGTGCGAAACTACTCGCTGATCCGGCTCAGCCGCACACTTCTTCCCGTCCGCGCCGACTCCCGCGCCGCATCCAGAATCTGCATGACGGTGATGTTTGTATCGAGCGCGCTCAAGTCGCCCTTGTCTTGAATCTGCCCGCGCAGCACCGCTGCCAGATAACTCAGCGAATTGCTTTCGTCCTCGCGCAACGGCGCGGGCGTTGTCAATTGCTCATCGTTCTCGTGCTCGTGGCGCACCCGCAGCTTGTCCAGCCCCACCGTGACCGCATAACCCGTCGCGCCGTAGACCTCCATATCCTTGCGCGCGAACGGCCAGTTCCACGAGCCCTGGATTACCGCCTGCGCATGCGGGTATTGAAGAACAATTGTCGAGTCGTCATCCACCTTGGGATAAATCTGCGGCTTGTCATGATTCACAACCGCCGTCACCGTCATCGGCGTTTCGCCTTGCATTAACCACGTCATCAGGTCCACGCCGTAGCAGCCGAAATCGTACAACGCACCGGCACCGTTCTGGTCGGGGTCGGTCAGCCACTTCAGAAAATCCGGCGACACGCCAATTTCCTTCGGCCCCTGGTGCCCGTCATGCACCACCACACGCCGCACCTCGCCGATTTGGCCTTGCTTCACCTGGTCATAAGCCGCCTTGTTGCTCGAGTACCACGTCGTCTCGTAGTTCACCAGCACATGAATGTGCTTTTCGCGAGCGATCTTGCGGATCGCCAGCGCATCGTCGAGCGAGATCGTCAGCGGCTTCTCCACCATCACCGAAACGCCATAGTAGGCAGACACTTCAATCACGCGGCGATGATCGGCAATCGACGTGTAGGCCAGCACCGCTTGCGGACGCCGCGCCTCGATCATTTTGGCCATGTCTTTAAAAAAGAGATTGTCGGGCAGCGAATATCTTTTTTGATATTTCGCTTGTAACGCCGGATCAGGCTCGGCGATGCCGACAAGTTCCACATCGTGGTGTTGCGGGAGCTGCGCCAGAAATCCCGCGACGTGATCGTGCACCAGCCCCACGATGGCGACGCGCAATCGCCCGTCCGGCGAACCGTTCTGGGCACTCATCGAAAGTGGCAGCAAAAGAAACAATCCAATCCACACAACGCGGCTCAATCGGATAAACGACAAACCAGGTATCTGCATTCGGGAGAGCTCCCTTCGCTTCCTGCACTTCGTTGTACAGGATAGACGGAGGGCGCAGGCTCGTGCGCTCACAGTGGGAGCCGTGTGCCGATTCATTCTCCGCGCGGTAAACACGAGCCCCGAAAACACCGTCTTTCTCTATATGCAACTTTCCGCCGGCGACCCTCCGCCCAAGACTCTTTATCGTTGTCCGTGCTGCGGATACAGAACGCTGGAAGAGCCCAGCGCCATGGCATTATGCCCCGTCTGCTGGTGGGAAGACGACGGACAGGAGGACTCCGATGCCTCAGAGATTCGCCTTACCGTCAACGGCCATCTGAGCCTTACTGAAGCCCGCGCCTCCTATCTCCGTTGCGGCGCCGCCGACCNNGTCCGCAAGCCGATTGGGTCCGAACTTTAGTCCCTGGAATCAGCGCCGCGGATTAAAGTTCAGACCATAGTTCGGACCGTTAGGTCACTGAACAGTAAACGTAACGTGACCTCCGCATTGGCGGGACAGTCACCCTTGCCCTTGCGGGTTTGACCCTGTCGGCAAACCCTCTTACCATGGATTGAAGAGAACCCCGAGCCACACGTGGCAGTATCGCCCCGGAGCGGCGGCAGCAGTTTCTATGGCGCTTGTCGCGCCCGGAAGGCAAAACGTTGAGCTCTACTGACACACTCGAAAATTCCGCCTCACCTGAAGCAGCCCACACGCACGATCACGAAGAAGGCCACGAACACACCCACGGTCCAGTCTTAAATCCCGATTGCACCCGCGAGCTCGTGCTCGACGTTCCTGCCGAAGATGTCACCAAAGCCTTCCGCACCGTGACGCGCAATTATCAAAAGTACGCGAAGATTCCCGGCTTTCGTCCCGGCAAGGTGCCTGAGTCCGTGGTCCGCCGCCGTTACTCCTCCGAGATTCGCAAGGAAGTCATCGACGGCCTGCTCCCGGAGCGCTTCAATCGAGGCGTGCGCGAGTTGGGCGTACAGCCCATCGGTCAGCCGCAGGTCACCGAACTCACCGTGGAAGAAGGCCAGCCGCTCCACGTCAAGGCCGCCTTCGAGTACATTCCAGCCTTCTCAATCGAGGGCTACAAGGACGTGACAGTCGAAAAGCCCTCCGTTGAACTCACCGACGAAGAGTTTCAGCACGAGATGAGCCAACTGCGCGAATCGCGCGCCACCATCGAGCCCGTTGAAGAAGACCGCGCACTCGTCGATGGCGACTGGGCGCAGATCTCTTACACCGGCCAGGTCGAGGGCGAGCCTGAAGCCGCTCCCATCGCCGGGCAGGACTCCCTCGTTGAGATTGGAGGCAAAGATACGGTCGCAGCCTTCAACGACGTTCTTCGCGGCGCCAAACCCGGCCAGGAGCTGAAAGCCGAAGTCATCTATCCCGCCGATTATGCTGAGCCCAGCCTGGCGGGAAAAACGGTTTCGTATGAAGTTACCGTCGAAGCAATCAAGAAGCGCATCGTGCCCGAGTTGAGCGACGATTTCGCCAAGGANNACCAAAGACAAGCTTTTTGCCGCGCTCAGCGAGAAGTTTTCGTTTCCCGTCCCCGAGTCGCTCGTGCAGGATCAAGTAGACGCCCGCCTGGATCGCGGATTGCGCGCCCTTGCCGCCCAGGGTATGGAAACCGAACAGATGCGCAAGCTTGACTTCAGCCGCCTGCGCGCCGCGCAGAGGGACGGAGCTGTTTCCGAGGTCAAAACCAATCTTCTTCTCGACAAAATCGCCGAGACAGAAGGCATCACCGTGAGCGACGAAGAGCTGGACCGCGAATTGCAACTGGCGGCCCTGCAATCGAATGAACCGGTTGAGGCGCTCCGCCAGCGTTTGACTCAAGATGGCGGGCTCGCTAGAATCCGGGAACAAATGAAACGCGAAAAAACCGCGAATTTACTGTATGAAAGGCTTCCTGCCTGAAGGCGAAAGCCACATTTAACGCTGCACGCTTCGGTCCGACCTAATCCGAACCGCGCAGCCTTCAAAAGGGAGGGGGAAAACAGACCCCCGACGGAAGAGTGAGAGAAGCACCCGAATGGCATTAGTTCCCATGGTGGTTGAGCAGACGAGTCGCGGCGAGCGCGCCTACGACATCTATTCCCGTCTGCTTCGCGATAACATCATCTTTCTTGGCACACCCATCGACGACCAGATCGCCAATCTCATCGTTGCCCAGATGCTCTTCCTCTCCGGTGAGGATCCGGAAAAGGACGTTCAGCTCTACATCAACTCCCCGGGCGGCTCCATCACCGCAGGCCTGGCAATCTACGACACCATGCAGTTCATCAGGAACAACGTGGTTACATACTGCATCGGTCAAGCCGCCAGCATGGGTGCATTCCTTTTGCTTGCCGGGACCAAGGGCAAGCGTTTCGCCCTGCCCAACTCACGCATTCTCATTCACCAGCCCTCGATGGGCGGTCTCAGTGGACAGGCCACCGATATCGACATTCACGCGCGCGAGATTCTTCGTATCCGCGAGATTACGAACACGCTGATGGCCACCCACACCGGCCAGCCTCTCGACCGCATCGAGCACGACGTCGAGCGGGACTTCATCATGAACGCGCAACAAGCGAAAGAATACGGCATTATCGACGAGATCATCGACCGGCCCCGCACCTAGGGGGCCGATTCGGGAGTTGAGGGCAGGAGCGATTGAAACATGGGATTCATCGAAGAAGGACGCCAATTGTTTCAGGATTTCGTTGCTCCTGAGCTTCGCGCAATCGACGCGCGACTCAGCACCGTAGAACAACGAGTCGAGTCGCTGGAGTCCAAGATCGACCGCAATCAGGCCCAAACGGAGAAAAAGATGGAGTCGCTCGATACCAAGATCGAACACAGTCGGGAAGTGCTCGAATCGAAAATGGAGCGAAATCACGCAGAAGTGATGGGCGCCTTGCACAGGATGGAAAACTATACGCTCCTGGTGGAACGGCGCGCGCGAGTAGAAGCCAAGCTCCAAAACGTGGCCTGAACTGACTGGTAACTAAAGACCGGCCCCGCACCTAAGGGCCCATAGTCACGGAAGTCAAATCGCGGTATCTTAACAGGGGGTAGTCCAAATGAAAACGCGTACGGGACCTGAAGAAGCGCTACGCTGCTCGTTCTGCCACAAGTCGCAGGACGCCGTGGCCAAATTGATCTCGTCGCCCAGCGACTATCCTCGCGCGTACATCTGCGATGAATGCGTTGCGGTCTGCAATTCCATCCTCGAGGACGATCGCGGTGAGGCGCATCCCGCCACCACCGCCGGACACCTCCCCAAACCGCAAGAGGTCAAAAGCTTTCTCGACGACTTCGTCATCGGCCAGGACCAGACCAAGAAGAAGCTCGCCGTTGCGGTCTATAACCACTACAAGCGCATCCAGATGAATCGCATGCGCAATAACGAAGTCGAGCTCGCCAAGTCCAACATCCTCCTCATCGGTCCTACCGGTTCCGGCAAAACCCTCCTGGCCCACACGCTGGCCAAGATGCTCGATGTTCCCTTCGCGATAGTCGACGCCACTACGCTCACTGAAGCCGGCTACGTCGGCGAGGATGTCGAGAACA
>PLKY01000105.1:18634-39967 GCA_003140785.1 Acidobacteriaceae bacterium | reverse complement strand
TGCACAAGCTGGTGGCGTCGCGGTAGGTCTTTGCGATGCGGGTGGCGCGAGGCTATGCTTGGCCTGAGTGCAGATTGACGCGAAACAAGACGAGTTGCACATGCGGCGGGCGCTGGAGTTGGCGCGTGCTACGGTGGGGCTGACGTCGCCGAATCCGCAGGTTGGGTGTGTGGTGGTGCGCGATGGGGTGGTGGTGGGCGAGGGTGCACATCTCTACGAGCAGTTCGACCACGCGGAGGTTGTTGCACTGAAGCAAGCTGGGGAGTTGGCGCGTGGGGCGACGGCGTACGTTACGCTGGAGCCTTGCAGTCATCATGGGCGGACGGGGCCTTGTGCGGAGGCGCTGATTGCCGCGGGCGTTGCGCGAGTGGTTGCGGCGACTGTGGATCCGAATCCGCTGGTGAGTGGGGAGGGGATCGCTCGGCTGCGGAATGCCGGTGTTGAGGTAGTGGCCGGGGTATGTGAGGACGAGGCGCGTGCGGTGAATGACGCGTTTGCACGGTTTATCCAAACAGGGAGGCCGCTGGTGACGCTGAAGGCAGCCGTGTCGGCGGATGGGATGGTGGCGCCGGCGGCGGCTCAAAGGGCGGCACGACAGATTCATTGGATTACGGGGGTGGAGGCGCGGGCGCAGGTGCAGGTGCTGCGGCATGCGGCGGATGCGGTGCTGACTGGCGTGGGGACGGTGCTGGCGGATGATCCGCTGCTGACGGACCGAAGCGGCAAAGCGCGGCGACGGCCGTTGCTGCGGGTGGTGCTGGATTCGCGGCTGCGGACGCCGGTGGACTCGCAGTTGGTGCAATCGGCGCAGGGAGATGTGCTGGTGCTGTGTGGGACGGGGGCTGCGGCGGAGAAGATGGCGGGGCTGGAGGCGGCGGGAGTCGAGGTTGAACGAGTGGCAGAGCAGGATGGGCGGCTGGATCTGGGGGCGGTGCTGGATGCGCTGGGGCGGCGGAAGATTTTGAGTCTGCTGCTGGAGTGTGGCTCGGAGCTGAATGGAGCGTTTCTGACGGCGGGGCTGGTGGATAAGGCGGTGCTGTTCCAGTCAGAGCAAGAGCTGGGTGCCGGGGCTGTGCCGTTTGCCGCGGGATTTGGGCCGCCTTCATTGTTGGAGCGATCGATGACGGGAGTGGTGCGGGCGAGGTTTGGGAATGATGCGTGTTTGAGTGCGTATCTGCGGGATCCGTGGGGTGAAGTGCAGGACGGTCGAGGTGCGCTAGGCTAAGAGTATGTTTACGGGAATTGTTGAGACGACGGGCGAGATTATTTCCTTTACGAAGGGGATGGGTGCGGCGCGGCTGACGATTGCGGCTCCTGCGATTGCGGCGCGGCTGCGGACGGGCGACAGCGTGGCAGTGAATGGAGTCTGCCTGACGGCGCTGGAGATTGAGGCGGGTGCAGTGCCACCACGCTTTTCGGCGGACCTGGCGGCGGAGACGATTGCGCGGACGACTTTGTCGCGGCTTGGTGCGGGTTCGGTGGTGAACCTGGAGTTGCCGACGCCGGCGGGGGCTCCGCTGGGCGGGCATGTGGTGCAGGGGCACGTGGATGGGGCAGGCGTGATGACCGCACTGGACCCGGTGATTCCGAGAACGAGCCCGGCGTTTAACGAGCAGACAACGGACTGGACGCTTAAGGTGCGTGTGCCGGAAGGCGTGCGGCAGTGGATGGTGCACAAGGGGTCGGTCGCGATTGAGGGAATCAGCCTGACGATTGCGGCGATTGAGGGCGATGAGATTTCAATTGCGATTTTGCCGCTGACGTATTGGCGGACGAATCTGCACACGCTGCGCGTGGGCGCGCCGGTGAATGTGGAGGCAGATGTGCTGGTGAAGTTGGCGTATCAGGAGATGCAGACTGCGAAGAAGAAACCGGAAGTGGAGCTGACTGAGGCATGGCTGGTGGCGAACGGGTATTGAAGGACAGTGAAGAGTGTGCAGTATGCAGCGAACAGTGCACAGAGAGACCGTGAGCAGTGAACAGAGAAAAGAACTTGGATTTTGCGGGCTCGTGATCGGAGACACGCAATGAAATCGGCTGCAGAGATTGGCATGAAGATTACGGCGGCGCAGCGGGAGTATTTCCGCTACACAGGCGTGTCGTCCGAGATGGAGCGGCGCGGTTTGGGAGTGTCGAGGCCGGGGCTTGCGTGGACAAGGCGTGTGAGGCAACAGGAAGCGGAACGGGCGGACGCCGCGCCGAACAAGGACGATGCGCGCAGGAAGCCGATCTGATAGAATTGACTAGTCGTTTGTCTGGTCAATTTTATGAAAACTTATCAGGCATCGGAAGCTAAGACGCATTTCCTTCGCATTCTGGATGAAGTGGAGCGCGGCGAGAGCGTGCTGATTACGCGGCATGGCAAGACGGTGGCGCGGATTCAGCCTGAAGCGGCGATTGATCGGGAGCGCGTAAAGCGGGCCATGGATAGCATTCGCGAGATTCGCAAGAGGACAAAGCCGGTTTCATTGGAGGAGATCCTTTCCGCTCGCGATGAAGGCCGGATGTGAATCCCGCACCGGCCGAGATGCGGTTCGTGTTGGATGCTTCGGTCGTGATTACCTGGGCGATGCGCGACGAAGTGCATCCTCAAGCAGATTTGGCTTTCACTCGCATACAAATGGGCTCGGCGCTTGTGCCAGGGATCTGGTGGTACGAGGTCCGCAACATTCTCGTACTGAACGAGCGGCGGGGACGCATCGAGCGAGCGGATGCGGAGCAGTTTTTGCGCGATCTGAGTGCGTTCACGATTGAAGTCAGATTTCCGCAAGAGGAGTTGCAGTTGATCGAGATGGCACGCAGGCACAAACTCTCGATTTACGACGCCGCTTATCTTGCGCTTGCGATGCGCGAACATCTGCCGTTGTCGACGCTGGATAAGGATCTTGTAACAGCGGCTCGGCAGGAACGAGTCAAGTTGCTGGCTTAGATTGCCAGATTATTCAAACCAGTAATCGAGGAAGTAGCCATTTGGGCCGGTGCCCCCTCTGCCGCGGAGGCCGGTGAGTTCGCCTGAGCCCGAACCAGGAATGATAAGCCATTCGGATGTGACTTGGCCGTCTGTGAGCACGCCCGTGTTGCGCAGGACGAAAGAGCCGGAGAAATCGGCGAGGGCGCCGATGAAGCGCTCCATCCCCGTGAAGTGGGCGCTGCCCTCGGAGGTTGTGACCATGAGGAAACGGGCAGAGCCTGTTCCCACTAGACCGACGGTGAAGTCCTGTGTGACGTGGACTTCGGAGAGGGTTGCGCTGCCGGTTTCGTCGTAGGGTTTTGGATCGTAGCTTGTGACGTTGATCCAGCCGGTGACTCGGTATTGGGCAGAATCCATCAGGGTCTCCACATCTTGGATGAGCCGGTCAATTCGTGGCGGGTTGAATCAGCTCGCGGATCGACACCCATCCGGTGGGGCTGTCCTTGTAACGGACATAGACAACCATAGTGCGGCCGCGGAAGATCGAGGGCTGGCCGCCTGCAAGGGGAGTCGCCTTCATCGCGAAGACGGTCTGTTCGATGGCCGTATCGCCCTCAATGAGAAGGCTCTCGACGTTATTTTCGACGAACTCAACGTGGAATTGGCGAAGCGAGTCCTGCAGGCCGGCGGCAACCGCCTTGCCGCCGACCTCGACGTTCGTGAACGACAAGGCCTTGCGCGCATCGGGGTGGTGATCGCGCATGATCTCCGCGACATTACCGGCGGCGAAGGCGGCGCGGATTGCAGCGCCGGTGGCTTCGACGGCCGCCGATCGCTGGCTGAATCGGCACGGGACGGGGTCGCGAGGCAGAGCGACGCGAGAAGAGCGACGGAGCCGAAGAGATGTGTGGGCTTCACAGGGAGGACCTCTCCTAATGGGATTGAGACGAGTGCGGACGTCTAGGGCTTGGCTGAGAGTTTGGGCGGGTCGGTGACGTAGTCGTCGCCGGTGCGGGCGAGGAGGAGCTTGCGGCGATCGTCGAGTAGCTTGAACTGGGTTGTGAGTTCGACGAATTCTTTCTGCTGATCGGGCGTAAGAGCCGGAGCTGTGGGGTTCGCCTTGTTCTGGTCGGTGATCTTTGACAATTCATCGAGACGGGCCTGGAGTCGCGGCATTTCGCGATCGATCAGGACGGGGTGAATGACGGGCGTTTTGGTTCTGCCAGCGGCGATTTCGTTGCGATTGTTTTCGTCCCAGACAGGAAGGATGCCGACGTGGCCGAGCTCGACGCGAAAGCCGCCGGGACCGTAGTCCTCGCGGATTGCGGAGAAGAGGCCGATCATCGAGTCGCGCGGATCGCCGTCCTTGTCGGGCATGAGGCCGTCGACGTAGCTGCGCGACTGGTTGGAGAGAAAATTGCCGAGAGAATAAAAGATGACGGTGTTGCGACCGTCGGCGGTGCGATAGGTTTCGACCTGCTGGAGGACGTGGGGGTGATGGCCGACGATAATCGAAGCGCCCGCGTCGAGCATTTTGTGGGCGGTGTCGATGTCCTCGGGGCGTGGTGCGGGCGCGTATTCAATGCCCCAGTGGATGGAGACGACGAGCAGGTCGCATTGGGCGCGGGCGGCTTTGATGGCGGCGAGGACCTGGGCTTCGTCCGCTCCAGGAGCGCCTCCGGACTCGCCGGGATAGGGAAAAAAGTTGACGTGAGGCTGATCGGGGTTGTCGGGGTTGCGATTGCCGTTGAGCCAGCGGGTCATGCCGAGCCAGCCGACCTTGATGCCGTTGGCCTCAGTGAATACGGGCTGGAAGGTTGTGGCGGCCGTGTCGCCGGTGCCGGCGAAGAGCAGGCCGGTGTCGCGGAGGTGCTCGCGGGTTTCGGTGAAGCCGGGCCAGCCCTGATCCATGACGTGGTTGTTGGCGAATGAGACGATTTTGATGCCGCCGGCCTTGAGGGCTTGAGGCAGGGCGACCGGCGCGTCGAACATGAAGGGCTTGGAGCCTTTCGAGTGGGCGGGGGCGACCGGGGTTTCCATGTTGACGAAGCCGAAATCGGCGGATTGGAAGACGTCGCTGACGTCAGAGAGGAGGGCGGTCCAGCCCTGGGCATCGTCGCCCGCTGCGGCTGCGGCGGCACGCACGGCTTCGTGAGGGATGACATCCCCGGCGACCGCGAAGCTGACGTGGGCGAGTTCATGGGGATAGGGGACGACGGGCCTGGCGGCGTGAAGGCTGTGGCGGAAGCCGGAGCCGGTGATGGCCGCAAACGCCGCGATGGACAGAAGTACGATGCAGGCGATCCAGAGGGCTGGCCGGACTTGGCGTTTCCCTGCTCTGTAGGTGTAGGCGAGCTCCGCCGGGTTCATGGATTGGCTCATGGGTACCGTTTCAAGGGAACGCAATCAGCATACATGTATACCTTCTGGTGCAGGCGAACGCTTCGTGGCGGGTTTGCGTCTATCCCAGCGAAGAGACTGTTACCCTGAATAGGAACATGAGCCAGGGAGCGGTGCGCGACCAGCGCCGGTCCGGTACCCCGAGAGATGGCAGAATTCGTCATTAAATTGGCCGATGAGCGAGGCCGCGTGCAGGAGCAGATCCAGACGGCGGCGACCGCCGAGGAGCTGCGCAGCCGCTTTGCGCATGCGGGCTATCACGTATTTTCGGTGCGCGCACGCAGCAATGTGGCGCTGATGGGGCGTCGCAAGGTCAAGCTGGAGCGATTCCTGATCTTCAATCAGCAGTTTCTGACGCTTGTTCGGGCGGGCCTGCCGATTCTGGGCTCGCTGAACATGCTGGCGAAGGGGCAAAAGGACGTACGTTTTGCCGGGCAGCTTGAAGATGTAGCGAACCGGGTAAAGACGGGCGAGTCTCTGTCGGCGGCTTTCGAGGCGCAGGAAGGCATCCCGACGATTTACACCACGACCTTGCTGGCTGGCGAACGCAGCGGCAATTTGCAGGAGGTGCTGGAGCGTTACGTTGCGTTCCAGCGCGTGTCTCTGACATTCCGCAAAAAGCTGACGGCTTCGCTGATCTATCCCGGCCTGCTGCTTACTTTGGTGTCGGGCTTGCTGGTTTTTCTGTTCACGGTGGTTATTCCGCAGTTCTCTAAACTCTATGACGAGATGGGTTCGACGTTGCCACCGATGACGATGATGCTGCTGTCGTTCGGCACGTGGACCCAGCGCAATATTCTCTGGATCGCGATTGTGGCAGTGATCGTGGGTGTGGTTGGATATCGGTTTTCGATTACGGAAAAGGGCCGAGATTTTGTCGATGGATTTCGCATCGGGCTGCCGGTGTTCGGCAAGATCTGGCTGAAGTACCAAGTGGCGTTGTTTTCACGGACGCTCTCGACACTGCTGACGGGCGGGTTGCCGCTGGTGCCGTCTCTCGATACGGCGGCGCGTTCGATTTCGTCGCGAAGGGTTGCGAAGGCTGTCATTACATCGATTGAGACCGTGCGCGAAGGCAGGAGCCTGGCCGATGCGCTGACGGCAACCAAGGTGATTCCCGATCTGGCTACGGAGATGATCTCCGTTGGAGAGCAGACGGGCGCTCTGCCGCAGATGCTGAATTCGGTTGCGGAGTTTTTTGAGGAAGACGTAGCCACGGCGCTGACCGCCGCACTGGCATTAATTGAACCGGCGATCCTGATTGTGATGGGGGTCGTCGTGGTCTTTATTCTTATCTCGCTCTACCTACCGATATTCTCCCTGGGATCGACGGCAGGGGGTCAGGGGTAATTATTTATGGCTGAAACAACTATTCTTGCGATTCCGGCAGCTCCGCTGCCGGGTAGCACCGAGGAGCGCGCGCATGCCGAAGCGCTTGCCGCACGCTATCGCGCGGAGTTCGTCGACCTGAAGAACTTCAAAATTCAGCACGATCTGTTGCGAACAGTGCCGGTGGAGCTGATGTTCCGCTACAACTTTGTGCCGATTGAGCAGCAGGGCGAGGCGCTGGTGATTGCGGTGAGCGATCCGTCGCGGCTGATGGTGCTGGATGAAATCTCGGGACTGCTGGGGCACCGAATTATTGCGCGGGTGGCGACGCTTTCGCAGATTACCGATTTGTTGAAGAAGACGGAGCAGTCGCAGCGCGTACTGGACGAAGCCAGCGAGGGGCTGACGTTCGACGTGCTGACGGGCGATGACAACTCCGATGAAAACATTTCGATTGAAAAGCTGACCAGCGACGAGGACATCAGCCCGATTATCCGGCTTGTGGATACGACGATTTTCACTGCGCTCGAACGCCGGGCTTCCGATATTCACATTGAAAGCTACGACGACTCGGTGCATGTGAAGTACCGCATTGACGGCGTGCTGCAGGAGGCGATGGCGCCGATTGCGCGCGAACACCACGCGACGATTCTCAGTCGCGTGAAGATTATGAGCGAGCTGGACATTGCCGAGCGCCGGGTGCCGCAGGACGGGCGCTTCCGTGTGCGGTACAAGGGCAGACTGATCGACTTCCGCGTCTCGATCATGCCGACGGTTCATGGCGAAAATGCGGTGCTGCGCGTACTCGATAAGCAATCGATGAGCGAGAAGTTCAGCAACTTGACGCTGGATGTGGTGGGATTTGCGGATGACGATCTGAAGCGCTTTCGGCGATATATTCGCGAGCCATACGGGATGGTGCTGGTGACGGGGCCGACGGGGTCGGGTAAGACGACGACGCTCTATGCCGCGCTGAACGAGATTAAGAGCGATGAAGACAAAATCATCACCATCGAAGACCCTGTGGAGTATCAGATTCGCGGGATCACGCAGATTCCTGTCAACGAGAAAAAGGGCCTGACGTTCGCTCGCGGCTTGCGGTCGATTCTGCGGCATGACCCGGACAAAATTCTGGTGGGCGAGATTCGCGACCAGGAGACGGCGCAGATCGCGATCAACTCCGCACTGACGGGGCATTTGGTTTTCACGACGGTGCACGCGAACAACGTTGTGGACGTGTTGGGGCGGTTTCTGAACATGGGCGTGGAGGCGTATAACTTTGTTTCCGCGCTGAACTGCATCCTGGCGCAGCGGCTGGTGCGCACCATCTGCGAGTTTTGCGGGCGGGCCGTGAAATACCCTGACGACTTGTTGGTCGCGAGCGGCATGGATCTGGCGGAATGGCGCGGATTCGAGTTCCGCGAGGGCGCGGGCTGCATCGAGTGCGGCGGGACGGGCTACCGGGGGCGTACCGCGATTCACGAGTTGCTGGATTTGACCGATCCGATCCGCGAGTTGATTCTGGAGAAGAAGCCGACGTCGGAAGTGCGCAAGCTGGCGCAGAAGGAAGGCATGTCGTTTCTGCGCGAATCTGCACTGGATCGCGTGCGGCGTGGATTGACGACGTTGAAAGAGATCAACAAGGTGACATTCATCGAGGCTTCGAGATAGATACAGGGAATAGGGATTAGGGAACAGGGATCAGACGACGACCGGAAGTGCGAGCGACTTTGAGTTCAAATACGAGTACAAGCAAAGCTAGAACGCGCACAGGCGGCAGGCCGTCGGTGGCGATCGAACTGATGCCAGAAGGCGTGCTGGCCGCGGCGCTGCCGGGCAAAGGCGAATCTGCCGTGTACGCGTTTGCGCCATTGGTCGAAGGTGCGCTAGTTCCGGGCATTGACGAGCCAAATTTGCACGCGCCTCAGGTTGTGGCGGAGGCAATCAAGTCGGTGTTGGCGGATGTGACGCCGCGGACGCGCCACATAACACTGGTGCTGCCGGATACGGCGGTGCGGGTATTTGTGCTGGACTTCGATTCCCTGCCCCAAAAGGCTGCCGATGTCGTCCCCGTGCTGCGCTTCCGGCTCCGCAAGATGGTTCCTTTCGACGTGGAAAAGGCGGGGGTGAGCTACCAGGTTCTTACAGAAGACAGGACCGAATGCCGGGTGTTGATTGCGGTTTTGCCTGGTCCGATTCTTGAAGAATACGAAGCCGTGGTGCGGGCGGCTGGGTTTGAGCCGGGTGCGGTACTGCCTTCGAGCCTGTCGGCACTGGCGGCGTTGGAGACATCGGAACCTGCGCTGACCGCGTGCCTGAGCGGGGTTTCCCTTACGACGTCAATTACGAACGGACAGGACTTGCTGCTGTATCGCACACTCGATTTGCCCGCCGACCCGTCGCAGCGCCTTGCCGAGGTGCAGCGCGATATTGCGGTGGCCGCGGCCTACTACGAGGACAAACTGGCGACGCAGCCGCGACGTCTCTACTATGGCGGCGTAGGAGTGGCGGAGGATTTTGCGCGCTGGACCCGCATGAGCGATGCAGAGTTGAAGGTGGTGGATCTTGCGCCGCGGCCTACGACAGGCGCTGCGACTCCATTGGGCAATCTGAGTTTCGCTGGAATCACCGGCGCACTGGCGGGAGCGACTTAAGTCAATGCGAATTTCTCTCAATCTCGCCTCACGGCCGTTTGCGGATATTGGGCCGCTCGTAAAGCAGCTGCGCATCGCGATGATGGCGCTTGCTGTGGTGGCGATCGCGCTTGGTTTTGGTGTGCATGCACTGGACCAGAGGGCACAGATCGCGCGGGACAAAGTTCGCGCCCTCGACGAACAGATTGCGCGCTTGAACCGGGAGCGGCAGGGCTACCAGGCCATGATGCGCGAACCTGACAATGCCGCGGTTTTGGCCCAGGCGGAGAACCTGAACCAGCTTTTCGACGAGAAGGCATTTTCGTGGACGCTGGCGATGGAGGATTTGGAGACGGTGCTACCGGGCGGGGTGCAGGTGACGACGCTGGAACCAACGCGCGATAAGGATGGGCACATCACGCTGCATCTGCGCGTAGTGGGCCCACGTGACCTCTCTATTCGACTGGTGGAGAACCTGGAACATTCGAGGCGATTCCTGAGTCCGCGTATTGCGGGGGAGAACTCGGAATCTACTGGCGGGCCGAATCAGCGCATGGAGCCGGTGAGCGCGGGCAATCGAGTGAACTTCGAATTGCTCGCCGATTACGTTCCGGCCAAGCCGGGAGAGCGCAGGCTGGTGAAGAGGAGTGTGGAGGATCGTGCGGGCGAAATGCCGAAAGCGAGAACTCTGCTTCCTACGCGGCCCCCCGCGCCATTGGGAGCGAATCGGCCACCTTATACAGGGACGCCGACGCCAAGAGCGCCACAACATCCGAGACCCGGAGGCCCGCAATGAGCAATGGCTCGCAAACGGAATGGCGCGAGCGGCTGGCTTCTCCGCTGACGTGGCACTATGCGGGGCTGGCGGCGCTCATTGTGATCGTGATCGGGCTGGGCGTGCGACTGGGGATGGACTGGACGGCGACCCATGGCAGCACGACCGATGCGTTGGCGGACGATCAGGTGCGGTTGAAGGCGCTTGAACTGCAAACGGCGCCGCTACGGGGACTGGACGGCCGCGTGGTGGAGTCGCGGCAGCAGATGAAGCAGTTTTATGCCCGGCGAATTCCGGCGAACTACTCCACGATTGCGAGCCGGATTGGCGAGCTTCAGGTGAGGTCGGGAGTACGGCTTTCGCGTGTGTTGTACACCCAGGGGGCGCCGAGCGGCGACCTGACGGAGATCTCGATGGACGCGGGGATCAGCGGCGATTATCCGCAGATCATGCGCTTCGTGAACGGCCTCGAACGGGATCAGACATTTTTCGTGATTCGCGCGATGGCACTGACGGGACAGCAGGGCGGGATGGTGAATCTGCGCCTGCGTGTTTCGACGTGGATGCGCGAGGCGGATGCGGCGAATAGCGGGTTGCCGCCGGCGCAGAGTGCTCCGGCAAGTTCCGACAATGCGCCAGTACCCGGAAGGGAGGGCCAATAGCATGGCACTCGCCCTGGGAGCCGAAAATAAGCGGCAGGTGTATCTGCTGGTCGCGCTGGTAGTGGTGATCGTGGGAATTGGTGTGTACGAACTGATTGGTTCCTTTTCGAGTTCACCGGCACCGAGCGTGGCGACCCGACCAGCTACCGTGACGCGGACAACTGCAGCGAGTGGGCCGGAAGCGGCAAAACTCAGCAACGCGGGCATCGATCCGGCATTGCACCTGGACAAGCTGGCGTTGAGCGAGGACGTGGTCTATGCAGGAACAGGCAGAAACATTTTCTCAGCGGAGTCCGCGCCGATTGCAATTCCAACGCCGGTGAAGAGTGCGCGGATCGAGGCACCCTTGGTGACTGCGCCTGAAGCACCGAAGGCTCCGCCGATTGACCTGAAATATTTTGGCTACACGGAAACAAAGGACAAATCGCTTCAGGCGTTTTTGGTGCATGGAGATGACATCTTCATGGCGCGGCCCGGCGACATTGTCGATCACCGCTACAAGGTCGTGACGATCGTGCGTGGGAATGTGCAGGTGACCGACCTGCAGTACAACAACACGCAGACGGTGGCGTTGACGGTGAATTGATAGACAGAGAAACAGTGAGACAGAGAAGCAGAGAAACAGATCATTGTGCTTGAGATTGCAACAATGCGGCGACAGAGGCCTTCGGAAGAGGGGTACATCCTTGTCGCGGTGATCTTCATGCTGGCGCTGTTGATTATTTCGCTGGCGGTTGCGGTGCCGCGAGTTCGCGAAAGCATTCAGCGCGACCGCGAGATTGAGACGATGAACCGCGGCAAGCAGTACGCCCGCGCGATTAAGCTCTACTACAAGAAATTTCAACGGTATCCGCCCAATATCGACGCGCTGGTGAAGACCAACGAGATTCGCTTTCTGCGCAAGCGGTACACCGATCCGATCACGGGGAAGGACGATTGGAAGCCGATTCAATTTGGGCAGAACAAGACGCCGGTGGCGATGGGATTTTTCGGACAGCCTCTGGCAGGTTCGACGTTGGCCGGGACGGGACCGGGCGGGGTCGCGGGGGCGACGCCGATTGCGGGTGGAGACAGCAGTTCTTCGACCAGCGGGTCGGGCCCTAGTTCGATCTCTGGCAGCAGTTCGATATCTGGACCGGGTTCGTCGGGGACCACGGGAGTGATCGGCGCAACAGGGACAACGGGAACAAGCGGGACGGATCAGAGCGGCGGCGGAAGCCTCAGTTCAAACCAGACATTTGGCGGCGGAGGGATCATTGGATTCTCGCCGGGTAGCCCGAAGCAGTCGATCCTGGTTTACAAAAAGAAAAATCACTACAACGAGTGGGAATTTCTCTACAGTCCACTTGCGGACCAGATGATGCAGGGCGGCAATGCAGGGACGATTGGGCAGCCGGTGGGGGGAACGAATAGCAGCGGGACCACGAATAACCCAGCTGGGGGAACGCCAATAACGCCAACTTCGCCTACGACGCCACAGCAGTAGAACGCCAGGCTGAGCCTGAAGCAGGATCCGACGGAAAAAGCCCATCACGTGGCCGGGATGGGCTTTTCGCTGGAGGCAATGGCCCAGCAGTTGGCTTTTGGCTTAGACGCTGAAGGAAGAACCGCAGCCGCAGGTCGACTTTACCTGGGGGTTCTCGAACTTAAAGCCTGCTGCTTCAAGGCTTTCAACATAGTCGACTGTGCAGCCGTTCAGGTACATCAGGGACGTCGCGTCCACGAATACCTTTAGGTCGTCGAACCCGAAGACCTTGTCCATCATGCCGCTCTGATTCTCGAAGGCCATGGAGTACTGGAAGCCGGAGCAGCCGCCGCCGACAACGCCAATGCGCAGCCCAGCCGGAATTGGATCCTGTGTAGCCATGATTTCGCGCACCTTAGCGATTGCCTGGGGGGTCAGGATCAATGGCGCCTTCTTTACTGTTTCCTGCGGTGCGACGGTTGCGGTTGCTGTAGACATAGATTCTCCAATCCTTGGACTAATTTCTGAGCTCGACTTAGCTTAACTCTACCGCCTGGCGAGTGGAGATTCAAGGCTCAACTCAAAGCCTGCCGAGACACACAATAGTTTGATGTGCCTGAAAGCCGTCCGTTGCATCGATCGGAGGCCCCGGCCTCTCTGATGAGCTTTCTGTTACAAAAGGCGAAGTTTGGGCCTCGTTTGCGAATGGCAGGGCCCATTCGCACTTCTTTCATGAGGCCAAACTGTTGTGATTTTTATCACGCTGGCTGTACCAAAACGGGGCTATTATTCCTCCCGTACGGCCCCTCTACTCACGAGACCGCGGTTTGTTGTGCACGGCCCGCCGGTATCTGGGACCCTCGCAAGTTCTGCGGAGGTGTTGTATGGCAATCGCTCCCATTCTGTGGACTGTCTGGAGTGCGCTCGTCGTTCTTACGGCTGCGCTTTACATTTACCGTTCGAGCCTGACCAAGAACGAAGAAGATCAGATTTTCCTGGACGATTCTTTCAACCACATAAAGAGCGAGCAGGCAGCCATTGTGGCCAGGGTCAACAAAATCCAGCCGTTACTTAAGGTCGCACTGAGCCTTGTAGGCGTAGCGACGGTTTGTGTCCTGGGCTACTACGTGATCGACATTTTCAACCAGTTCAAGTAAATTGCCCTCTCCCTGTTGCCAATGAACCGTGCGGCGGCTGAAGAGCTGCCGCACGGTTCATTCAAAGAGCATTGGCCCCGTCACTCCACTTCCTGACGGGCGCGGTATCCGTCGCGCGCAATGATGTCGTACTTCAGTGGCTTGTGCTTCTCATCCTGCATGCGCAAGGGCTGCCCTTCGTCGTCCACGAGTTCAACGCGAAGCTTGCGATAGGTGCCGTCCTGCTTGGGATCTGTGGGGTGGTAGATCAACTGATATTTTGAGCGGATGGCCGAGTTGATGCTCGAGAAGATGTCGGGCATTTCGGCGACGAAGCGTGGCTCGAACCACATGCCGCCAGTCATCTTTGCAAAGGTCTTCATCTGGTTGTCGGCCTGCAGGTAGTCGAGATCGTTGATCTGCTGGCGGAAGCCGGGACCGCCTTCGGTCATGGCGCGTACGGCGCCGCCGGTGGAGACGGCAAAGATTGTGACGTCGGGCGTGTTCTTGACCTTCTGCAAAATCTTGTCGAGGGTGATTTTCGAGAAGGTATCGCGACCGGAGGCGATGAGGATGATGTACTTGTGGCCGTCAATGCGGGTGAGCCTGTCCTCGGCTTCGTAGAGCGCGTCGAACAGATTTCGATCGGTAAAGCCCGGCATCATTAAAGAACCGATGGCGTTGTAGAGCTGGCGCTTGTCCTGCGTAAAATCGGAGACGATCTGCGTGCGCAGATCGAACGTCATCATGGCCACGTAGTCCTGTGGCCGGAGCTGCTGGGCAAACGACCAGGCCGCATTGCGCATGTCATAGATGAAGCGGTAGTTGGTTGCGGCAAACTCGCAGACCAAGAGGGCGGTAATGGGCGCTTCCACACGCTTGAAGCCGACTACCTTCTGCTCGACGCCGTTCTCATAAACCTTGAAATTATTGGGTTTGAGGTTGGGCACAAATTGACCGGTCTTTTCGAGCAGGACACCCACATCGACATCGACTTCCGGGACATCGACGCGAATCGAATAATTCTCCAATCCCTGTGGGTTCTTGAGCTTGGGCTCGGCGGGAGCGGGCGGGGGCACATCCTCAGGCGCCTCTTTCTTTTTCGGCAAAGCGATGGCGCCATTGTCCCCACCGGGGCCGCCTGCGTCGGGCGCAGTTTGGTCAGTGGGCTGGGAAGACGACGGCGATTGAGGTTGGGGCTGGGGCTGCGACGATTGGGCTCGCACCAACGGCGAGATGGCTAGCGCAGCCAGAACAATGAGCAACAAGGCGAACTTCGATGGGGGAGTCGGCGAAACGGGTACGCGCATAGTTGACATGACAACCTCTGTCCTCAAGACAGCATACGAGATTACTGGCGAAGGGTGCATCGATCTCCGACTGTGACAACCAACTCACACGATGCGTCAAAACAATGAAGTCTACGGACGGAGCTGGATGGCTTTATCGAAAACCAATGCCGCCCGCTGTACTCTTATAGACGTGAGACTACGCCTGAAGGAAATCTTGTGGGGATTCCTAACGCTGGGGCTGGCGGTTGGCGGAGCTGCGTGGCCGAATGCCCTGGCAGCTCAGGATGCGGTTGCGCTTTCCGGTCCGCCGCGTTCCAGCGGAGGATTTTTCCCTTTGAGCCAGGTGCATCGCGGTCTGATGGGGACGGCCTGGACGGTCTTCACGGGAGACAAGCCGGAGCCGATGCAGGTAGAGATCCTGGGGGTCTTGCGCGGTGCGCGGGGTCCCGGGCACGACATGATCCTGGCCCAGTTGCATGGTGCGAAGCCGGAGTACACAGGCGTGGTGGCGGGGATGAGCGGGAGCCCGGTTTACATCGGAGACAAGTTGCTTGGTTCACTTTCTTACCGGATTGGCCAGTTCAGCAAGGACCCGATTGCCGGGATTACTCCGATTGAGCAGATGCTGGAGGTTCGCGACTTGCCTGTGGATGCGGCGCGAACCACGCTGACCGCGGCGAACTTCGGCGACGCGGTGACGGCGGACGGGATGACGTTTCAGGCGATGGAAACACCGCTGGTGATGAGTGGGTTTCGTCCCGAGGCAATTCGGTTGTGGCAGCAAAAAATGGCTGGAACGGGATTGGAGATGGTGGCTGCCGGCGGAGGGAGCGGCAGTTCCCTGCCCGGACCCGACGGCGAGGTGAATGACGAGATTTCTGAAGCCGCACTGGCGAGCGTCGAGCCGGGTTCCGCGGTAAGCGCGCAATTGATTCGCGGCGACCTTGAGATCGCGGCCACGTGCACTGTCACGTATATCGATCCGAAGCAGCTGCTTGCTTGCGGTCACCCGATTCTGCAGTCAGGACCGGTGTCGATGCCGATGACGAGGACAGATGTGGTAGCTACACTTGCGTCGCCCTTGAACGCATTCAAGATTGTGAACACCGGCGAGACGATCGGTGCGTTTACTCAGGATCGCGATGCTGCCATTCGCGGAGTTCTGGGGGTGAAGGCGCACATGATTCCGGTGCATGTGGCGGTGCGTGGTGGAGAACGAGAAAGAAAACTGAATTTTGAAGTGCTGGATCTGCCTGCGCTGACGCCCCAGGCGGTGATGGTGTCGCTGTACGACGCGCTGCTGGAGACGAACGAGAGCACCGCCGATACAAGCTACCACGTGCAAGGAAGCATCGATCTCGATGGGTATCCGCCTTCGCCACTCGACCTTTGGGCTCCCGGTGGGAATGGTTTGCCTGCACCGCTGGCAGCTGCGCTGCTAACGGGTGAGAGCTTTGCGAAGCTTTACTCGAATGGCACCCGCCAGGGAACGGTGCACTCGATCAACCTGAGCGTGGAAGAAATTCCGCGCAATATGCAGGTAACGCTGGACACGGCACGCGTCGTATCAGGGAACATTGTGCACGCGGGCGATTCGATTGTCGTTGAGGCGACGCTCCATCCGTGGCAGCAGCCAGCGCGCAACGTGAGGATTCCGATCAAAGTGCCGGCGCGATTGGGCTCGGGCAATTTGCGCTTGCTGGTTTCGGATGCGGGAACGCTGGACCGGACGATGGACCAGCCTCGGCTTTCGGCGCGTCAGCCGGATTTGGAGACGGCGCTGGCACAGGCAAGACGGATGCATCCGGCGGACCGCGTCTATGTGAGCCTGTTGGCACCTGAGACGCAAGCCAACATGGAAGGACAGACGCTCTCGGGATTGCCGCTTTCGATGGCCAATGCTCTCGAGTCTTTGCATGCCGGGCAGGATGTAACAATGAATGGAGAGTCTGCGGTGTTGGCGGGCCAGACATCGGCCGGCGGAGTTCTAACCGGTTTCCAAATTCTGAACCTGCACATTGAGGGCGGCGGCGGGTTAAACTAGGGCCTGCATACAGGAAAGCACCTCCTGCATTTCGGGTGGGCTCCGAAGTTTCGGGCTAGCCTGCATTACAAGTCCCAACCAAGGACTGCGGAACGACCATGAGTCTCATTCAAGGACTTGCAGCGCACGCGGCGGGAGCGCAGCTTTTGACTTTTCGCTACGACCCAGGAGAATTGGGTCCGCAAGAAGTCGAAATCGGTATCTCTCACTGTGGTATCTGTCATAGCGATCTCCATCTAATCGCCAACGACTGGGGGATCAGCCAATATCCCTTTATTCCCGGACACGAAGTGATCGGCAAAATTGTTGCCGTTGGTTCGGAGGTGCGCTCGCTGACGGTGGGCCAGCGTGTGGGCTTGGGGTGGCAGTCAAATTCCTGCGGCCAATGCGAATGGTGCATGCAAGGCCTAGAAAATCTCTGCGCGGCCTCCGAGGCGACGTGCGTCCATCGGCATGGCGGATATGCCAACCGGGTGCGCGCGAATGCGCGGTTTGTCGCGCCGATTCCGGATGCGCTGCCGAGTGAACAGGCCGCGCCCCTGCTTTGCGGGGGCATCACGGTCTACAGTCCGATGCGGACGCATTGCGTGAACCCGTCGTCCCGCGTCGGCGTGGTGGGCATTGGCGGGTTAGGACATCTAGCAATTCAATTTGCGCGGGTGTTTGGCGCTGAGGTGATCGCGTTTTCCTCCTCTACTGCGAAAGAAGACGAGGCGCGCCAACTGGGCGCGAACCACTTTGTGAATTCTCGGGAGACTAAGGCCATGCGCGAGGTGGCCGGATCGCTTGACCTGATTTTGAGTACCGTCAATGCCAATGAGGAATGGAACACTTACATCCAGGCGCTTCGCCCAACGGGGACGCTGTGCATGGTGGGCATACCGCCGTCGCCAATGGCGATCCAGGCGCTGCCGCTAATTTCGGGCATTCGCTCGGTCACCGGAAATCCCATTGGAAGCCCCTCGCGTTTGCGCGAGATGCTGGATGTCGCGGGGCGCCACGGCGTGCAAGCGAAGACGGAGCTCTTTGCGATGGGACAGGCAAACGAAGCGATTGAAAAAGTGAAGAAGAACAAGGTGCGCTATCGCGCCGTGCTAATCAACTGATCGCGGATTTTGGAACGAGGGCTTCCGAACGCACGCGCACA
This sequence comes from Acidobacteriaceae bacterium, assembly GCA_003140785.1. Taxonomy (GTDB): domain Bacteria; phylum Acidobacteriota; class Terriglobia; order Terriglobales; family Acidobacteriaceae; genus Telmatobacter. The sequence goes on along the minus strand of PLKY01000105.1, from coordinate 22,173 downwards.
TCCGAATACTCTATTCGTTTCTGTTTTGGGCGCCGATGGCGCGGCCGAAGCCGCGCCCCTTCAAAACAATGACTTCCCCGACGCTTGCTAAGCGGTCGCGGTAGCTTCCGGCTTGCGATGTTTCAGGCCGTCGGCGATCCGAGCGAGAAGATCTGCCGGATGAACCGGCTTATTCAGCAGCACAAACTGATGCCCATCGCGATTGGCTGCGGCGAGCAGGTCGGCAGTCGAGGCTTGTCCGGAAAAGAGAATGATTTTGCAATCGGGGAAGATGCGCTTGATCGTGATGGCCAGGTCGATACCGCTCATTCCCGGCAAGACTACGTCGGTGATCAGCATTTCCGGCGGCATCAACAACGCGGTTTCGAGGGCGGTATCGCCGTCGTAAGCCGTGACAGCCGCATACCCGCTACGCGAGAGGATTTCAGAAAGCGTGTCCGCGATACTGCTTTCATCGTCGACCACCATGACGACGGGGCGGTAGGTGTCGCTTGTAGACCTGGGTCCTCGGAAAGGAACTTCATGGAGCGGGATGGTTTGAAATCTGTTCCCTTTAATCACGGAATTCACCTCTGTAGGACACCCTAGCAGGGTTTCGGCGATACGTGTTAAATCTTTGCAAACAGAGGGAGTTGCGTGGATTTATGACCTTGAGGGCTTTGGCGTAGCGAGATAGAAAATTTAGGAGTTGCCGGTTCTTGCCCTCTTGAGTATGCTAATGATTCAAGAATAGTTCTACGGCAGGTTAGGCATACGTTAAGTGCAGGTTTGCTGAACGTGCGACACCCAAGAGGAGGGAGAAATGGCGAGCGGAGAAACGACGACCAAGGTGAAATCGGTCACCCTCCCGATGAATTTCAAATCGATCGAGCAGCTGGATGTTCCCAAAGGCCGTGACGGAAAGCACAAGCAAATCGTCACGCAACTTTTGAGCGATATCGACCAGTTGGAGTCTGGGAGAGCGCTCAAGATTCCACTTTCCGCACTTCCCGATTCCAAGGAAAACATCCGGTCGGCGCTAAATCGCGCGGCGCGCCAGCGCGGTCTCGATGTTTCGACATCGAGCGATGCAGAACATTTGTATATCTGGAAGACCGAGACAAACTCCTGACCCGCGAGACGGNNACAAGTGGCTGTGGGCCGCGCGTTTCTTCAAGACGCGGGCGCTGGCATCGCGGGCCTGCGACTTGGGGCGTGTTCGCTCGAATGGCGTGGAAGCAAAACCGGCACGCGAGGTACGCGTGAAAGACATGCTTCATGTCAGGAATGAGGGCGGCGAGTTTGAGATCGAGGTCTTGCAACTGAGCGAAATGCGAGGGCCTGCGGCGGTGGCGCAAACGTTGTATCGCGAGACCGAAGCCAGCAAGGAGGCGCGGATGAAACTGGCCGCAGAGCGAAAAGCGATGCAGCAGTATGCGCCGGTGCCGGAAAGGCGCCCGAGCAAACGCGACCGACGCAGAATCATCCAGTTTCGCAACGGAGCGTAGACTCAGCGCTCGTTGCCCATGCGATCGTTTTCGAACACGCACGCTCGGTGGGCAGTCTACAGCGGTTCCGGAGTTGCAGTGTCGAGGAAGCATTTTCCTCCAGTGGCTTTTTCCTCAAGAANNTAGTAGACTCAACGGCAGCATGGTTGTTTCATTCCGTTCCCTTTCCCTACCTTCCTGTGCCTCCATCCTCGCTGTCTTTGGCGCATTGATTCTGCTGGGCGGCTCTCCGCTTGCAACCGCGCAGGGCACGCATTTATGGACGCAATCGCGCTTTGAAGAATTTGAGAAAGGGACGCCCGAGGGTGTTGCAATCGGGAGCGATGGCCATTTGCAGGAAGGTCCGGCGCTGAGAGAAATGCTGACTACGCCTTCGACTTTTGTGTGGTCGGTGGCTGCAGATAAAAATGGCACGGCCTATCTGGGCACTGGGTCACCGGCCACTGTGTTGCGCGTGGGAATAGACGGCAAGCCTTTCACGCTTTTTGAGAGCAAGGATCTGAGCGTGCAGGTGGTGCGGCTGGGACCGGATGGGGCACTCTATGCTGCGACGCTGCCGAGCGGGAAGGTTTACAGACTGGACGCCGGGAGCACTACGAAGGTCGACGAGCAGAAGGCGACGGTAGTCTTCGACGCGTCAAGACTTGATAGCTCAACGACGGGGCTCGATGGAACGAAGCCGAGCAGCGCCGGTTCTGACGGAAAAACGGACGACTCCGCTGGCACCGACAAGACAGATTCAAAATCGCACTACATCTGGGATATGACGTTCGACTCGGCGGGGCGGCTCTATATCGCGACTGGTGGACCAGCGGCGGTGTACCGTGTGAATCCGGCAAAGCTCACAGAGAGGCCGGAAGAATTCTTCAAGAGCGATGAGCAACATATCCGCTCGCTGGCCTGGGACGCGAAGGGAAATCTGATTGCAGGATCAGATGGCAGCGGACTTGTGTACCGCATCAATTCCGAAGGTAAGGGGTACGTGCTGTTCGATGCACCGCGGCGCGAGATTACATCTGTCGCGGTGGGCGNNTGCAGGCCGCGAATGCCAGCGCGTCGGTGCCCGAGGGGACCGACATTTATGCATTGAACGACGGCCAGGCACCGCGCAAGCTGTGGTCGAGCAAAGACGATATTGTTTACTCGCTGGCGGCGGGGCCAGATGGTCTGCTGGCGCTGAGCGGCAATCGCGGACACATTTTCCGTATCCAGCAGAACGGGGATTATGCCGATGTAGCGCACCTGGAAGCGCAGCAGGGATTGAGCCTGGCGCGCGGATCNNGGCTCGGAACTGCTGATTGGGACGGGCAACACTGGGAAACTGTTTACGCTGGGTGCTGCCGCGAAGCATGAATACGCAAGCGACGTGCTGGATGCGGGTGCAATGGCACGCTACGGGCGGATTGAGGTCGAGCCGGGATCAGGCGGCTATGCATTGTGGACTCGCTCAGGGAACGTGGAACAGCCGGTGCGCGGATGGAGCGATTGGGAACCGCTGAAGGACGGCGTTGTGGCTTCGCCTGCGGGAAGGTTTCTGCAGTGGAAGGCGGTGTTGAGCCACGACGGAGTTCTGGGCAATGTGGGCGTGAATTATCTGCCGGTGAATGCTGCGCCCGTGGTGGACGATGTGGTGGTGGTGCCCGGCGCGCGGCTCAATGTACAGAATCAGGCAGCGAATCAGCAGACGGTGAGCATTGCGCTGCCATCGGCAAGCCAGGGAGCGACGGTTTCTTTCGATGCGGGGACCAATGGGCCGTTGCAAGCGGCGAAGGACCGCACTGCAATCGCGGTGCGGTGGGCGGCGCACGATGACAACAGCGACGACCTGAGCTATTCCCTCTATCTTCGCGGAGACGGCGAACATGTGTGGCGGCTGCTGAAGGACGATCTTACGGATAAGGCTTACAGTTTTGACGCGACGCTGATTCCCGATGGTGGCTACCAGGTGAAGGTGGTGGCTTCAGACGCGCCGTCGCACACTCCCGGTGAAGCATTGACTGGCGAAAAAGTAAGCGACCGTTTTGAAGTGGATACAACGGCGCCCGTGGTTCG
>PLKY01000105.1:0-18586 GCA_003140785.1 Acidobacteriaceae bacterium | reverse complement strand
GTCTATGACAGATATGAGAATGTCGGCGTGGCGAAGACGGTTTTCGGCACCGCCGGAAAGTAAGGCGTGCTCGCACAATGCGATTTGAATTCTTTGTTGCGGCGCGGTACCTGAGAGCCAAGCGGCGCCAGGCCGTGGTGGGCGTGGTGACCACCATTTCAGTAGCTGGAGTGGCCGCTGGAGTAGCCGCACTCATCATCGCCCTGGCCATCACCAACGGCATGCGTCGCGATTTGCAGGACAGGCTGGTTGACTCGAGCGCGCATGTGCAGCTGATGCGCGTAAAGGGCGATGGGATCAAGGACTGGCGGCCTCTACTTGAGCGGCTGCGCAGGCTGCCGCATGTGACTGCTGCCTCGCCGGGCATCTACGAGCAGGTGATGGTGGCGTACAAGGCACGCGACGGATTTGCGCTGATTGAGGGGATTTTGCCCGACCAGGAGAAGACGGTCAGTAGCCTCTTGTCCACAGCGACGCCGGGAGCCGTGAGTGCGTTGGAGCCGCAGACGGAGCCGCCTTCGGGAGGCATTACCGATCCACCGATCGTGTTGGGCAAGGATCTTGCCGACTCGATTGGCGCGACGGTGGGCGATTCGGTGACGCTAATCAGCCCACAGGGTGACCTGACGCCGATGGGTGTGATTCCACTTTTTCGGCACTTTCGCCTTGTGGGGACGTACCACTCGGGCTTCTATCAATACGACGCGCAGATGGGTTTTATGCGGCTGGCCGACGCGCAACGGCTGTTCGATGAACCTGATTTATTGTCGGTGATGAGCTTCAAGGTGGACGACATGAACCGCGCGCCTGAGATAGGTCGCGATCTTGAGGAAGCCGCGGGGTCAGGATTTATGACCACGAACTGGATGGAATTAAACCGCGAGCTGTTTCGCGCGCNNCATGATGGTGATGGAGAAGACGCGCGACATCGCAGTGCTGATGAGTTTTGGCGTGGAGCCTGCACAGGTGCGCAACATTTTTCTGATGCAGGGATTTCTCATCAGCATTGTGGGGACCGCGCTGGGACTGGTGCTTGGTTACGTGGCTGCGTGGGCGGGCGGCTACTACCATATCCCGCTCTCGCCGGACGTCTACTCGATCGATACTTTGCCTTTTGCGCCGCGCGCGCTCGACGGGGTGATTGTGTCCGCTGTGTCGATCGGGATTTCGCTCTTGGCGACGCTGTATCCATCGTTTGCAGCGTCGCACGTGCTGCCTGCGGAAGCGCTAAGGTACGAATGAGTCTCGTAGTTGGACCTAAGAACTCAGGGGCAGAAGCATTTCGTACTCCGTGATCGCCTGGTCGTTGGGGTAGGGTTCCGTTTTTCCGGACTTCCGAAATCCCAGGCGCTCGTAGAAGCTGATTGCGCCAGTATTGACGTGGGTGACCATCAGCACCAACTCGCGAAGATGGCGATCGAAGGCCCATGCCTTGAGGCCGCCGATCAAAGTGGTTCCTACGCCGGCGCGACGATAGCCGGGATCGACCCACATGGAAATGACATGGGCTTGTTGGCAGTCCTGTTCGTCGATGTAGCAGGCAACCAGGCCGCAAACGTTTTCCTTGTCGAATGCGAGGTAGGCGATGAAACCCTCGCTACTCCAGCGAAGCGAGCGCTCCAGCCATTCCGCGTCGGAAAGCTGCGACTCCTTTGCATAGGTACTGCCGAAGGCGGTTGGATCGTTCTGCAGCGCGCGCAGACGAATCATTTTGAAGACAAGTGTGTTGCCATGAGTGATTCGTTCAAGCCCGATCATGGAATCTCGATTAGATCGTTGTCGTTTGCAACTGGCCTATTGTCTGATTTGAGCATCGTTGACAACGTGACACATTTTGTGACACATTCGAAACATGCCGAGTGTCAATCTCCGCGAATTGCGCGATACCCGCCAGCTTAAAGCGTGGCTGCAGGCGGGGGAGACCGTTGAGCTGCGCGAGCGGAATAAAGTGCTGGGCCGGATTGTGCCGGAGAAGCCGGTGGCGAAGCCCGCCGAGTGGCCTGATTTCGCCGCGCGCCGCAAACGCATCTTCGGCGACAGAATGATTCCAGCGGTCGACATCCTCCTCGAGGAGCGGGAGAAGAGCCGCTATTGATGATTTGCGCGGACTCCAGCTTTGTTGTCTCCAGATACGTTCAAGATGCGCACTCGGCAAAAGCGGACCGGATGATGCAGGATGGTTCGCAGGTTTCTCTCCATCCTCTAAGCCGGGCGGAGATGGCGCACGCACTTTATCAGTACGTTTTTCGCGAGAAGATATCGAACAACGAGGCTCAACTCGTCTGGGACCATTTCGCAGAGGACTGCGCAGAGGGAATCTGGATTCTTATCGATTTGCCGCAGAGAACGTGGGAGACGAGCATTCGGCTCGCGCGCAAGTATGGCTCGAAATTCGGAATTCGCACGTTAGATTCGCTGCACGTGGCTTGTGCGCTGGAACTGGAGGCGGAGCGATTTTGGACGTTTGACGAGCGGCAGGCACGGCTCGCCAAGGCGGTTGGGCTCAAGACGAGTCTTTAATCTCGTAGATTGCGTAGGGAGAGGGGCACCGCATGAATTCGCGGCGCCCCGTTGTTGTTATTGAATCGCTTCGATGCAGGATTTGAGGACCTGGAGTTCCTCATCGACGAAGGGAATGCCCTGCCAGAATCTTTCATCCGGCATGCCTTCGGGCTTGGTCAGCGTGATCTGGTAGCGCGATGCGGTTGCACCGAGAGGCACAATGCGCGCGGACACGGACCAGGGGCCGTCCTGCGGGTCGACAAACTCGTGATCGAGAATGCCGTGTGCGGCATCGAAGTGGGAGATGAAGCGGCCCGGACCGCGCGGCGTTTCGATCTTCCATGCGTTGCCTTCCGCACGTTCGATTGACTTGACGTTGTGGATGGCCCAACGGGACATGGTGGCAGGATCGGCGAGAAATGCGTAGGCGGTCTCAGGGGGCTTTGCGATTTCGACGCTTCGCGTGGTGGAGATGACATCAGGGCGCGCGCCGGGGAAATGCTCGATGTGCAAATCTCCCTTGCCGCCGAAGTAGATTACCTTCTTGCCGGTGAGGAAGGCCCAGTAACCCACGACGCCCGCAACCGCGGACTGACGCATGAACTCGGGGTAACGAATTTCGTCCTTTTGCGCAGCGCGAATAGCGGCGACGACCGCGGATTTGGAGAACTCTTCGGCGACTGGGTCGAGCGGTAGATGCATCTTGATGGTGAGGGTTGTGTCATCGGCAAGATAGACGACGTCATCCGAGCGAAGCAGGTCGACGAAGTAGGACGTGACGCCGGCGGCGAGCAGGCGCTGGACGACCTGAGGGAAGATCAACTGCCCGTCGTGAGATTCTGCGAGGACCTCGCGAATGGCCTCGATGTTGGTGGCTTGAGCGATCATGATTCTCTCCTTATTGAGTGGGAAGTTTGTGCAGGTCATGCGCCTGCACGAGCTTTTTTAGAATTGCGAGCAATGTCTGGCGCTCCGCCGCGGTGAGAGCGTTGAATAATTCCTGGTCATTGCGGTCAGCGAGGGCGGCCAATGACGGGACTAATTTGACGCCTGACGCTGTGAGTCCGATGTCCTGATATCGGCGGTCATCGGCGCACTCTTCGCGGTGAATCAGCTTCTTGTCGACGAGGCGATCGATGAGTTTGGAAGCCGCTCCGCGGGTCATGCCTGTGAGATCGGCGACTTTGCTGGGAGACACGTCCTGACGGCCGTACATTTCGCGGAGCACCACCCATTCGGCTACGGTGACGCCACTCTTGACCAATTTGCGAGCAAAGGCCTGCGAGACGTGGTTTGAGACGAAACGCATCCAGAAGCCGACATGGCTTTTCAGGTCGCTTACGGGCTCCGGCGCGGCTTTGGCTTTGCTCATGAAAGGAAGATAGCGAATATTAGTTTCCTTGTCAACTATTTCTTTGGAAACTTATACGCACGCGATTCGGTTCTTCCGGCGGATGGCTTGGGTCGATGTTATTGCGGGGTGATGATGCCGCCGACGGGGTGACGGCGCGGAAGGACGATGCCACGGTGGTCCAGCACCGCGTGCGGAAGACCTTCGGAGGAGTTCTGTGCCAGCGCGGCCCGCTCTAGAAGCGCGCCGCCGCAGGCGGGGCACCAATCAGTCTTGGTCTTCGCTGCAAGCACGGCGTGGCATTGGCTGCAAATCCGTTCCATACCGCTAGACTATCGAATCCGGTTCGTTTAGTACCAATGGCTATTCGTTTATCGGACGTCCATTTGTCGCGAGCCCCACTCAAAGTAAACTTGAAGGTATGCACCCCCCTGTACGCCTGGTGGCAATCGACATTGACGGCACCCTTCTGCCGACGTTTTCCCAGGCCATCAGCACGCGCAACGCAAAGGCTTTGAAAGCTGCCCAGGAGGCTGGAATCGTTGTAGCGATCGCGACGGGCAGGCGCACGGCCTACACGGCGCCGCTGCTCGATGGGATAGGGCTGCGAGCGGATACGCCTCTGATTACGTCGAATGGAGCAGTGACTCGGACGCTTGGCGGCGACCGGGTGGACCGGAGCCAGTTGGACGCGCGGGTGGCGCGCGGGCTCTGCGGGTTGCTGCGCAAGTTTGGCGCGATGGTTTTTACCTTCGACAAGACTGGCCGCGGAGAGATTGTTGTGGAAGACCTGGAGCAGGCGCACGAACGGATTTCGCTTTGGGTGGAGGCGAATCGCGATGCAATTGAAGTTGTGAATCCGCTGGAAAAGGCACTGATCGACGGCGACGATCCCATTCAGGGTATGGTGGCAGGCAGTCTGAGCCAGATGAAGAAGGCCGAAAAGGCGCTGAAGGCGAGTGTGTGGGGAGCATCGTGCGAGTGCGTGCGGACCGAATATCCGCGGAGGGATCTTTCGATTTTGGACCTGCTGCCGCCGGGTGTTTCGAAGGGATGGGCGCTGGAACGGTTAGCGCAGCGACTGGGAATCGATCACAAGGAAACCATGGCGATTGGCGATAACTGGAACGACGTGGATATGCTTGAGTGGGCCGGACAGAGCGTGATGATGGGGAATGCGGCGATGGATTTGCGCGCCATGGCGAAGACGCAGGGATGGAAGCTGACCCAGACAAACGATGAGGACGGCGTGGCGGTGGTGCTGGAGGCCGCGGTGACACAGAGAAGTAAGGTGAACGACCGTCCGAAGCATTGGGCTTCGACGGCGCGGAGTTGAATTTGCGGAGCAGGATTTATTTCGCGATTGGCCTGGCGGCTTTGGCTGCGATCGGTGGCCGTGTCTACGGAGCCGAGCGCGTGACGCTGAGCAACGGCTTTGCGATGGACTGCAATCACCATGCGCAGGTTGAGGGGCGCGTGCGGCTCTACCTGAGTTCTGGCGAGAGCAGCTACATTGAAATGCGGCCGGAGGAGGTGACGGGAATCGAGCAGGTTCCCGGTCCGGCTCCGCAGGCGGTTTCGAGGGAAGGCAGCCAGTCAGAGACGAAGCTGAGTCCGGCGGATTTGAATGAGATGCTGTCGGAGGTTGGTCAGGAACACAACCTCGATGTCGATTTGTTGGCCAGCGTTGTGAAGGCCGAGAGCGGTGGCAATGTCCGCGCCGTGAGCCGAGCCGGAGCGCGCGGACTGATGCAACTGATGCCGTCGACGGCCAACGACCTGGGGGTGCAGGACAGCTTCAAGCCGGGGGACAATGTGCGCGGCGGGTCGACTTATCTGGACGCGCTGCTCACCCGCTATCACGAGAATCTTGCCCTGGCCCTGGCTGCTTACAACGCGGGGCCGGCCGCGGTGGACAAATATCATGGGATCCCGCCGTACCACGAGACGCATGCGTATGTGGCGCGAGTGATTCATGAGTTCAACCAGCGCGTGAAGTCCCGTGAGACGCAGGAAAGGCGGGCGGCGGGCTTGCAGGTTACCTCAAGAGCATCGGCATCCCAATAACCGGCTCGTTTCGAGCCGGGCAGCACCTTAGAATCGATATATATTTGCGGAACGGAGTTTGCTTGAAGAAGAATCAGCTGATCCTGGGCTTGGTTGTGCTGGCGGTGATTGTTGCGCTGGTCATTTGGGGTCACAACCGAATTCACTTTGATTTCCGCGAATTCCGCGTGCAGTTGGCGATGGTGGACTGGTGGCGTATCGCCATCGGTTTCGTTTGCATTTATGCGGCATACGTTTTTCGGTCGCTGCGCTGGACTTACCTTCTTCGGCACAACAAAAAAGTCCATCCGCTCTCGTTATTGGGAACTCAGGTGATCGGCTTCACTGCCGTTGCGTTGATCGGCCGTGTGGCGGACCCGGTGCGACCTTACCTTGTCGCGAAGAAAACGGGCTTGCCGCTCAGCAATCAGATTGCGGTGTATATCGTTGAGCGGCTGTTCGATGCGGGAACGATGGCGCTGATCTTTTCGTCCGCAATTCTGTTTGCGACCTGGTTCGGCCCGCCTGGAGCGATGCCGCACCCGGAGCTGGTGAAGAAATCGGGCGAATGGGGAATGGCCGGCACGGTAGCTGGAGCCTTGTTTCTTGTCGCGGTTCGATTCGCAGGCAACGCAGTAGCTATTTTTCTTGAGCGCACACTGGGAGTGTTGTCGAAAAAGATCGGGCACGCAGTTGGGCACAAGGTGCGAGAGTTTCGCGCAGGACTCGACACGATGCGCTCGTTTGGGGATTTTGCGGTGTCGGCGGGGCTTTCGATCGGGATGTGGCTGCTGATTGCCACGTCTTACCTGGAGACAACGAGGGCCTTCGTGGCCAGTCCGCAGCTGGCGTCCATGACTGCGGCCAAGTGTGTGCTATTGATGGTGGTGAGCGGCGTCTCGAGCATTGTGCAGTTGCCGGTGCTGGGATGGTTCACGCAGATAGGACTGGTCGCGACTGCCATTTCAAAGTTCTTCAGCGTGCCGCCGGAAGCAGCCACCGCCTGCGCTGCGATGCTTCTGTTGGTCACGTTTCTCGGCATCGTTCCCATTGGGTTGATCTGGGCGCAGATTGAGCATGTCAGCCTGCGCAAGGTGACGGTGGAGAGCGAGCACGTTAAAGAAGATCTGGAAGCGGCCGAGGCGACAGAGTAGGATCGGCTATGGAGAAAATTCCGTTCGCCTACTCAATTCATCCTGGCGACATTCTCAAGACCGAATTCATGGAACCCTTCGGACTCTCCTCCTATCGTTTGGCAAAGGAGCTGCACATTTCCGCGCCTCGAGTCAACGATCTGGTACGTGGAAAGCGAGCGCTCACGGCGGACACAGCGATGCGACTCGGGGCATATTTTGGAACCTCTCCGCAGTTCTGGCTGGGGTTGCAGATGGATTACGATTTATGGTTGGCATCGAAAAGCAAGGCTTTGGCCAAGGTGAAACCGAGGGCGCAGGCCGCATAACAACTGTCATGCGTACTACCGCGCTTGGGCGTCAACGGTCCGCGTAAAACGGATGCTGTCCGGCGAAACGGCTCCGCCAGTCATCAACATGCTCATTGCCTGCTCCATGGTCAGATCGGTTTCCGTGACGCGTTCGATCGGCAAAACCTGCAAAAAAGCTGAAGTCGGATTGATGGCGTTGGGCAACAGGACAGCCGCCAATTCCCTGCCCGTTTCCGAGTCGGTCAGGGTGCGGGTGAGGAAGCCGACGCTCTTCTGTCCCTCGATAGGAAAATCGATCAGAACGACGCGCTGGCTGGATTCCTTTTTGGCCATCATGGTGTCGAGGAGCTGGCGCACCGAGGTGTAGACCTTTGCAACGACTGGCAGCCGCTCGAGCACCGCCTCGAAGAGATTGAATGCCTGACGGCCAACGACCAGGGATGTGATGCGACCCACCGCATAGAGCACGACGAGGGTGAGTAAAACGGCGAGTATCGATTGCAGCCACGGCTGCTCGATCCAGTCGCCTGGAATGGCGTTGCCGAGCAGGCGAACGATAGGCAAGCCGGCATTGGCGAGGGTTCCCACCACGAAGCTAAAGACAAGCCAGGTGACAAAAAGGGGCCCGATGGTGATAAGGCCAGCCAGCATGTTGCGCTGAAGATGGCGCAACAGGTCTCCAAGGACAGATCGCACAGGGTTCTCCTGAAACTGAGGATACGCGAGCCTCGCGAGGCAGAGCGCAGCCACGGCCGCTCTGTGATTCATGCGGAGGAAGAACGGGGCGCCGGCACTGTCTGCATCCAATGCACAAGGAGCACGCGGAGTAGTCTTGTATTCGAAAGGGAAGGACAGCCGATGAGCGAGGCCGATCGTCATGTGCAAAAAGAGCCGGAACGGAATGCGGCCAAGGTGGGGTCAGTGGTGGTCGGTGCGCCGCGGGAAGCGCGGGACGGCGATGATGAGGCACTTGCCGTCGGTAGACAAGCTGCGAGAAGCGCAGTATCGGACCACGCGCTGGGTAGGCCCCGGATAGCAGCCGCCAAGCCGGAACCGCACACCGGTTTCCAGCGCACAGCTTCGGCGATTCGCACCATGCTTCCGCTGTTGCAGAAGATGTTGCCGCTGCTGGATGGCAATGTTGCGTCTGTTGTGGCCAATCTGCTCGCGCCTCGGCTGCTAGCGCCGCAGGTGGACATGCATCCGATCGAGGCAGGATTGGCGAGGTTGCACGAGGATCTCGCTGCGATTGACGCTAAGAATGCGGAGCACGATGCCTCACTGAAGCGCATCGGGGACCAGTTGGAGACCATGAAGGATGCGCTCGAAAGCGCGGCCCTGGAGCAGCAAGAAACGATGCAACAGGTGGGCACGGTTCAAAAGCGGGTCCTGGTCTTTTCACTGGTCGGTCTGAGCTTGTTGGTGATCACTGTTGCCTTGGATGTGGTGCTTTTCGTCCGTTTCGGGCAAGGACTTCATTAGTGTTTTCCACTCCCAGCAAGACTTCTCTGCGGGCAGACCTGGCGGATTTGAACCGATTTCTATACAATTTCGGTCAATCTTCTACTGTATGAATATATAATTTGATGATGCGAAATCAAAGTAGCAATTCTTTGCTCGCTTTTATGGTCTTCGTGCTCGCAGACGTTGCCAGTCGTGATTTCAGAGGGCTAGTATTCCCTTCAGTCCGATTTGGAACAGTCCGATTTGGATTTTTGTTGCCCGGTCCACAATGCAGTTTGTTCCTGAGTTCACAGAGCTTCACTAACGAGCGGCGCTTACCGGCGTCCGCATACGGAGTGCAAAGTCATGGCATGGTATGCCTACTGCATCGGTGAAAAACAAGCTTTTCCAGAATTAGCCCGTCACCGCAAACCTGTTCCGATGGAATCCGTACATGGAGTCAGCGGCAACCAGGTTTTCCTCTACCCCGCCAGCGATCTCGCCATCATCGTGAGCGAGCACAACCCTTCCGAAGCACTAAGCCAGAAATCGGGCGTGGATCATGCCCGGGTGATCGCGGATTGCTTTCAGCATTCCACGGTGCTGCCCTTCCGGTTCGGGACCGTGTTTAGCGACGACGAGAGCCTGCGGCGTTCCATCCGATCCAATCAGCGCCAGTTCCAGACGAACATCGACAAGCTGCGCGGCAAGACAGAAATGCACCTGAAGATCTTCGTGGACGATTGTTGCTCCAAGGAGATCGGCCGCATTCAGTCCACCGAAACAGTCGGGCGCGAGTATCTTTCGAACCTGCGCGAAACAGCCTCGCGGCAGCGTGAACGCCAGACGCGGGCGCGCGCAGTGAGTTTCCAGATGCATAAGCTTTTCCTGCCGCTGGACGAAGAAGTGACCTGCCGGCTGACGGAGAGCGGCAAGATGGTGCTGGATATTGCCCACCTGATCGAGCGCAAGTACGTGGAGCGCTACCAGAACAAGTTCGCCACCACCAGCGCCATGATGCGCGACTGCCACTTGCAGGTTTCCGGCCCCTGGCCGCCTTATCACTTCGTCCATCGCCTGACACGTAGCCCGCATGCGCAGCAGGCACCCGCTGCCGCAGTACCGTTCCCGGCTCCAGCAGTGGCGCCAGCGATCCCGGCAGGAACGCAAGACCAGCTAGTTGCGATGGCCTAGCATCGCTCAGCGCGGTCTCAAAAAGCCCTGGGCCTTGCGCCGGGGCTTTTTACTGTCATGGTACTGTGGGCGTGGACAGGGAGGAGATAAAATCCACGATCCGCGCGCGCTCCCGGTCCCGCACCCGTTCATCATTTTGTCGAGAGAGAAACGCGTTGAAAAGCTTACTTATTCACCTTATAGTTCTTCTCGACAGCCAACGCGGCAACATCATCTAAACCACCGAGAACCATGGGGTCTTGGCCTTCGCGCCCTTTGGCTTCCACAAAATTGTGGACGGCTTAACGCGCAGAGTGCCAAAAGCGGAGCCGTCGGCTGTGTTTCCTATGTCAAAGTCACACGCTTGTTGCTCCAGGAATTTGTACTTTGCAGCAGGCATTCTCTTTCCTCCCACGCGCCATTCTACGCTGAACAAAAGGAGACGCCGGAAATCCTTGCCAAAGGATTCTCGATGCAAGGAACGGGGGACTCCGCCCTTGGTTCACGCCCGCTTTTGCCAGTGCACCGGATCGCGGCTGGCGTGGAAACAGGCGATTACGGTCAGCGTTCCATCAACCTCAATGACAAACATTAGCGCGTAGGGAAAGCGGCGAAGCAGGGCGCGGCGGATGCTCTTGTAGACAACGTGGAATTGCCGGGGATTGGCGCTCATACGCTCGATCACGGCGTCAACGGCCATGCGGAAACGTCGGCCTAGGCCGGGAGCCTCGTTCTCATACCAGTCCAGAGCGTCGATCAACTCGGCGCGGGCAGGCTGGGTGAAGATAACCGAACACACTACGGGCAACGTTGCTCAAGCTCGGCCTTCAAAGCCGCCCAACTGATGCCCTCGCTCCGGTCCTGGTCGAGCATTGCAATGCGGCGGTCAAGCTCGTCCTGCTGCGGGGCTGTCAGCGGAAGCTGGCTGTCTTCCAAGCTATCCCAAAGCTGCGCGATTAACGCAAGACGCTCCAGCGGGGTTAGACGCACAAGCTCGTCATGGGTAAGTAAATCCATGTGTCGAGCATAGGAAAGAACGCGAGCAAAAGCAACAGAGGAAGGAAAGCGGCTTCATATTTCGAGCGACTTCGCCGCAGGAAACAGGGTAAGCGAATACCGCACGAGTCGCAAGGGTATTCCCTCATCGCGTGGTGCTGGAGGCTGGGGGGGTCTTGCTGCGGGTGAGAACGAAGGAGCTGCGGCGATCGTTGGAGGCGTGATCAATCCTCTTCCAAAAACCAACGAAGTAATCGACCGCGGAGATGGTGGAGACGAGCACAGTGAAGTAGATGGCGGCGACAGCAATCCACTGCACCGGGATCACGAGCAAACCGAACTGCCAGTCGTACCAATGATGGGCCAGAATCGCGGAGACCACCGAGACAATCTGAATTACAGTTTTGAGCTTGCCGAGTTCGCTCGCCTGGATGGTGAAGCCTTCCGATGACGCGATGGAACGCAGGCCGGAGATGAGAAACTCGCGGCCGATGATGACTACGGCGATCCAGACCTTGACCACGGCAGGGTTGTAGGCGACGAGGGCAATGAGAGCGGCCGTGACCATAATCTTGTCGGCCAGTGGGTCAAGCAGCATGCCCATGGTGGTGATTTGCCCGCGCTTGCGGGCAAGGTAGCCGTCGAGGCCATCGGTAATGGAGGCGAGAACGAAGAGGACCGAGGCGAGAATCTCGGCCTGGCCCCAGGGGCCCTGCCACGGGAAGTGCGGCGACAGGATCCACAACAGCAGCGGGATCATCACGATCCGGCTCATCGTAATGGAATTGGGGAGGTTCACATTCGTCGCCAAACCGGGCGAATTAACCGGTTAAAGCGATTCCACAATTTACGTGTCCTATCCCGCATCGTGCAAGGTGGCTTTCCCTTAAGGGAAAAGCCACTCTAAAGCCGCGGCTTCTGGGTACGGCAGTTGTGGAACCGCTGTAGCGTCCATTATTGCACTGGAGCATCGAGGCTGCGCGTGATTGGCGTCAGCGCACCGTGCCTTTCGTTCGATCATGTACGATGAACTGCCATGTTCCTGGACGAAACGCGACTCTCAGCAAGTGAAGTTCTGCGGATTTTTCATCACGATGAACCGGCCCTGTTTCTAGGCTCGGCATTTACCACGGTGGGAATCGTAACCGGGGCGTTCTGCCTGCTTCGTCGCCGCTTCGATGCTCTGCTGGTCTGGCTGGGGGTGTTCGCATTTCTCTACGGACAGCGCATGTGGTTCGACACCGGACTCTTGCACGTCACTCTCGCCGGGAACGAATTTTTTGCCCGGCTGCGATGGGCAGTGGATTTCATCGTGCCGATACCGGCTTTTCTCTTTTTTCAGGCAGCGGGCTTGATGGCACGGCGCGGCAAGCTTGTCACTGCGATTCTCTCGATCGTGTTTCTGAGTCTGGCTGTGGCAGTGTTTGTGGTTGGGCGGCTGCCGCTGCTGCACACGATCAACAACGTGCTGGTGATTGCCGCACTGCCGTGGGTATTGGTCCGGGCGTTCCTGCTCGGGAAGCACGATCACGATTTTGTGGTGCTGCGACGCGGGCTTTCCGTCTTTGTGGCACTGGCCCTGTGGGATAACTTTGGCGGCGCGAATTGGCTCGGATTCGACATTGAGCCGTACGGCTTCGCGGTTCTTCTTGGCTGCCTTGGGTATGTAGCGGCGCGGCGGACGCTGGAGCGCGATCAGCAGCTAGGTGAGATTCAAAAGGAGCTCGAAGTTGCGCGCAACATTCAGCTCTCGATTCTTCCCGGCGAGTTCCCTGCTTCCGCTGACTTCGATGTGGCAGCGCGCTATGTTCCCATGACATCGGTCGCCGGGGATTTATACGACTTTCTGATGATGGACGCGCGTCACGTAGGGCTGCTGATTGCCGACGTGTCGGGCCATGGGGTTCCGGCGGCTCTGATTGCGTCGATGGTCAAGATGGCGGCTACCTCTCAACGGGACCAGACAGCGCACCCGGCCAGGCTGCTGGCGGGGATGAACGATGCGCTGTGCGGGAACACGCTGGGGCAGTATGTTACGGCGGCTTTTGTCTATCTGGATGCGCAGGCACGGGAGCTGCGGTATGCTGCGGCGGGGCATCCTGCGATGCTGCTATTGCGGAATGGACGCGTGATCGAGATCGCAGAGAACGGGTTGCTGCTGGCGGCGGCTGACACTGCGACCTACACGGAGAAGTCGATGACGCTGGAGCGAGGCGACAGGCTTCTGCTTTATACCGACGGGCTCTTGGAAGCGAAAGATGGAGAGGGACGACTGTTTGGGGAAGAATCGCTGGCGACGGCGCTACGGAATACCGCTGCACTTGCCCCTGCTGACGCTGTTGAGCGGATTATCGCGGACGTGCAGCGGTGGGCCACGTCGCAGGAAGACGATCTGACGGCGCTAGTGTGCGACTTCGTCGGCATTATGTGATCAATCGGCCCGAATGCCTTCGATCAAGCTACAGTCACAGCGCGCCCAGTGGAGAATGGCCGTTCGCAAGCTTTCCGGCATTTTGGGGTGCTGAAATGTTGCTGAAAAGGATACCGCCGGGTAAGCAGTTGTCGGATTAGCGGTTAAGCTTCGGGATAGTTGGCAGATTAGGGCTTATGGCACTCCGCTTCCTGGGAGTTTCATGAGGGCCACCCTCCGGCCCGTCATTGGATGGATATACGTTATGAGGGCACGGCCATTCCTATTGAGCGATTGGAAGAAGGCCCATACTTACGCGAATGGGCCTTCCTGCCTGAGGATTGACGGGTGAGGCTGTTTATTTTTTGCCCCAAAAGTCAGGCGAAGAGCTGAGCCACGAATCAGGCACATAGCTGATTTTGGCGCCGAATGCGAACAGATCGGCCTCGGAGGATTCGACGGCGGCATCCAAACCACTGCGCAACGCGTGAAGCTGATCTTCGCCTACGGCGTCGCGGAACTTCTTGCTATTGTCGTGCATGTCGTCCACCGTCGAGAGAGATTCCATGGGCGTGACGAGGATATACGTGTTATCGCTGCCGACACCGTACATTTTCTCGAACATCGCCCAACGCGCTTCGGGAATCGACGACTGATACGCCTTGACGAAGAGCTTCACCACATGCTCAAAATCCTCGTCATGCCCGGAGCGGACGTGAAAGAGAAGAATGCGCATGAACCGCATCTTCGAGAGGTCGATTGGCGTGCCGAGGCTGAGGTCCTTCTCATAGGAGTAAATGCTGCTTTTTCGGTCAGCGATCAGGGAGGCCTCCTGGGCATCGTCTGCCTTGAGCGTGTCCTGAAGTTTCGACATGGCCTGCGTTTCGTCGTGATGCTTTTGTAGGTCGGCAAAAGACTCAAAGCCGTGCATGTAGACAACACGGGTGCCGCCGGTAATGGACCACATGGCGAGGTAGTGACTCGGAGCGTTGGCCGCGCGCAGGACATCGACCTCTTCGCCCTCAAGCTTTGCGTAGGCACTGGACTGTTCGGGTTTGAGTTCCACATTGCTCAGGTAGAGGTACTTGCTGGGACTGTGAGTCTGGCCGGCCTCCTGTTGCGCCAGGGCCGCAGGAGCCGGGCTGAGGGTCAGGCCTGCAAACAAAAGACAGAGGGGGACCGGGGAAATGACGCGTAGTTTCATGAACTTTCTCTCCTTGGGATACTTAAAAACACGAGGTTGCGAGGGCAACAAATACCCATAGTTCAATCTCCGGTGCCCGAAAGAAGGGACAGTCTGCGAGCTATTAGGGCGTTGTCTTCAATGACCCGTTGAGCTGACCTCAAACCCGCGCACTATTGATCGCTGATGGAAACCTGATTCCAGGCGCGCCGGGGAGAAAGCAATGCACGCCTCGGGGTAAGTGGATGAATCGATGAAGCAGATTTACATTGCGGACTTTATCGTTAGCCGGCTCACAAGGGCTAGGGTTCCCATATAAAATCGACATAAAATCGGTATTAAGATCGAGATTACTGATTTTGATACTCTTATAAGTCTCGGAGTTCCTCGGTATCTTCCCTCGCAGATCCCGGTCCGGGTCGGTTGCCAATGAAAGCCAAAACATTCGGGTTCGGCCCCTTCGAGTTGGACCCTGCTCAGCAGCAACTGCGCAGACGCGGCATTCGGCTCAGGCTTCCTGCGTCGCGCATCCGCCTGCTGTTGCTTCTCGTCAAACGGCACGGCGAGCTCGTTTCCCGCGAGGAAATCGCTGCTTGCTTGTGGACTGATGCAAAAACGGTCGACGTCATCACCGGGATCAACACCGCGATGAACCAATTGCGCAGCCAGCTCGGCGACGATCCGGCAGCGCCCAAATATATCGAGACTGTCATCGGGAGCGGCTATCGCTTCATCGCCGAGGTTTCCGAAATCGAAGCGCCCGTCCAATCCCTGTCGGATACGATTCCGCAACACCAAACACTGGATAGCGACGAAGGCTCAATCGCGTTGAAAGAGACGGCGTGGCCGGATGTGCCTAGTCTTAGAGCAAGTGCGGCAGGCCACCAGGATTCCAGACCAGCTAAGACCGCGAGAACAATCGCCATTGCGTCAGCCGTTGCGGCCGTCCTTGCCCTATGCATCCCATTCTTTCTTTATCATCGAGCTGTTCCTCAAGCCGAGTTGGAACTGAATCGAGTGACCAGGAGCGGGGATGTTCAATCCGCCGACATCTCGCCCGATGGCAACTATGTGGCCTACGTGCGAGAAACAGGGGGTGAGCAGAGTCTGTGGCTGAAACAGCTGGCCACGGATCGAGTTTTGCAGCTTGCTTCATTGGGAACATTCAAAAGCCCAGGCCTGGCTTTTTCTCCCGATGGCAACTATGTCTACTTCGTCCGCAAGGAACTCCTCGGACCTGGGGGCGAGCTCTACCGGGTGCCGTTTCTTGGTGGCAGCCAAATCAAGGTACTGGATGGCATTTCCGGCGCGCCGGCCATTTCCCCTGATGGACGCACGATCGCCTTCGTTCGCAGCACACTGGTCACGCACGGCAAGGACAGCATTGTGACCGCCTCCATTGATGGCTCGGGCCAGAAGACCCTGGCGACCTACGATGCACCTGGCATCCACTTCAATCGAGTCGCCTGGACACCCGATGGAAGGTCGCTGGTTTATCCTTTGCAATCGGATTTGATGGTCATCTCGGCGGGCGGCGGAACGGCTCAGCAGCTTCGAGGGGATCGGTGGACGAATATCGACGACGTCTGGAATTTGCCGCCGGGCCGCGATCTGATCGCGGTCGGTCAGCTCGCTGGGTCGACGCTTCGTCAGATCGCCGAAATCTCTCTATCTGACGGCAAGACTCATCCCATTTCGCACGATCTTTCCAGCTACATAACAGTACGCGCCACCGCCGACGGCAAGGCCCTGCTTACCGTGCAGAACCTGACCCTGAGCAACATCCAAATCCTCGCCCCAGGCAGCGGATCCAACCGATCGGAGGCGCGGCCCTTGAGCACCGAGAATCAGAACTATGAGGGCGTTGAAGGTCTGGGATGGACGCCGGATGGAAAGATTGTCTACCCGTCGGTATTCGAACGCGGCTCTGAGCTCATGGAAACCGATAGCAACGGTTCAAATCCGCGGCGGCTCAGCCTTACTGATTCGGAATCCGGTCGCTTTTCGAATCCTGCTCTGTCGCCTCGCGGCGATTTCATCGCGGTCACTCGCTGGTCCGAACACGACAGGGCCAACATATGGCGCATGGACATGAACGGCAGCAACGAGAAGCGCTTGACGAATGGAACCCAGGACTTTCCTCCCTCGATTACACCCGACGGCCAGTGGGTGGTCTACGCCAGTGTGCAAGGCGACAAATCCGTTCTGATGAAGGTTTCAAGCCAGGGCGGTCCGGCAATCAAGTTGACGGACTACGACGCCGACTATCCATCCGTATCGCCAGACGGCAAATGGATCGCCTGTTCGTATATTTCACAGCCGAACCACCCCGCGAGCCTGGCAATTATTCCCCTTGCGGGAGGGCCGCCAGCCAGAGTCTTCCAATTGCCTGAGACTGCCACACCTCCGCCCCTGGCTTGGACACCGGATGGCCGGGCCGTTTCTTTTATCAACGACGTGAATGGAGTGGGCAACATATGGCAGCAGCCTGTGGCGGGCGGACCGGCAACGCCTATCACGCATTTTGCCTCCGGCAAGCTCTTCAACTTCCAATGGTCCCGCGATGGACGGCTGGCTCTCTCTCGCGGCACGGAAACAACAGATGCCGTTCTGATCAGGAATTTCCGCGGCAGCGCACACTAGCAGGGCATGCATTGGCTTGGTACATGCAAAGCGTTTTGATCGCACATCGACGCCATCGCGACTCGCGAAATTCCAGCGGTGTGGATCGGCAATTACCATCGAGTTGATACATGAACAACTTCCCGCGATCATGAAGGACTACCGGTCTCGATTTGAGACCCGCGAAAGTCCATTACGTATTTTCTCTCATCTTTCGCCACAATAGAGTCGGACACCATGCGAACGATCACTGGCATCCTGATGGCAGCCTCTCAACTCCTTCTCCGAGAGGACTCTGCGGTTAAGCCCTTTCCCGAGAGGACTTTGCAGCGAATAAATGTCGCTAGCGCCATGAAAAAAACTTCCGCCCAGAGTCCGGGGGTCCCTCTTGGTTCTATATCCTCGAATCAGCGACGGACGACAGGAAAGTACCTATGCGTAGATGCCGCGCTGCTTGATGGTGAACGCTACGCGATCGATGGCCAGCATGTAGGCTGCGATGCGGTTGTTGACGTTGTGGGCTTCGGCATACCGCACCACGTCGTCGAAGCTGTCGCGCAGGATGGTTTCTAGCTGCTCGTTGACGATGGCTTCCTTCCAGAAATAGCCCTGACGATCCTGCACCCATTCAAAATAGCTGGCTGTGACGCCGCCGGAGTTGGCGAGAATGTCCGGCACGATGAAGATGCGTTTCTCGGCGAGAATTTCATCGGCGACAGCGGTGGTGGGGCCGTTCGCTCCCTCCACGATAATGCGCGCCTTAATGCGATCAGCGTTGCGGCTGGTGATGACATTCTCGGTGGCTGCGGGAATCAGCAGATCGCAATCGGTGACGATGAGTTCTTCACTGGGAGTGGCTTCGGCACCGCGAAAACCGAGCGTGGTGCCATTGCGGTACTTGTATTCGGCAAGCTGGTGAATGTCGATGCCGTTCGGGTTGTAGAGACCTCCATCTTTCTCAGCGACTCCGACGATTTTGTATCCATGCTCCATCATCAGGCGCGCGGCGTTGGACCCGACGTTGCCAAATCCCTGAATGACGACCCTGCAATCATCGATCGTCATGTTGAGGTAGCGCAGGCTTTCGTCGCAGACAACCATGACGCCGCGTCCGGTGGCCTCGATGCGGCCCCGGGAGCCGCCGATATTCAAGGGCTTTCCTGTAACTACGCTGGTGACAGTACGGCCCATGTGCATGGAGTAGGTGTCCATGATCCAGGCCATGGTTTGCTCGTTGGTGTTCATGTCGGGCGCGAGGACATCCTTTTCCGGCCCAATGAAATCGATAATCTCCGAGGTGTAGCGGCGGGTCATGCGTTCGAGTTCGCCCTGGCTCAGCTTGGCGGGATCGCAGATGACGCCGCCCTTGGCACCGCCGAAGGGGATGTTGACTACGGCGCACTTCCAGGTCATCCA
>PLKY01000226.1 GCA_003140785.1 Acidobacteriaceae bacterium | reverse complement strand
TTGAACAATCCGCCGACCTCTCTGCCGCCCACGAAGCGAAATTCATTTCAATTCATTATGGGCCTGACCTACGCGATCAAGCCGAGGGACTAGAGAGTTTTTCGATTGGCGCAGATTTTCCCATAGTAAAGCGATAAAGCTAGCCAAGAATGGCTCCGGCCCTGTAGAGTTTCTGCGGGCTTGCCTTTCCATGGCTGTGTCGACTGCGCGCCGCGATTTTTTCGCGGTGCGGGCGTTCACCAACGAGGAGGTCAAGACTCAGGAGGAACGATTCCATGACGCTTCGCTGCCGTTTATTTTTGTTGCCAGTTGTGTTTGCATTCTTCGCCGCCTTGGCTTCGGCCCAGGAGCCTGCTTACCTCGATACACATCTTTCACCGCAAGAGCGGGCGCATGACCTTGTTGGCCGCATGACTCTTGATGAAAAGGTGAATCAGTTGGAAGACTGGGCAACAGCAATTCCGCGGCTGGGCATTCCGGATTATCAGACTTGGAACGAGGCTCTGCATGGGATTGCGCGCGCGGGCTACGCCACGGTGTTTCCGCAGGCCATCGGCATGGNNCGCCGAACATCAACATCTTTCGTGATCCGCGCTGGGGGCGCGGCCAGGAGACTTACGGCGAAGATCCATTCTTGACAGGCAAGATGGGCGTCGCGTTTATTTCAGGCGTCCAGGGGCCCGACCTCAATCATCTGCGCGCCGTGGCAACAAGCAAGCATTTCGCGGTGCACTCCGGACCAGAGACCTTGCGCCATGGCTTCAATGTCGATCCCAGTGAGCGCGATCTTGAGGAGACATATCTGCCCGCCTTTCGTGCAACTGTAACCGAGGGCCATGTGCAATCGGTGATGTGCGCGTACAACTCGATTGACGAGTGGCCGGCGTGCACAAACAAGATGCTGTTGAAAGAGCACCTGCGCGATGAATGGGACTTCAAGGGATTTGTCGTCTCCGATTGTGGCGCGATTGTAGATGTATACCAGGGACACAAGAAGACCACCGATATTGCGCATGCAGCGGCGTTATCGCTCGAAGCGGGAACCGATCTCTCGTGCAGCATCTGGACGCCGGGATTCAATTCGCTCGGAGAAGCTGTTCATCAGGGTTTGGTGCCGGAAGCGCTCGTGACTCAAGCGGCCGAACGGCTCTACACGGCAAGAATGCAGTTGGGACTCTTCGATCCGCAAGGATCGAATGCGTTGGACAAGATCCCCTTTTCCGACGCGGCCTCACCTGTGCATCGATCGACCGCGCTCAAAGCGGCGGAAGAGAGCATTGTCCTGCTGAAGAACAATGGCATCTTGCCGTTGAAAGGCACGCAGCAGCACATCGCAGTGATTGGGCCGACGGCGGACCTGCTGCCGTCGATTTTGGGGAATTATGTCGGCACACCGGTGAAGCCAGTGACGCCGCTCGATGGCCTTCTGACCGAACAGGGCGTCAAGGTTGAATACGCGCAGGGCTCCACGCTGGCTGCAGGAGTGGGTGTGCCTGTACCTCGCACAGCGTTTGGGCTCAAGACAGGGTTGAAGACGGAGTTCTTTGCAACTCCCGATTGGACGGGCCGCCCAGTTGCGGTGAGCAAAGAACCACTGGTGCAGGCCGATTGGGAGAACGGAAAGCCGGTGCCGGAGATTGAAACCACCGACTACTCGGTGCGCTGGAGTGGCACGCTCACAGTTCCGGCTGCGGGACATTATGTTTTCACGCTTGAATCGGGGGACAGTTTCCCTTATTCGCCAAAGGAGAGCTATCGATTGCTGATTGATGGAGAGGTCGCCAGCGAGGGCAGTCTGCGCGCGGGACACGATCTCTCCGCGATGGGCAACTTCAAAGCGGCTCCGGGCGCTTCGGCGACTGCGCCTCCGGTAATGGCTTTCCCCAAGGTGCCATCGATTCCGATGGATTTCACCGACACGAATCCGCATGATTTTGTGCTGGAGTATTCGCACTCCGGCGATCGCGCGGGCGGCGGCGTGACGTTGAAATGGGAAGCGCCCGCGCAGGCCCAGGTCGATGAGGCCGTGGCGCGCGCGAAGGAATCCGATGTAGTTGTGGCGTTCGTCGGACTGTCGCCGCAGCTCGAGGGCGAGGAGATGCCCATCAAGATCGACGGATTCGACGGCGGAGACCGTACCAGCCTCGACCTGCCTGCACCGCAACAGAAGCTGCTGGAAGCGATGGCCGCGACCGGCAAGCCGCTCGTGGTTGTGTTGCAGAGCGGCAGCGCGGTAGCGCTGAACTGGGCGAATGAACACGCTGCCGCAATTCTCGAAGCATGGTATCCGGGTGTCGAGGGCGGCACGGCGATTCGGCAGACTTTGGATGGAATCAACAATCCCGCGGGGCGGTTGCCGGTCACGTTCTACGCCGGGCTTGATGGGCTACCGGCATTCACTGACTACACGTTGAACGGGCGGACCTACCGCTATTACAAGGGAAAGCCGCTGTGGGGATTCGGATACGGGCTCAGCTATTCGACATTCAAATACGGTGCTGTGAAATTGTCGGCGGAGACGCTGAAGGCAGGCGAGCCTCTGACTGCAACGGTCGCGGTAACAAACAGCAGCATCGTGGGTGGCGACGAAGTAGTCGAGGCATATTTGAAAACGCCGCAAGCCGACGGGCCGATTCACTCGCTGGTTGGATTCAAGCGCGTGACCATTGCAGCCGGGGTGAGCAAGGAAGTGACACTGGAGATCGATCCGCGATCGCTTTCGAGCGTGGATGACGAGGGCAACCGGTCGATTCTGCCGGGCAAGTACACGCTGAGTTTGGGTGGCGCACAGCCTGAGGAAACGCAGGCGAAGGCGGAGGCGGAATTCACGTTGACGGGAACGCAGGCGCTGCCAAAATAGCCCAGGACGACTGGTTGCGATGGCAAAGAAAATGGGCGGCAAGGAATGTCCTTGCCGCCGCCCTGTCCCTGGGTTGTCTTGAAAGACTTGCAATCCTGCTGAAAACCTGATTACTCCAAAAGCCCTACTGCAAGAGCTTGGTCACTTCCTGCTGCACGCTGTTGGCCTGCGCGAGTGCAGCGATGCCGGTCTGCGAGAGAATTTCGTACTTCGACATATTCGAAGTGGCAGAAGCGTAGTCGGTGGCCTGGATCGCGTTCTGCGCCGAGAGCACATTCTCCTGCTGGGTGCTCATCACCTGGCTGATCGAGTTGAGCGTGTTGATCTGCGCACCGATGTATCCGTCTTGTGCCGCCGCATCGGTGATGGCCACGTTGAGTTCGTTGAGGGCGCTCTCGGCATCGGTCTGGTTCAGCAGGTCCGTACCGCTGAGCGATTGACCGGCAGAGTCAGAGTAGCCCATCGTGGCTATTCCGCCTGCACCGTTCGAGTCGTCCGTGATGCCCACGTTCGCCGTACCGCCGTACGTCGTGGTATTGCCAACGGTCACTGCCGCGCTGGTGTCCGTGATGTTGCCCGAGATTCCGATGCTGTAGTAGCTGGAGGACGTAGAGACCGCTCCGGTCAAGCCTCCGACGCCGGTAGCTACTGAGCCATTGAGGACGGTTGCATCGAGATTGCCGGTGCGACCGAAAGCGCGGAATTCGGCGATACGAATGTCATGGCGCCGGTGCCTGCGTTGTACGAGGCAGTCACACCGTAATCGCCCTTGTTGATCGCCGCCGTCAGCAGGGCCGCCGAATTGTTGGTCGAGCCGATGTCGATGGTGTTATTCCCGATCGTAATGCTGCCGCTGAGAGTGTCGGTGCTCAAGATCGAAAGAGAGCCCAACGTGGTCGAATCCACCAATCCGCTGGTGGGCGTGTTCGTCAGGCTGATCGGGGTTTGAAGAGCGGGCGTGGTGTCGGTAAGGGTCCCCTCGTTGCCCAGGGTCGCCGTGCCGGTGTCTCCATTGGATGCCGAAAACGACAGGGAGGTGCCGGCCGGGTTGAGGGTAGCCGTGATTCCGTAGTTGCCCCCGTTGATCGTATCGGCGATCTGGCTTAGGCTTGCTCCGTTGAAGCTCAGAGGATTGGCCGTATTGCCGTTGACGATGAAGCTGCCGGTGAAGGCATAAGTTTCGGTGCCGCTGGTTCCCGCTGTCAACGATCCCAGGATAGCGCCCTGGGAGATGTCTGGCTGCTCGTTGATGGTCGACGAAGTGATGCTCGCCGTGTGCGTGTTTGCTACCCCGCCGGTAGCAGCGAACGACAGCGAGGTCCCGTCGGAACTGAGCGTCGCCGTTATTCCATACGATGCGTCGTTGTTGATCGTCGCTGCCAAGTGGGCAAGGGTGTCGGTGCTGGTGGTCGCGCCGGCTACCACGCCCAGAGCCAGTGTCTTGGTTTGGCCATCGCTGCCCTGGACGATGGTTAGACTGTCGCCCGAAGCAAGACCCTCGTTGGCATTCATGACCGTCAAGGTGCCTAATGTGCTGCCCGTCCCGGAGATGATCTGGGTCGTAGGAACGCTCGCGGCAGTCGTGTCGACAGGTGCATTGCTGGCGATGGTGTCGACTTCGCTGATAGCCGCCGAGCCGGAGCCAGTAAACGACAGCGTCTTGCCGTCGGCCGACAGGGAAGCTGTAATCCCGAGGCCATACTGCGCGCCGGTGCTGGTGTTAAAGCCCGATTCGATCGCTGCAAGAGTCGTGCCGCTCAAGGCGAGGGTCGATGACTTGCCGGCAGCCGAGGTAATGTCGAGCGTACCACCGGTAATGGTGTCCGAAGCCCCGTTGAGGGTGATCGACCCCATGGTGAAGGCCTGGGAAATCGAAATCGGATTCTGCACCGTGGTAAAGGTGTTGTCCACGATGTTCGTGCCGCTGACGGAGGCGGCCTTGCTTCCGCTGGTCTGCGTAAAGGTCAGGTCAGTGCCGGTCTTATCGAGAGTGGCTGTGATGCCGTAGTTGCCGCCGTTGATGGTAGCAGCGAGGTTGGCAAGAGTGTCGGTCGTTCCCTGCTCGCCCAGGGTTAGAGGCGTGGCGGATGTGCCCGTGATGCCCGAGGTGATGTTCAGAGTGCCGGACCCCAGCGAATCGCCGGCATTGGCCACTGACAAAGAGCCTAACGTAGAGCCGACTCCCACCGCGGGAGCAGCCACATCCATGACATTGGAGGCGGTGATGCTCGGTGTGTCAGCATCCCCGCTGGATTTGGCGAAGTTGATGGTGGTGTTGTTGTTCGAGAGGGTGGCGGTGATGCCAAGGCCAGCGTTGGCACCGCTCCCCGAGAACGAAGCTGCCAGGTTAGCCAAGGTATCTGTCGATCCCTGCGTGCCGAGAGTGATGGTGTGGCTGCTGCCGTCGGCTCCTGACGTGACATTCAGGGTGCCCGTCAGCGTGTCATTGGCGCCGCCCACGGACAAAGATCCCAGGCCCGATCCCACAATGGTCGCATTGGACGAAGTCGAAGCGGTGTTTTCTTCGATATTGGTTCCGGAAACGGATACACCGGAGTCGGCGGTTGTAAACGTCAGTTGCGTGCCGGCCTGGTTGACGGAGGCCGTCACGCCATAGCCGGCGGCGTTGATGGTCGACGCCAGGTTGACCAGGTTGTCGGTGGAGTTTTGCGTCCCCAGCGTGATGTTGTGGCTGGCCCCGTCGGAGCCCACGATATTAAGAGTGCCGCTGAGCGTCTGGCCCGCGTCAAGCGCCATGGCGTCTACCACACCTACGCCGTTGGTTCCTGTGCCGATGCCCGCCGCTGAAATCTCGATGCCGGTATCGGCTCCGCTGCCGCCGGCAGTTTCCGCGGATGCAACCGCCGCCGAGCCCGCCTGGGCCGCCGTGGCAAAGGTTGCGCTCAGGCCCAGACCCGAGTTATTGATCGCGCTGATCAGGCCCTCTGCATTATTCGCATAGCTTGTGCCCGCACCCACGCTGATCGGCGCCGTGGCAGCAACGGATGAGCCGTTTTGCCCCGTGGTCATGTAACCGACAGAGATCGTGGTCGTGGCGCTGGCGGCGCCGAGGCTGTCATTGATGGACGCATTCTGGCCGCCGTTCGACAGGTTGATAAATACGTTATTGGTGCCGTTGCTATAGGCCATTACGCCATTCGAGTCACCCACGTTGGACGATGACAGCGAACGGATATTCAGGCTGTCGATTGACGCGCCCGCCGTCGAGGAATCACCGGTGTAGATGTTAGTGCCCGTCTCGCCAAAGACCGCTTGCCCGTTGTAAGTGGTCGTGGTGCCGATGTTATTAATCTCCGACAGGATCGACTGGTACTCCTGGTTCGCCGCCGTATCCTGCGAAGAGTTGAGGGTACCGTTCGAGGCTTCGGTAGCCAGCGTCACGGCCCGGTTGAGCAGGCTTGTCACTTGCGAGAGAGCGCCGTCGGCCACTTGCAGCAGACCTACACCCTCCTGGGCGTTGGTTTGCGACTGTGCCAGAGCCTGCGAGTTGGCCTGAAGGCCATCTACCAGCGAAAGCCCTGCGGCGTCATCCGCTCCGGAGTTGATCTTCGATCCCGAAGACAACTGCTGCAGAACGGTGTTCAGGCTGTTAGTCGTGTTATTCAGGTTGTTTTCCGCATACATCGCGGAGAGGTTATTCAATACGCCCAGGGACATGGGGTACTCCTTGTGGGATGCGTGGATTTACAGTCCGTCCCTAGTAAGTGCACCCAAATATTTTGACTAACCCTGGGCTGCTGCTTCCGTTACGGAGCCGTCGCATCTGGCCCCTTTTTCGGCACTCGTGATCGGGACTTTATGAAATGGCAATAGTGTCCTGCCACGGACAGTCGAGAGTATTTTGTTCTAATCTTTCAATCTTTGATTCCCGTCGCCGATAACTCCGCTGAAGGAGTTGTGTCCCAATGATCAAACTCACAAGGCTCAACGGAAGCCCAATCGTATTGAACAGCGATTTGATCAAGGTCGCCGAAGCATCGCCGGATACGATGCTTACGCTGATCAATGCTGAAAAACTGATCGTGCGCGAGGAACTCGAAGACGTGGTGGAAAGAGTCCTTGGCTACAGAGCACGGCTGCTGGCCACTGTGGCTCGACAGATGCCCGATCTCGGCGATCTGGCACGCGCCGTATCTCTTGCAAGCCTGGACGTCGCAAATCGTGCCGATGAAACTCCGAGGCTTCCGCAAAAGTCGCCGCGCCCGGGTTTCTAATCTCGCGATGAGGAGCTGGACATATGGATAAGGCGAGCTTTGGAGGCGCGATCCTGGCGGTCACCGGCATCATTGCCGGCTTGTTGATCGAAGGTGGCAACCTCGGTCAGATTCTGCAGCCGACCGCGGCTCTGATTGTCTTTGGCGGAACCATGGGCGCAGTGCTGCTGCAGTTCCCGCTATCTACAGTAGGCGCAGCATTCCGCAGGATGGCTCATGTCTTTGCGGCCCCGAGCAAACAGAGCGACTCTCTAATCCGCCAGCTGGTTGCATTCGCCAATAAAGCCAGGCGTAGTGGCGTTGTCTCGCTTGATGCCGATTTACAAACGATCCAGGATCCATTTCTTAAACAAGCCATCATGCTCGCCGTTGATGGCACAGAGCCTGCGGAATTACGCAAGATAATGAGGGTCAGTCTTGACTCCACTGCTGAGAACGACGATCGAATGCCGTCGGTGTTCGAATCAGCCGGAGGTTTCTCGCCAACGATTGGGATCCTCGGCGCGGTACTTGGACTGATACAGGTCATGCAGCATCTCGATAACATCCAGGAAGTCGGACGCGGAATCGCCGTAGCATTCGTGGCAACGATCTATGGAGTTGGCGCGGCCAATCTCTTCTTTCTGCCTTTTGCCGGAAAAATGCGCCTTCAATTGCGTGAAGACCACCAGCGCCGCGAAATGATGCTTGAGGGAGTGGTCTCGATCCTGGAGGGAATGAATCCGCGCATGGTCGAAATCAAGCTTGCGGGCTTTCTTAACGAACCGGTGCAGCAAGAAAAGGAGCGCGCCGCATGAATCCCAGGGTCCACCGCAGCCGGGTGACGCATGATCGGTGGCTGGTCTCCTATGCGGATTTCATCACGCTGCTTTTTGCGTTCTTCGTGGTTCTCTACGCATTCGCCAAAGCGGATCAAAAGAAGCAGTCGGATATTTCCTCCGCCATCGACGGGGCATTTCGCTCTCTCGGAATTCTTCCCGATGGAACGGGGAGTGCTTCGGACACAGATCTTTCAATCACAACCATGAAAAAGGTCATGGGCGAAGATGTGATGTCCCCTGCGAGGGTGAAAGACGATCTTGAACACATTCGCCACGAGCTTATGCAATCCCTTGCGAGCCAGGTAGCAAACCACACCGTTTCCATTCAGATGGGGCGGGACGGTCTGATCATCAGCCTCCGCGAAGCTGGGTTTTTCAACTCCGGATCGGCTACTCCGCGTCCCGAGACGCTCACGACCATGCAACAAATCGTGGCTTCCGTAGGCCGGACACCTTACGACGTCCGCGTGGAAGGCCATACTGATAACATGCCGATACACAATGACGAATTCGACTCGAATTGGGAATTGTCCTCGGCACGCGCTATACGGATTGCTCGAATCATCCTCGCTCTGCGTGCCATTCCGCCGGAACGTCTTTCGGCCGCAGGATATGCGGAGTTTCATCCCGTCGCCGACAATACAACTCCAGAAGGCCGGGCCCAGAATCGCCGCGTCGACCTGATTATTCTTCCGCGAACGAAGGTTAATTTCGCTGCAGCCGCACCCCCGAATCCGGGAGGTCCGTGGGCCAAAATTACCGACGACAAGTAGCGGGAGCAGGAAACCTTACTCGATTCCGAGCACTTTCACGATCACGCGCTTGCGGCGTTGGCCATCGAATTCCGCATAAAAGACTCGTTGCCAGGTTCCCAAATCGAGCCGTCCTTCCGTGACCGGCAGTGTGGTCTCATGGTGCAACAGAAGAGACTTCAAATGCGCATCGCCATTATCTTCGCCGGTCTGATGATGCTTATAGTCCGGACGCGCTGGCGCTAACTCTTCCAGCCACTTCCCTATATCCTCGATAAGTCCGCTTTCAAGATCGTTGACGTAAATTGCGGCAGTAATGTGCATGGGCGAGACAAAACATAAGCCGTCCTTGACTCCGCTGCGGCTGACGATCTTCTCCACCTGATCCGTAATATGGACCATTTCGCGGCGCTTCTTTGTTTCAAAAACCAGGTATTCCGTATGACTCTTCATTACACTCCTCTCGGCATCCATCGAGGCGATGGCGGCATTGCGGTTCAGACCTTATCCTAGAGCCTGTTATTAACTTTCCCGCAGGTGACGCTGAGAGCCAATTTTTCTCAGTTCTAGGAACGAGGAGCGACGAATATGGAGTATCTTCGAGCGACGAGTGACGACGAAATGGGGAAAATTGGCCCCAGCCCTTCGGGTTGCGGCGCAACGACACCCGCGGGAAAGTTAATAGCAGGCTCTAGACACTGCCCATGACCCGAACGAATGCTCAAGTCGCCGAGACGCTCTCGCAAAACGGAGTGGACCTGCTTGCCGCTGGATGCCCCGCGGAAGCAGTGGAAGCATTTCGAAAAGCAATCGCCGCGGACCCGGTGCATTATGAGGCGTATCACGGTCTTGTGCGAGCCTTGCGCGACGCGGGCCAACTTGAGCAATCGATTGCCGCTGCACTTGCTCTAACGGCGCTGACGCCGAATGATCCTCTGGCTCATGCAGCGCTCTCCATCTCGCTGCAGCATGCCGGTCATGTGCCGGAAGCGGAAGCAGCCGCAGCACAAGCACGTGTATTGGAATGGAAGATCCAGTTACAGTCGCCGCCAGACAGGGGTTTGTGAGTTGAAACCCCGTCGATCGCGCAAGCCTGCCGAGCGCCTGCGCCGGATGCATGACTGGCTTGCGAAGGCTTATGGACCGCAGCATTGGTGGCCGGCAGAAACTGCATTTGAGGTCGTAGTCGGCGCCTACCTGACGCAGAATACTGCTTGGGCAGGCGTTGAGCGTTCACTGGCGAATTTGCGAAGAGCTGGTGGCTTGTCCATAGACGGATTGCGTGCGCTCGATCTGGACAAATTGCGGGAGCTGATTCGCCCTTCGGGTTTTTACTCGAGGAAGGCCCCCGCACTGAAGGCGTTCATCGCAATGCTCGATGCCGAATTCCAGGGCTCACTGGATGTATTAGCCGCGACACAGACCGAGGTGCTTCGTGAACGGCTGCTGGCCCTGCCCGGCGTAGGAGGTGAGACCGCCGATGCCATTCTGCTGTATGCGCTCGGCCACGCCGTGCCTGTTGCCGATGAGTATTTACGCCGCATCACGGAGCGCCATCGGCTCATCACTCCGTTGCCGCGAAAGAATCGCAAGGGCTATGAAGCGCTGGTTCAGTTGACGCGTGAGGCTTTCGGAATGGATGCGCTTGCGGATCGACCTCGCCTCTTCAACGAGTTCCATGCACTCACCGTTGCTGTTGGCAAGAAGCATTGTTCGGTAATCGCGGATTGCGAAAACTGCCCTCTGGCCGCAGATCTGCCCATAGAATGCCAGGACTGACGAAGATGAAGATGTGATGCAAAGCATTGTTTATGTCGCTCAAATTATTGAATATAAAATATTTATCTATTCTATATATCCACATCTTGACAAGGTGAACCAGCTATAAGATGCTAGCGAATAAAAGGCGAAAGTCGCCTTGCGCCTATGCCCTCCTCAGCCGCTCTTCGCCTCCAGATCGAACGCTCCGTTGAGCATCGCTTTCCCTCTGCGCTTACGCCTGTAGCCAGGACGATCCGCGAAGTTGCTCCAACAGGTATCGCAGAAGTGGACGCATTGCTGGACGGCGGTCTGCCAGTTGGCGCCATCAGCGAGATCACGGGGCCGGAGTCGTCAGGACGCACGAGCCTGGCGCTGGCTTTTGTAGCGCGGCGCACTGCAGACCAAATGTGTGCCTGGGTGGATGTCGCCGATGCCTTCGATCCAGAATCTGCCGCTGCAAATGGCGTGGCACTGCAACATCTATTGTGGGTGCGGTGTTGCAGTGCTGATCGGCAAGTGAAGGCTAAACCCTGGTCGCGGCTCGACCAGGCATTGCGCGCGACTGACCTGCTTTTGCAGGCGGGTGGGTTTGCTGCCATTGTGCTGGATCTGGCAGACACCGCACCGGAGCACGGCCGCAGGATTCCCCTGGCATCCTGGTTTCGCTTTCGCCAGGCAGCAGACAGTTCGCGGTGCTGCCTTATCGTTCTGGGCAAAGCGGGCTATGCGCAATCGAGTGCAGCTCTTGTTTTGGAGTGTGCGTCAGTTCGCTCCGAAACTGCCGGGGGAAACCTTCTTCGCGGATTCGAGTTCAATGTGCAACGCGGCCGAGAACGCTTCACGCATTTTTCTGCTGGTGCACGCAAACCACCGGCCTCCACATGGTCCGCAAATGCGGCATGGAAATCGGACAGGCGCGCATGAAAGATGAACTCTATGCATGTGTGCATGTCAGTGAGTTTCCCACCCAGGCGTTGCTGCGTCTGAGGCCGGACTTGAAGGGAAAGCCGGTCGTAGTACTGCAAGGTGAAGCCACCCAGGAGGCCGTCTGCTCAATGAATCAACATGCACGGCGGCGAGGCGCATCGCTTGGCATGACAAGGCTGGACGCTGAGGGTATCACCGGACTCGTGTTGTTATCGCGGTCTCCACAGGGCGAAGAGGCCGCACGCGCAATACTGTTCGAATGCGCGGCGACATTCTCTCCGCGCATCGAAGACGTCTCCCACGACACCTCGTGCGCATTTGTGCTGGATATTGCAGGCACAGAACGGCTCTTCGGCCCTCCCCTGCAATTCGCGGAACGGCTGCGGTCTGCCATGGAAAATGTCGGCTTACATTCTTCCATCGCAGTCAGCATGAACTTCGATACAGCAAGGCTCAAGGCAAGTGCCGCACGAGGGATCGTTGTCATACCCCAGGGCGACGAAGCAGCAGCATTGGCTAACCAGCCCATCGCAGAATTACCTCTGGATGAAAAGCACCTCGAAACCCTGGCTATCTGGGGGATCCGCACCCTCGGCGAGTTAGCTGCTCTGCCCGAAACTGAGTTAGTAACCCGTCTTGGCCAGGATGCCAGCAAATGGCGCGACTTAGCCAAAGGAACCGCTGCACACACATTGCAGCCCATCGAGCCCGCACTTTTGCTTCAGGAATTCTGCGAGTTTGAAACCACGGTGGAGCGGATGGATTCCCTGCTCTTCATCGGCGCACGCATGATTGACTGTCTTGTTGCGCGCGCGGCCGGTCATGCCCTATCACTGGCATCTCTAACGGTAGAGATGAAACTCGAGGGCAGCCGAATTCATCATGGCAAGATCAGGCCGGCACTTCCCTCGACTGATCGCAAATTTCTTCTGAAGCTTTTGCAATTGGAGATTGCCGCCCACCCTCCGCCCGCCGCAGTTATCTCACTTACCCTGACAGCGGAGGCAGGGCTCAGCAGCAAGGTGCAGCTTGGGTTGTTTGCGCCCCAGACGCCTGAGCCTTCGCGCCTTGATGTGACGCTTGCACGGCTAAAAGCGATTGTCGGCGACGATCGCGTGGGTTCGCCGGAACTCGACGACACACATCGCCCCGGCAGCTTCCACATGACAGACTTCACTGTCGAAGGAAATGTGCCCGCGTCGAAAACCTCGCACGCCCGGATGGCCCTGCGACGCGTGAGGCCGCCTGAACCTGTACGTGTCGACCTGCGCGCAACTAAACCCGCTTTTTTTCGCAATCGAGAAAATAGCTTCGAGGTCATCGCCGCCTACGGACCGTGGAAAACCGCAGGCTGTTGGTGGTCTACAGAAGGGTGGGATATTGAAGAGTGGGACGTTCTGGCCAACAATAGCAATGGCCTGACCGTTGCGTGCCTGTTAGTGCATGACCGTACACATAACGAATGGCGGATCGAGGCTCACTATGACTGAGAGCGCGGACTATGTGGAACTGCATGCGGCAAGCGCCTTCAGTTTTCTCGATGGCGCATCGCAGCCTGAAGCGCTGATTGAACGCGCCATCGAACTAGAAATGCCTGCGCTTGCGCTCACGGACCGGAACGGCCTCTACGGCGCAGCTCGCTTCCACACCGCGGCAAAGAACTGCGTCAGCAAGGCAAAGATCAAGGCCCACATTGGCGCCGAGATCGCAGTTTCTTCCTTCGGCGACAAACTGCAGCCACCGGAATGGCTTCCCCACCAGCACCCCAACGAGCCATCCCGTATCACCTTACTCTGCGCTACACAGGCTGGATATCAGAATCTTTGCCAGCTGATTACCCGCTTCAAAATGCGTGAATCGACCAAGGCTGAAGGCGCAGCCATGCTTGAAGATCTGGAGGAATTTTCATCGGGTCTGATCTGTCTCACAGGTGGCGATGAAGGCCCGCTTGCCGAGGCGTTGGCGCATGAAGGACAGGTTGGCGCGCGCAAGATCGCCAACAGACTTGCGTCGATCTTTGGCCGTAGCAGCCTATTTATCGAATTGCAGCGCCATCAACTTCGAGAAGAGGAGTGCCGCAATCAGTCATTGTTAGAGCTGGCATCCGATTTGCACTTACCCGTCATAGCAACGAATGGCGTACGCTACGCGTTTGAGAAGGATCGTGAATTGCTCGATGTATTCACAGCCATCCGTCACCACACTGCGCTTGATCAGGCTGGGCGATTGCTTGCTCACAATTCCGCGCGGCCTTTGCGCACCGCACGCGAGATGGCCGAGTTATTTCGCGATATACCCGAAGCCATCGCCAACACACGCATTGTGAGCGAGCGGCTGGAATTCAAGTTGAATGATCTTGGCTATGAGTTTCCGCACTATCCCGTGCCCGACAACGAAACGATGGACAGCTTTCTTGAAAAGCGCGTCGAAGAAGGGGTGCGCAAACGCTATGGTTCACCGGACAAACAGCATCTATTCGATAAAGCCCGCGCGCAGGTGCGGCATGAGCTTGCTCTCATTAAAAGGCTCGGTTTTGCCGGTTATTTTCTTATCGTATGGGAAATCATTCGCTACTGCCAGCAGAACGGTTTCCTGGTGCAAGGCCGAGGCTCAGCCGCCAACTCCGCAGTCTGCTACGCACTCGAAATCACAGCAGTCGATCCCGTCGGCATGGAACTGCTCTTCGAGCGTTTCCTGAGCGAAAACCGCGGCGAATGGCCGGATATCGATCTCGAANNCGATGACGGCCAATGTTATCTCGTATCGTGGCCGTTCTGCCGCGCGTGAAGTCGGCAAGGTGCTAGGTTTCGACGAAGATCAACTCGCGCGCCTCTCTGGTCTGGTGGGCCATTGGGAGTGGCGTGGCGCGAATGACACGATGGCGCGTCATTTTGAACAGGCTGGGTTCGATGTGCGCCATCCGCGCATCGCGCATTATCTCGATGTATGCACACGCATGCAGAATCTTCCGCGACATCTGGGCCAACATTCGGGCGGAATGGTTATCTGCGC
>PLKY01000357.1 GCA_003140785.1 Acidobacteriaceae bacterium | reverse complement strand
GTGCCGTCAATCAAACCTGTCGCTGGCGCCTCTCGGGCGGGAGCGATCTGCGAAGGACTCATACTTAACTTGGCATCGACGGCCACGGTCCCCGTATCGCCATTCGTCCAGGTTGCAGTCGCCGGACCATTCAGCCGGGCGTCGATGCCAAGCCGCTGAAAAGGTCCCGGTCCGACAATGTCAAGCACGCCGTCTAGCGGGACGTTCTTGAATTGCGCAATTACTTTGCCGTTCACCGGGACGGAAACAGGTGCGGGATGAAGCGGTTTAGGGATTGGCTTGGGAACGGGCTGCTGCTTTTGGCTAAACAGCCACCGTTTGACCGGCGCTGTTGTTGCAGCAGCTTCCAGAACAGGGCTGCCTGGTATCACCGGAAGCCAATGATCCAATACGATCGATCCTTCCAATTGCCCGCCTTGCTGGAGGCGCGCCACGATCGAAGTAATTCGCAGTTGCTCCGGATCGGCGTGAACGTGCGCATCCAAAACGACACCGTGGGCGCTCACACCGGGCGCGATGTAAGAACCTCCATCAACGTGGATGGGTCCGTCGATACGGAACTGTCCGTCATGTCCTTCTGCAACCAATTCGACGTGAGCCAGACCTTCGGGCGAGTTCGGGTAGCCCGTGGTCGGATCGAGCAGGCGCATATCAAGATCGCCCCGTGCAGTCGCTTGCCAGCGGGGGCGGGCAAAGTCGATGAGTGAACCGGAAACTTCGAGCGTGCGCTCACCTGCATCCTTGCTGTGTGAGGTGAGCCGCAAAGAACGAAGATAAGCAGCATTACGGGTTAAATCGAGTGTTGCTTGGGCGAATCCTTCCGCAATCTGCGACCCAGGATGCGCAGCATCTCCTCGGGTGACGTCAATGTCGCGCGCTCCGGCCACGATCCGGTAACTTTCTGGATTCGTGCCGTTTGGGCGAACATACGAGACCAGCACGGAAACATCCTTCGCGGCAAAGTCGAGCCGTATGAGGCGATTCTGAAAGTCAAAGTCTGCTTCTCGGTCCTCGTAGTCCAGGACGCCCTGCTCCAACGCGAGGTGATCTGCCTTGAAGTCGAAAAACGTATCGATGCCAGACTTACTCGATTTCGACGGCTTCGCTGGCCGTGGCTGATTGGTTGAGCCATCGGGATAGACGATCAAGTGGAAAGCGGGTTGGGTAATTTCGAGGTTGCGGAGGAGAATGCGCGGGCTGAAGAAGCCGAGCACGCTGATCCCCACATGCACGCGGCCTGCTCGCGCGTAAGGCGCTTCAGTCAAAGCCTCACGGCCATGAATTACGAGGCCCGTCGCTTCCGCATCGAGGCCAAACAGATGCCAATGGAACGAGGCAATTTCGACCCGCCCGCCGGTCGCAGCCTCGATTTTCGCAACAAGGCGCTTGCGGACCAAGTTCTCAAAGCTCGCCGAACCAGCCCAGAGAATCAGACCGACGACACTCGCAACAAGAATTGCAGCGATGCCGCCTCCGACCAAGAGCATGCGCCTGCCTAACCGCCGTTGCTTTGGCTCGGAAGATCCTGAGATCTCGCGATGTGGCTCGGTCATTGGGATGCGGCGCCTCCCAGGGAAGAATCCTCTGGCGATTCAAGAGCCGGATCCAACACTTCCACGTCGCCTTGTTTGCGTAAGCTGTCGAGCCAACTGCTGAACATCGCATTCACCTGCCGCTGAAGAAGGATTTCCTCGATGCGTGGAGCGACCTCATCGAGCTGCGGAACCGTCTGTCCCGTCTGATACTGCGGCACAAGCGTGTTGTGATAGTAGGCCTCAACGTCCTGCTGCGGAATGCTCAGGCCTTGCTTGAAGCGTTGTTCAATGAAGCTGAGAATCTCGATGCGACCGCGCAGATACGATTCCACGCGCGCTTGTGTCAGGCCATGGTTTTCAAGGAACGTCCGCCATCCGGCGTCTGTAGAGCAGTTCTCACGAACACAAACTGGCAATAGCTTTCGTAATTCAGCGAGTCGTGCCTGCACCTCTTCCTTCGTTGGTACGATCGTCCTGGCATCTTCGTCGCGGATCTGCTGTCGGATGAGCGTGCGGCTGATGATGCGTTGCAGGGCACCCTGCGGAGTTTCTGCACCGCTGTCCGCACCCCTTGGCTCCAGAACCGACAGAAGTATTTCCTCGTTGACATCGCTGGCCAGGATGGCGCGGCTGTTTACGACCGCCACTACATGATCCAGAACCACGGGAGACGAGGAGGGAGCAGTTTGAGCACGAACCAGCACGGACCCGGCGAAAGCGAGACCCATAAGCAGTCCTCGCAGACCTTGTGCGTAGGTCTTGAAGGTGAGTTGAGGATTGCCGGAAGTAGTCATCAAAATGTCTGACCCAGGCTGAAAAAGAAATTGAAATGGCCGGCTTCACCGACATGTTGATCGGTGTAAGGAAGCGACAGCGAATAGTTGACGTTTATCGGGTAGATGGGTGGATTCAGGTTATAGCTGAAATCCAGGCGAATGGGACCGACGGGCGTATGGTAGCGCAAACCCAGACCCGCAGCATGGGAGAAATAATTGAAGCTGCAATCTCCCAGAGGGCCGATTGAAGTTGGCGGCGGCGGATTCGGCGGTGTGGGTGGATTCGCCACTGTGCCTGGCGTGAGCACTTTGCAGGAGTCGCGATCCGGCTGGTGAATCCGCAAGGCGGCTTGCCCCGCATCTCCCGCATTCGCAAACACGTTGCCCATGTCATGGAAGAGAACGAAGCTGACCGTGTCCCCAACCCACGGAAGCGTTGGCGGCGGCAATCGGAGTTCGGTGCTGTTCGCCAGTGCTCCGGCTCCGCCGATGGGAAAACCTGTCTCGGGATCGCGCGGTCCGGCGGCGTTGATCGAGAATCCGCGCAGCGACGTAGGACCGCCGGCGTAGAGCCTTTCGGGAAGAGGGATCAACTTATCGGAATCCGCGCCGAAGGCACGCTCTTGCGCATAGCGGCTGTTGCGCGCAAGCACGAAGCGGTTCTTGTCGAAACCATAGAAGCTGGAATTGGAAACGTCGAGCCGGTTGAACTGCGCCTCCGAGCCAAATGCGTGACTGGAGAAAAACTCCTGAAAGCTTGTGTATGTTCCGCGATGGGCATCCAGCGGGGAATCACGCGTGTCGCGAAGCCATGTCATTCCCGGTCCGGCCACCCGAACGGCCTGCGACAAAATCGGAATCTCAGTCGGAAAAACCTGCAAACTGCTTGCGGCCACCTTCACTCGCCGAAAATCGAACTCGTAAATAAAGGTATTGGCCCTCGATAGAATTTTTCCGGCGCCATTGAAGTGCTCGGTCCACCGGAGTCCGGCGTCCAGTTTCGAGGCCACATAGGTCGTGACGTCTTGGCTGTTCGCGTATCCGCCGGTGAAGGTGAGTCCAAAGTTCGGGTTGCCGTTAAAGTGCGGATTCTGGAAGACGAGGTTCACATTCTGTTCCAGTAGACCGTAGGTGCCCTGGATCGAGGCCGACTGATCTCGACCAAAAAGGCCATTGCGCGTGAGAGCGCCGAGGACCCGAGGGCTGATTGCCGTCTTGCCATTGGGCGAGCATGGGGTTCCGATGGCGTTGTATCCGGCGCAATTGTTTTGCGGAGTTCCTGTTTGCGCCTCGAAGCCGAGTCCGTAGGTAAACGTCCATCGGCGGGCTTCGGCGATTTGCAGAAGCACGGTCTTGCGTGTCTCTGCGCCGTTTGGGTTCTCAATTGCCGTGTCGACTTCATTGAAGAGTGCGAAGTTATACAGGTTGCGCTGCGTTTCAAGCAGAGCGGTCTGGTTGAGTGGATCGCCTGCATGAAGCGTAATGGCTTTGGCGACAGTGTCGGTCCGGGTGAAGAGCAGTCCCGTCAACAATACCTTTCGTACGAAGACCTGCTCGCCTTCCGTGATATGGAAGACCACATTCAAGACGTTGGCATCCTCAGGCTGTGGCTTCTGGTCAACTTCGATCCGCACCTGATCAAATCCTCGGCTCAGGTAGTCAGTCAAAAGGGTGTCTCGGTCTCCGGCGAGGTTTTGTGGCGAAAGCAACTGGCCCGCTGAAGTATTCATCAGCGGAAGCAGCTTCGCAGCCTCGACGCTTTCGTTTCCTTCCAGCGTCACCGTACCTACCCTTTGCTGTACGCCTTCATTTATTTGGTATTCCACAGCAAGACCGGCATGCTTGGCGGAAGCTTGCATGCCCTTTCCTGGAGTTGTGGCGCCCGGGTTGATCGGAGTCGTTCGCGGGGTCACTTTGACCGACGAGAAACCATTGTTCTGATATACGTTCTCGAGAGCGCCGATGTCCGCCACCAAAAGCGCTTGACTGTAAACGCCATGCCGATCAATCGAGTCGGCTGCGTGAACGCTTAGCAAATCCTTCAACGTCGCGGAATTGAAATATCGATTTCCACTCACAGTCACACTCTCGACGCGGCGCTTCAATCCCAAGGTGACGGTGTAGAGGATCACGACCTGGTCAGGTCCTGGCGCTTGGCGCTCGTGGTCAACCTTCACTTCGAAATAGCCCAGCCGCTGGAAATAGTCGCGCAGCCGCCGGTTCCCTTCGTTGAGAAGATCTTCGTCCACCGTTCCCTCTTCGTACACGGGGATCGCATGCTTCAGGCGATCATTGCTGATCCCCGCTCCTTCCACCCGAATCTTCACGACCGGTCCACGATTTACCGTGAACGTAAAGTCGGTTCGCTTTGTGTCTGGTAAGTAATTCTGCGACTCGAGCTTGATCTCGGCCTCAAGGCGGCCTTGCTTCTGGTAGTACTTCAGCACTCCATTCAAGGCGCGATTGGCGGTGTCGTGGTCGACGCGGCCCCCCGGGTGAAGATGGGCGTGACGCCGGAACTCGTCGACACTCATGCCAGGTTCTCCGGTTACCTGAACTGCGCCGACCCGCGCCTGAGGTCCGGAAACCACTTTAAAGGCGATATCGACAAGTTGTTCGTTTGGACGTGGGGTGATGGTGTGCGTGATCACTGCCTCATGAAAACCGTTGTCCAGGAGCGCCTGCCGCATTTGGTCGATCCCCTGATTGAGCCGTGCCTCAGTGAATCGAGTACCGGCTTGGAGCCGGGTAGCGCGCTCGAGTTGCGTATTGATTGTGGCGCCCTTCGCGCCGACCACGCTCACCGTCCCGACAAACAAGCGGGGCGCCCCGTTGAAGATCAGAACGATGCCTTTCGGGACACGCACTCCTTCAACCTTGACAGTTTCAAAAAGACCGGTCGCAAACACCTGGCGAAGGCTCCGGGAGAGGCTCTCCTGGGTGAGCGGAGTTCCGATGAGCTTGGCGAGTCCTTCGGGAAGCGGGGTGAATCGGGCTGGGTCGGCCCCCACGAAGTCAATTCGCAAAATAGTCGCACCGAGGAATTCCGCCACGGGGCCAGATTCGGGCTTTCCGAGGGCTTGAGTCTGCTGCCCATCATCCTCCTTCTGGCGATCGATATTGACTGAGGATGTACGTTGCTGGCCAGATGCAAGAGTGGTTCCAGTCAAGACAGCCGCAATAATGGCCGCCAGCAGGATGCCCGACTTTATTCGCTTACCCAGGGTTCCCGCCGGGTTTGTCCTCAAAACCATTTCTCCTGAAAAAACACTAGATGCAAGGCTTCGTTGCGGCAAATGATTGCATCCAAATAAGAATCTGCATGGCATCTCCAAGGACTATGAACGCCGAAGCTCCGCCGACCCAAATGCTGCACCCTATACTAACCACCATAGACGCACGGCGCAGTACCACCCGACTCGCAATTGCAAGCGATTCCCCTGGAAGGTTACGCATGCCCCGATCGAATTCTGAGAAAAATTCCTCATCCACCCCGGAATCTGGGCCGACGTCAGCTTTAGATGGCGCGGCGCGGACCGTTACCCCGTCGGCCAATTCTCCAGACGCCAATACGCTCGCCCTTGCTCAGGCAGGGGACCACCACGCTTTTGCCCAACTCTATTCCATCCATAAAAGACGGATTTACTCTCTTTGCTTACGCATGGTGGGCAATGCGGCTGAGGCCGAAGACCTTACCCAGGAGGCATTTCTTCAGCTGCATCGAAAGATCGCCACGTTTCGGGGCGATTCGGCATTTTCCACGTGGTTGCACCGCCTCGCGATCAATGTAGTTCTGATGCACCTACGCAAGAAGGGGCTTCCTCTCATGTCCCTGGACGAGGCCATGGAACCCACTCATGACGACGGCCCTGGCCGCAGCTTCGGCGCACCGGATTTGTCTTTGTCCGGGTCGATCGACAGACTGGCGCTCGAGCGCGCAGTCGCCGAGCTTCCCGCAGGCTACAGGCTGATATTCGTTCTGCATGACGTGGAAGGCTACGAGCATAATGAGATTGCAGGAATGCTCGATTGCTCGATCGGCAACAGCAAATCGCAATTGCATAAGGCGAGGCTGAAACTCAGAGACGCTCTGCGCACTTCTCTTCAGAGGGAGGGGCGGCAATGACCGAAGATCGCAATAATCGAAGCTGCCAGGAGTTTCAAGAGCACTTGGCTGAGCTGATCGCCTCCGGCGAGGATGCTTCGAGGAATCCTCACCTTCAAACCTGTGCCAACTGCCGTGCTCTGCTCGCCGATCTCGAAACCATTGCCGAGGCAGCCCGCCAACTATTCCCCATTGAACAGCCTAAGGAAGACCTCTGGGATCGAATCGAGCTGGCAATTAAAAAGGAAGAAGGTCCCATCCAGCCCGATTAACCTATGCGCGGGCCTCCTTCACGGAAATGGGTCGAAATCTTTCGCGGCCGGCGTTCACATTTCCTTTCGATTGGGTCGATATACTCAGCGAACCAAGGCGTTTGCCGGAATCCAAGGAAGGATCGCCTCCACAGTGTTGAAAGCTGAAAACTCGAGCTTTACGGCTAAAAGTCCACGATCTCACTTGACGCAAAAGTGGTGCGGGGCGCAGGCTTTCACCTTGGGAACCGATCCGCGCCGGCAACGTATTAACGATCGTTCGGGTCGAGGAGATACAGGTTGCGAGAACGAACGACTTTCCTGAAACTTTTCTGGACCTGCGCGCTCTAAATGAAGGAAAGTTGATAAAAGGACACTCAATGCCAAGCCAGCCGACAATTTTATCCCCCACGACTTCTTCAGGAGCATCCGGACCTCGCCGGATTCCCGTCCTTCCCGTTCGAGACACGGTGCTTTTCCCGCATGCTGTTCTGCCGCTTACTGTTGGACGGGAGAGCTCCATCCAGCTGATCGAATCGCTTGGGGAGGAGCGCTCCATCATTGTGGCGGCGCAACTCGATCCGCGGTTGGATTCACCAAAGCCTGCTGACATGCATGAAGTGGGCACTCTCGCCACCGTACACAAGGTCGTACGCATGCCCAACCAGAGCCGCTTTGTCTTCACCGAGGGCGTCGGCCGCGTGCGGTTGCTGCGCTACGTGCAGACAGAACCGTTTATGGTGGCCGAAATCGAGGAACTGGAGGATTCTCATCCGGAGTCCAATGCCGGTCTTGAAGCGCTGGTGCGCAATGTGATCGGGCAGTTTCAACAGATCGTCTCCGAGTCGCCGACTTTATCGGACGAACTCCGGACAATCGCAGCGAACATTGAGGATCCGGGCCGTCTGGTCGACTTCGTCGCCTCCTCCTTGCCATTCCTAACGACCGACGACAAGCAGAAGCTTCTTGAAACAGCCGCGATTCAAGCGCGGCTCGAACAGCTGAACAAGCACCTGGCCAAGGAGATCGAGGTGCAGCAGTTGCGCACCAAGATCCAAAGCGAGGTGCAGGATCAAGTCCAGCAGTCGCAGCGGGACTACTATCTGCGCGAGCAGATGAAGGCCATCCAGAAGGAACTGGGCGAGCAGGATGAAGGTCAGCGCGAGGTGGACGACCTGCGCGAGAAGATCGAAGCTGCGGGCATGCCGGACGACGTGAAGAAAGAGGCAATGAAGGAGCTGACGCGGCTGGGCCGCATGTCTCCCATGGCGGCCGACTACTCCCTCACGCGGAACTACATCGAGTGGCTTGCCGTGTTGCCCTGGTCCAAGAGTTCCGGCGAGAAGATCGATATCTCCAAGGCCAAGGAGATCCTGGACGAGGATCACTACGAACTGAAAAAGGTCAAGGATCGCATCCTCGACTATTTGTCGGTCCTGGAGTTGAAGCCCGACATGAAGGGCCCGATCCTGTGCTTCGTCGGCCCTCCGGGCGTGGGCAAGACAAGCCTGGGCCGTTCGATTGCGCGCGCCTTGGGACGTAAGTTCCAGCGGATCTCGCTGGGCGGTATGCATGACGAGGCGGAGATACGCGGACACCGTCGCACCTACATCGGCGCGCTACCGGGCCAGATCATCCAGAGCATCCGCCGGGCGGAAACCAACGATCCGGTGATCATGCTCGACGAGGTGGACAAGCTGGGGCGCGACTTCCGTGGCGATC
This sequence comes from Acidobacteriaceae bacterium, assembly GCA_003140785.1. Taxonomy (GTDB): domain Bacteria; phylum Acidobacteriota; class Terriglobia; order Terriglobales; family Acidobacteriaceae; genus Telmatobacter. The sequence continues at coordinate 17,658 of PLKY01000357.1, read as the reverse complement.
CCGCTTCGGCGTTGCTCGAAACGCTCGACCCGGAGCAGAACAACACGTTCCGCGATAACTATCTCGACGTGCCCTTCGACCTATCGAAAGTGCTGTTCATTTGCACAGCCAACATGCTTGATACCGTGCCGCCGCCGTTGATCGATCGCATGGAGATCATCCCGCTGCAGGGCTATAGCGAAGAGGAGAAGGTTCACATTGCGTTTCAATACCTGATTCCGCGCCAGATCAAGGCCAACGGAATTACGGTGGACCACATCGATTTTCCGGAAGAGGCGATCCGGCACATCGTGCGGCATTACACGCGCGAGGCCGGTGTGCGAAAACTCGAGCAGGTCATCGGCACTGTCTGCCGCAAGCAGGCAAGGCGCGTCGTGGAGGGCAAGACGGAGAAGTTGATCGTCACGCGCGAAGTGCTGAAGGACTTCCTCGGCGGCATCCAGGTGCGTGTCGAGACTGAAGTGGCCGAGCGTGTCAAGCGTCCCGGTGTGGCGATCGGTCTGGCCTGGACACCGGCAGGTGGCGACATCCTGTTCATCGAAGCCAACAAGATGAAAGGCAAGGGCGGCTTCACGATGACGGGTCAGATCGGCGAAGTCATGCAGGAATCCATGCAGGCGGCGTTGACCTGGGTCCGCTCGAATTCCGGCCGCCTGGGGCTTGCCGAGGACTTCAATAAGGACCTCGACCTTCACATTCACGTTCCGGCGGGAGCCATTCCCAAAGATGGTCCGTCGGCCGGCGTGACCATGACAACGGTGCTGGCGTCGCTCCTGACGGATACGCCGGTGCGTCCCCTGACGGCCATGACTGGCGAGATTACGCTCAGCGGCAATGTACTGCCGGTGGGCGGCATTAAGGAGAAGTTCCTGGCGGCGCGCCGGGCCGGGGTGCAAACCATCATCCTGCCCGCCGAGAATCGCCAGAACGTTGAAGAGGATCTGACGCCGGAGATGATGGAAGGGGTGGATGTTCACTATGCCACGCACATTGAAGATGTGCTGGCCGTGGCGTTACCGCTCATGAATGCCCGTCCGCAGAGTGTGCCCGTCGCAGAAGCGGGCACGAGCGTTGCTGCATAATTCAGCACTTTGGGCGATCGAGAAGGCCGGCGAATCTGCCGGCCTTTCTTGTGTTTAAAAAAGCGAATCCCTGACCGGGTTGGGCGAATTCAAATTCGGGCAATCGGTGGTGCATGAAGGGGATCTGGGACCATCGCCCCTCTCTTCGCACCCTGCCACGTCTAACTCAAAGACGGTATGCTTCTCACTATGATCCAGGTGCGCGTGCTTGCATTCGGGGTGTTGAAAGACGCTCTTGGCACAGATGCGTCGGAGGCGGTGTTGTGCGAAGGTGCGACCGTCTCCGATCTGGTGGCGCATCTTTCCAGAAACTATCCCCATGCAATGCTTCGCGGCATCGCCGTGAGCGTTAACGCCGAATACGCATCTGCCACACATGTCCTGTGCCAGGGCGATGAAGTGGGTCTTCTGCCACCGGTCTCTGGCGGCGGTGCTCCGCGCACGGCGGATGCCCAGGAAGAAGTTCAGCCAAGGCCGGACGTCGTGACCTATCTCACCCGTGAGCCCATAGATGCCGATGAGCTTGTCGCTGAAGCCAAGCAGGGCGAAGACGGCGCAGTCGTCGTCTTTGACGGCATCGTGCGCAACAACTCGCGTGGCCGACCGACGCTTCATCTGGACTACGAGGCCTACGAAGAGATGGCGCTGAGCCAAATGAACGCAATTGCGCGAAGCGCACGGGTGAGCTTCGGCGTGCGGCAAGTAACTATCGTCCATCGCCTGGGCCGCCTGGCCGTCGGTGAAACCAGTGTGTTGATCGTAGTCGCGTCGGCGCATCGGGCGCAGGCCTTCGACGCCTGCCGCTGGCTCATCGACACGCTTAAGACCACCGTGCCCATCTGGAAAAAGGAAACCTTCATCGACGGTGCCGTATGGGCCGCGGGCGAGCCATTCCCCGTGGGGTTTGGCCTGGAGGCCACAGATGCTTCGTAGGGTCCGGGCCGCAATGTCAAATCGGTTTTTGCTCGCTGCGCTTGTCATGTTCTTCTTTAGTACTCTTGGCGCTCCCGCACAGGACAGCGGCATAACGCTGCATGTTGATGTGAAGCTCGTCAATGTCTTCGTTAACGTGACGGATGCGAACGGGGCCCTTGTGGGCGGGCTCACGCGCGACGACTTCGCGATCGCCGAAGACAATCGTCCACAGCAGATCGCCGTCTTCGAGCGCCAATCGGAGCTGCCGCTCAACCTGACCCTAGCCATCGACACCAGTGCGAGCACTTACAAGGACCGCGGCCTCGAGCAGGAAGCCGCCAAGCGATTTGTCCAGGCACTGATGCGCGCCCAGGATCAAATGAGCGTTCTTGAGTTCGATACGTTTGTCTCCGAACTCACGCCATTCACCAACAAGGTGGCGCAAATCGACCGCGGGCTAGACAGGATGCGCGGCGAGGGGGGCACGGCGCTTTACGACGCGATCTATCTTGGCTCTCAGCGCCTGGCGGGAAAAGGAGGACGCAAAGTTCTGGTGCTCGTCTCCGACGGCGGCGACACGGTGAAGAGCACTACCTACGCGCAGGCTCTGGAACAGGCCTTGCGCAACGAAGTCATGATTTACTCCATCATCGACGTGCCCATTGAAGCCAGCGCGGGCCGCGATCTTGGCGGCGAGCATGCGCTCATCACCTTGTCGGAACAAACCGGCGGCAAAAGCTTCTACGCGAGCGCCGGCGGTCTCGGCAAGGCGTTTGCGCAGGTGAGCGACGATCTCCGCACGCAGTACGTGCTGGGATATTACCCGCATCATCAGGAGCCCGGCCGGGTCTTCCATCGCCTCAACGTCACCGTTCCCCGCGCCGCGAATGAGGCGTTCAATCTTCGCTACCGCACCGGCTACTACGCAGACTCGCCGGTAAGCAGCAAAGCCGATTCAAGACAATAGACGCGACTCCTACATTACGCGACAGGATTTTGCCGTCCCTTCACGTGTCTTGCATCTAAAATGGCATCATGACAGCGCCACTCTCTCTTCGCCGCCGTTCGAAAACTCCACCTCCAGGTGAAACTGGCCAGGAAGCCATGTATCTGCGGTCCCTCAGTGATCGCCAGGTGCAGGTCACCGTCAAGCTGTGTGACGGGGAAACCGTGCGCGGCTGGATCGAGTATTTCGACGATGGAATGTTGCGTCTGACGCGGGAAGGGAAGCCGAATCTCTTCATCTATAAACACCAGATTCAAACCATCACGGAAGCGGGACGCCGCCGTGGCGCGCGCACGACAGCCTCGAATGGGGCAGCTCTGTGAGCAATGACGCTTCGAGCGTACAGTCATGGGTGCCGAAAGCTTCTGAGATCGCGCGAGAAGCCGGTGCACGCCTGCGGGAGTTTTTTGCCCAGGGCGTAGAGACGGAATACAAGGGCGACGTCGACCTGGTGACGGTCGCCGACCGGACCGCTGAGAAACTCATCCGCTCCCGCCTCAGCGAGGTCTTTCCCGATCACGGCATTTACGGCGAAGAGGGCACGCGTGATCGTTTGGAAGGCGAGTTCCGCTGGTACGTCGATCCCCTGGATGGCACGACGAACTTTGCCCACGGCTTTCCCCAGTTTTGCGTTTCGATGGGTCTGGAGCAGCGGCCTTCCGGTCTCAAGCCAACCGAGGATGGGACTCTGGTAGCGGGCGTGATCTACGATCCGCTCCGAGACGAGCTCTTCTCAGCCGAAAAAGGAAAGGGCGCGTTTCTCAACGGGAAGCCAATGCGAACTTCGTCTATTCCCAGGCTAGCTGAGGCCCTGCTCGCGACGGGGTTTCCGAGCCGGAAGCGGCATGCGAGCCCGAACATTCACTTTTATCAGGAGTTCACGTTGCGCTCGCACGGGGTCAGGCGTGCGGGTTCGGCTGCACTGGACCTTGCTTATGTAGCGGCCGGTCGCCTGGAAGGCTTTTGGGAGTTCAACTTAAACCCGTGGGACACGGCAGCGGGGATTCTAATGATTGAAGAGGCGGGCGGCCGGGTTACTGATTTCAAGGGTCGACATTTTCGTATTGACAGCCATGAAATACTCGCTTCCAATGGCGACATTCATGAAGAATTACTCGCCCTCTTCGCGGATATGTTCGAGGGTCGGGATTTGGCGCCGATCCCAACGCCGGCCGAGTGGGCAGCTGAGAGGGAAGCCCGCGAAACAGCCAAGAGCTGATCCAGCTTTCCTCCTCACGGCACGCACACCTCTTTGTTTCCATCAGCTACCGATCTTCTGATCCCTGATCCCTGCCTCATCCATTCCCGCATGGCAAAACGCCGCCACAGCATGTTGCCTCTCACCTGTGGTGTCCTGTGCTACTATCAGCGTCGAGACGAAACTTTTTCGGAGAAGTTCACGATGGCCTATGTGATCGCAGAACCCTGTATCGGCACCAAGGACACCGCCTGTGTAGACGCCTGCCCAGTCGATTGCATCCACCCCAAAAAAGATGAAGCCGGCTTTGCTGAGTCCGAACAGCTGTTTATCGATCCGGTCGAATGCATCGACTGCGGCGCCTGCGTCCCGGCGTGCCCGGTATCTGCCATCTTCGCGCTGGACGACCTGCCGGAGAAGTGGGCCCATTTTACCGAGAAGAACTCCGCTCACTTCGGCCGATAACATTCCGCAAATTCGAAAGCAATATCGCGAGATAGACCGCGCGCACTGTATCCAGCAGTGCGCGTTTCTCTTTTGCGATGATGGAATCCGATGAGTGTGCTGACATCGGAAGCCGTGGTTCTGCGCACGTGGCCGGTCCACGAGTCTGATCTGATCGTGAGCTTTTTCACGCGCGACCATGGCCGGATGAAGGGCGTTGCCAAAGCCGCGCTCAAAAGCCGCAAGCGCTTTGGCGGCGCACTGGAGCCTATGACCCTGGCCCGCGCATGGTTCGCGGAGCGGCCGAAGCAGGAGTTGGTGCGGCTCGATCAACTGGAAATCATCCGCTCTCCGCTCTCCGCCCCTGTGGATCAGGTGCGCATGACGGTGTTGAGTTTCTTTGCCGAACTGCTCGATCAGGCGCTTCCGGAGCACGATCCGCAGGAGGCGGTCTTCCGCCTGCTCGTCTCGGTGCTCGAAAAAACAACCGTCGAACAGCCGTGGCTGCCGCTGACCTATTTCCAACTGTGGATGACGCGCCTGATGGGCCTGCTGCCGGACATCGCGCATTGCACCGCGTGCGGCGAGGCTCTGGAGGCCGACGAAACCACTTTCAATCCTTTGCAAGATGGCCTCTTCTGCGCTGTGCATCGCAGCAGCATCGCGAGTGAGCTTTCTGCCGACTCGTGGCAACTGGCCCAGCGCATGTTGCGCTCACCTGTGAGCGCGTTTGCTGCTGAGCCATGGCCCAAGCGCAGAGGCCACGATTTGCGGCGATTCACATTGCAGGCAATGGAGCGGCACCTCGAACGCAAACTCCGCACCGCCGAGGTGCTGGCGCGCCTCAGCATGTGATCGCTTGCTTGGGTGACGGGATCAGATGACTGGACCGGCTGATAAGATAGTCGAGAGTCCTACAAAGAGAGCCCCGCCTGTGTCGTCGAGCCTTGTTCAATCCCCTCGAAAACCCTCCGCACTCACGTTTCAGGAATTATTGTTCCGGCTGCAGAGCTTTTGGGCCGATCGCGGCTGCGTGCTGCAGCAGCCTTACGACGTGGAAGTGGGCGCGGGCACTATGGCGCCGGAGACATTTCTCCGCGTGTTAGGCCCTAAACCCTATCGTGTGGGCTACGCGCAGCCTTCGCGCCGTCCCGCTGACGGACGCTACGGCGAAAATCCGAACCGCCTCTTCAAGCACACGCAGTTTCAGCTCATTCTGAAACCGCCGCCGGTCAACGTGCAGGAGCTATATCTCGAATCGCTCGAAGCGCTGGGAATCGATCTGAAGAAACACGACATCAAGTTTGAAGAAGACAACTGGGAGTGGCCGGCGGGCGGTGCGTGGGGCGTGGGCTGGCAGGTGATGTTCGACGGGCAGGAAATTACCCAGTTCACGTACTTCCAGCAATGCGGCGGTCTCGATCTCGACCCCATCTGCGCCGAGCTGACCTATGGCCTGGAGCGAATCACCCAGGTTTTGCAGGATCTCGATTCGATCTACGACATTGTGTGGGCACGCGACCCTGAAACGGGTGCGCCAGTGACTTACGGCGAGGTTAGATTCGCCGAGGAGCTGCAGTTCTCTGTGTATAACTTCGAGACCGCCGATGTCGCGAAGCTTTGGGAACACTTCAACCTCTACGAGGCTGAAGCGAAGGCGTTGTTGACCCAGGCGAATTCGCTGCTGGAGAGTGAAAGCGCTTCAGGTTCGGAGAAGCGGCGCTTTCCGCTGTTGGCAACGTATGAGCTGGCGTTGAAGTGCTCTAACCTGTTCAACATTCTGGATGCGCGCGGAGCCATCAGCGTGACGGAGCGCGTGGGCGTGATTGGGCGCATTCGCGCGCTCGCAGTGGGCGTGGCCAAAGCGTATGCCTTGCAGCAGGCGGCCTAGAGATCGAACGAGAGAGCATCCGAGAAAGCAAGAGAGTTATGCCGGACTTTTTATTGGAAATTGGGTTGGAGGAGGTTCCCGCCCGCATGATTGCCGGGGCGGAGGCGGAGCTGGGACGGCGCGTGCAGGTGTTGCTGGCGCGCGAGCGTCTGCTTGAGCCCAAGGCGAAGGTGACGACCTACTCGACGCCGCGCCGTCTGGCCGTGCTTGTGGAAGGCGTGTTGACTGCGCAGGCCGATACCGAAGAGCAGATGACAGGCCCGTCGTGGAAAGTAGCCTTCAATGACGGCGCACCGACCGCCGCGGCGGAGGCGTTTGCGAAGAAGGCGGGCGTGGCCGTCTCTGCGCTCGAAAAAGTAGCAACGGCCAAGGGCGAGTATGTCGGCGCGTCGATCAAGCGCCACGGCTGTTCTGCATCGGAGCTGCTCGTCGCCGAATTGCCGAAGGAAGTTCTCGCGATTTACTGGGCCAAGAATATGTATTGGCGCGCGGGCAAGCCGGAGCGGTTTGTGCGCCCGTTGCGGTGGCTGGTCGCGCTGCTCGATTCGGCTGTAGTGCCTTTGGAGATTACAGGAATCGCCGCGGGCAACGCCAGCCGCGGCCATCGCGTGCTGCACGGCGATGCGCCGGTAGTAATCGCATCGGCGAAAGACTATTCCGAGGCACTGCGCAAGGCATTCGTTGTTGTCGATACAGCGGAGCGCAGGCAGATTATTCGCAAGGCACTGGACAAGGCGACGCGGACCGTTGCAGGCGTGCGCTGGCGTGAAGACGAGCCGCTGGTCGAGACCGTGCTGCACCTGACCGAGTGGCCGACGGTGATTCTCGGCGATTTCGAGCCGGAATATTTGAAGCTGCCGGAGGAAGTGCTGGTCACGGTGATGCGCGACCACCAAAAGTACTTTGCTGTAGAAGATTCCGAAGGCAAGCTGGCTCCGCATTTTCTCGCGGTGCTCAACACGGCAGTCAATGAAGAGGGCGAAGCGATCATTCGCCATGGCAATGCGCGCGTGCTGCGGGCTCGGTTCAAAGACGCGCAGTTTTTCTGGGACTTCGATCAGAAGACGCCGTTGACGGAGCGTGTGGAGAGCTTGAAGAATGTGACTTTCCAGAAGGAGCTTGGCAGCTACTACTGGAAGACTGAGGAAAATCGGAGGGTTGTCAAGAATCTAGTTAATGCGATGCCAGGGGTGAACTGGCAACCACCTGATTGGAACGTCCTTGATACTGCGACGAAGTTAGCAAAAGCAGATCTGACCGCTGAACTTGTCAAGGAGTTTACCGAGCTGCAAGGCATCATTGGCGGTCTCTACGCCAAAGCTCAAGGTCTTGGCGACAAAGTTCGCGATGCCATCTACGACCAGTACAAGCCGGCCTCAACCGACGACAAAATCCCAAAAACCGTTGAAGGTCAACTCCTCGGACTGGCGGACCGAGTCCAAACGGTCACTGCCATGTTCGGAATCAATATGGCTCCAACCGGCTCGAAAGATCCCTTTGCTTTGCGTCGTGCAGCAAATGGCATCATCAAGATTCTCGCTGAATCGGATGTTCCTCTGTCACTGGCGAGCGTGTTGAATGCGGCAGCGATGAAGGATGCAAATAGACAGCAACTGGATGATTTCTTCCGCGAGCGCCTGCACTTTTATTTGAAGGATGTTCGCGGTTTTCGCTACGACGTAGTGAATGCCGTGCTGGCCGAGGATGCTAATGACGTACGCAGTGCTATCAAGAGAGCTGAAGATACAACTGGGAAACTCGGCTCTCCAGATTTTCTCGCCGTCTCTGCTGCCTTCAAACGCATCAAGAACATCCTTCGCCAGGCGGACGAAAAGGGTTACGCTCACGGAAATTGGGCCAACATCAAAGCCGATGAAGCGAAGAACTTGAGAAGCGCAATCCAATCGCTCGCGAACGAGGTGGCGAAGCTTCGCGAGCAACGCAAATACTCAGAGGCGCTCGCACTGATTGCCACCCTGCGTCCCACCGTCGACACCTTCTTCGACAAGGTCATGGTCCTTGATCCCGATGAATCGGTTCGCGGCGCGAACCTTGCCCTCATCGCGGGAGTCCTAAGCAACTTCTCAGGCATCGCCGACTTCAGCGAGATCGTGACTTCGTAAGGATTCGCCGATTCGGCGTTTGCCTCAGCAGTTCTGGTATTTCCAGTTGCGTTGTTTGCCTTCGCCGATCCACTCGATGGCCGTGGCGATGCGCTTGTAGCGTGTCTCGTCGCGCTTGGCGTCGGCGATCCACTCGACATATTCCCGTTTGCAACTGGGACTAAGGGCAGCGAAGACGGCGGAGGCTTTCTTATTCGCTTTGAGCGCCCTGGTGAACTCCGGAGGCGCTTCAACAGAGGGTTTGGGGGCCTTGACCACTTTGTGCCGGGCGGCGATGGGGCTGGTGTACTGGCCGCTGTCGATGAAAGCGACGGCTTGGCGAAGCAGACCGAGCATCTGCTTGTCGGAGGGCAGGTCTTCGATGCGCGTGAGGCGTCCGAGCGAACCCATGGCGTCGGGCTGCAGGAGCTTTGCGTCGCGCAGGACGGCGGCGATTTCTTCGCCCCAGAATCCGAAGCTGCAGTGTTCCTTGAATGCGGACACGTTGGCGAGGATGACGCCCTTGTATTCGAAGAAGGGCCGGCTCCATTTGATGGTTTCGACGACGCCGGGACATGCCTTGTGCAACAGTTCGCGGATGTGATTCAGGATTGGCTGTGCGAAGGGTTTGGACTTGGCGATGTAGGCGTCGATCCGGGGGTCGAAGGTGTGGGTTGGGCTCACGTTTCGCTCCTGAAGGTTTTGCTGAACAGTGTAACGGCCTTTGGGTCCGGGTCTGAAGGCCCCCTTTGCTGCCGACTTTTTCCAAAGGTCTGAGGGCCTCGGCTCCCTCCGATGGATGGTTGCATCGGCGGAAGGGCCAGCGCGTCTAAAATCAATAGAGATGTCCGACACGCTTTATTTGAGTTTGTGGTACCCGAATCTGCGCCTTGCCGCTCTCCCCGACAAAATGACGGCAGTCCTGGGCACCTTTTCCGCGCACGGCGGCGAAGCAGGGGTCTACTCCGCAACCGTATGGCCTGTGAGTTGGAAAGAGTCACCGGTTTTTCAGCACGTATATGGAGGCGGCGAACGTGGAGCAGGACCACAACAGGCCGTGGAGGCCGCGATGGAGCTGCTGCACGACGACTATGCCTATGAATTTCAGATCGGCTGGAATCTGTGGGAACTCGAAACTGCTCCCAACGTCGATCCGCGTTGGGCGCGCGGACCGCGACTGGTGCGTGTGACGGGCTTCGGCCCCTTGTTCGATGAGGGTACGTACGAGCAGGATGGGCACATCCGGATCGATTTCGGCGACGACGAGGCCTTTCTCGAGGTCGATGCGGATCTCGATGCATTTTCAGCTCGGCATATCGAGGAGAACGTGCGCCAACTGGTGGATCTCACGTCGGCGTTGGAGAAAGGCTCCGGGGCCACCGCGCGCGTTTTGTGGAGCGAACTGGGAGAAAGCCTCGCGCAGCGCCTGGCGGCCCGGCTCGGCATGAGGAATTAGGGGACTGCCATCGAATCTCAGGCGTCAGCGACGGGAGCCAGTTTTTTCGAGTTCTAGGAGTGAGGAGTGACGCATACCGGGTGTCTGCTAGCGACGAGCGACAACGAGATCGGGAAAACTGGCCCCGTCCCTTCGGGTTATGGCGAAAATCCCGCCATACTTCGTTCTCGCCCTCGGCGGTGGGCCCGCCACAGCCTTCGAGCTCGGCCTTGTCTTGTGGGATTTTCGCCCATAACGCTGATGCCGGAGATTCGATGACAGTCCCCCACGTGCGCTTCACCATTGAACGGATACGAACGGTGGTGCTGGTAGCTGGGTTGCTGCTGGTGGTTGCTCTTGGCGTGTTTCTGACCATAGGCCGCTGGAGAAGTCCCTTCAACCGACGCGATCTGCCCAAGAAGCTCGGCATTGATATTCAGCAAGAGGCAAACGGCTTCACGCACGCTGAGTTTCACGCGGGCCACGCGCAGTTCAAGATCACTGCGTCCAAGGTTGAACAGCTCAAGAACCAGCGTTATCGCCTGCACGTGGTGAAGATTGAAATGTATGATCCGGCGGGTGGCGGGACTGACCGGATCGAGGGCTCCGAGTTTGAATACGATCAGCAGGCCGGCACTGCGCACGCGGACGGCCCGGTTGAAATCACGCTCGACCGGCCGAAGAGTACACAGTCGAGTGCAGGAAAAAAACCTGCTACGCAGACGGCAACGAGCCAAAAGAAGAGTGCCACACCCGACCCCGCAGGAAAGGCTCCCGCGCCCGACCAGATTCACGTAGAGACCAGCGGTCTGACATACAACCAGAACACCGGAGTGGCCACCTCGACCCAGCACGTTGAATTCGATTCGCCGCAGGGCTGGGGCAGCGCCATGGGGGCTTCCTACGATTCGCAGAATGGCCGGCTGGTCCTGAACAGCGCGGTGGAGTTGAATACGCAGCACGGTGTGGATCCAGTAGCGATCACGGCGGAACATGCGGAAATCGATCGCAACGCCGATCTTTGCCGTCTGATTGCGGGCACGGCCAGGTATCGCCATGGCGATGCGCGCGCAAAGCAGGCGACAATCCAGTTTCGTGACGACGGCTCGGCACAGGAACTGGATGCGACGAACGGTCTGGTGTTGACCACGGCATCGGGCGGCCATTTGGCTGCGCCGACCGGATCGCTCCAATTCGACGAACATAGTCAGCCGAAGCTCGGCCATCTCGAAGGCGGGGTGACGGTCGATTCCGACAACAACGGCCGCAAACTGCACGGAACAGCCCCAACGGCTCAACTCGAGTTTGTTTCCGGGGGAGTGCTCCGGCTCGCGCACCTGGAGCGGGGCGTCAACTTTGACAGCGATGAGCAAACAAACGCTGCCGGCGTTGCCTCACGCGCACACAGGGTTTGGGAATCGCCCGTCGCTGATCTTGCGTTTCGCGATTCCGGAAAAGGTCAGGTGGAGCTGGATTCGCTTCACGGCATTGGCGGAGTGGTGGTGACGAGCGAGAGCCAGCGGGGCGCAACTGCACCTGCGCATGCGCGCATGACGGCCGATGACGTGAAGGGGACGTTTGGCCCGGACTCCACTCTGAGCACACTCACTGGCGTAGGACACGCGAACATCGAGCAAACTACCGAAACGGGCGCACGCCAGACGACCAGCGGAGACCGTCTGGAAGCGCGTTTCACAGGGGCACAGGCCGCCGATTCTAAATACCGAGCGCAGAAGGCGAACGGCCCGGCCGGTGCGACGCAGATCGACGCAGCGACGATGGTGGGCCATGTCGTTCTTACGCAGCAGGCTGCCACCAAGCCTGGTTCGGCGTCTGGAGCGGCTGCGCCCTCTGCCTTGAGGGCCACGGCGGAACGCGCTGACTACGAAGGTGCCGGAGAGCTGTTGCACCTGACCGGAAATCCGCGTGTGGTGAACGGCGGCCTGGACCTTGTCGCCGACAAGATTGACATCTCCCGGGCTTCGGGCGATGCATTCGCGCATGGGGACGTGAAGGCCACGTGGTTCGGCAGCGAAGCTACTGCGAATGCGGGGCAGGATCCAGCCTCGACGGCCAGGCCCGGTCCCGGCCTGGGATCGCAGGGACCCACGCACGTAATTGCGTCCGAGGCACAGCTTCACCAGGCAACCGGCGAAGCTACGTTTCGTGGACAGGCACGCTTGTGGCAGCAGGGGAATTCGGTTAACGCGCCTGTGATTGTGCTGGATCGGACGAAGCAAACGCTGGTAGCACGGACGGCAAATGCGGCAGATCCGGTGAAGGTGGTGCTGGTGAGCGCGGCGAATGCCGGCCAGACCATGACCAATGGCGAGCAGAACAAGTCCGGTGCGGGGCCGAACAAGTCGGGCAAACCCGATACTCCTTCCGTGATTCGGGTGCGGAGCGGCGACCTGAAATACTCCGATGCCGAGCGGAGAGCAGTGATGCACGGCGGCGCGGTGGGCAGCGTAGTGGCAGAGACCGGAGATGCGACAACGCACTCCAGCGAAGTGGAACTGTTGTTGCTGCCCGCCGGAAATCATGCTGGAAAAGACGGCGGGAGCGCGCAAGTGGATCGGATGACGGCGCTGGGAAATGTAATTATCGATTCGCAGGGCAGGCACGGAACTGGGGAGAAACTCGATTACTCCAGTGAGCGCGGCGAATATGTGTTGACGGGAACGGCTGCCGCGCCTCCGCGGATGACGGACCAGGCGCGCGGAACCGTGACGGGCGGGTCTTTGATTTTCAATAGTCGCGATGATAGCGTCAATGTCGAAGGCGACGGACGCCAGACCTCAACCGAGACCACGATGCCAAAGAAGCCGTGAGATCGCCACTGTACGCTTGAGAGCTTGATGGAAACATTGATCGCCGAAGGAATCGGCAAGACCTATAAGGGGCGGCAGGTTGTGCGCGGCGTCAACCTGCGAATATCCCGCGGCGAAGTGGTGGGGCTGTTGGGGCCGAATGGCGCCGGCAAGACCACGAGCTTTTACATCATCGTCGGTCTCATTCCGCCCGAGACTGGCCGTGTGATGGTGGATGACATCGACATCACCCGAACGCCAATGTATCTCCGGGCGCGGAATTTCGGCATCAGCTATTTGCCCCAGGAACCTTCTGTTTTCCGCAAGCTCACGGTCGAAGAAAACATTCTGGCCGTCCTGGAAGCGCAGCCGCTCGATGCGCGCGAGCGCCGCACCCGGACCGAGCGCCTGGTCCAGCAATTGAATCTAGCCCACATCCGGACCACGCGCGGGTACGCTCTATCCGGCGGGGAAAGGCGGCGCGTCGAGATTGCGCGGGCGCTTTGCATTCAGCCGAATTTTATTCTGCTTGACGAGCCTTTCAGCGGCATCGATCCGATAGCGGTTCTGGAACTACAGAAGATTATTTTCGATTTGAAATCGAGTGGAATCGGGATCCTGATTACCGACCACAACGTCCGTGAGACCCTCAGCGTGACGGACAGGGCCTATATCATTGCAGAGGGGAAAATCTTCCGGACCGGGACCCCGCATGAACTGGGAAACGATGTCGAAGTGCGGCGCGTCTACCTTGGGGAAGGATTCTCGTTAAGTTGATGAGGCCGCGCAGGGTCGCCCTTGGTGAATTGAAATCAGCGAACGTTGCAGAGTCAATTCCGCGAAGGGTGTAGTAGGCCGAGTCTTTCCAGCAGTAGACTTCCGCACAGGAATCTGCCCAATTTGGGAAAATGGTACTGGCGGGTAAGAGTTACCCCTGCAAGCAAGTTCATGTCCAAGTACACTTATTAGTTAAAGCCAATCTGGAATCGAGCACTGTATGCCGCTTTTGCAGCCCAGACTAAATTTGAAGGTGTCCCAGCGCCAGGTCCTTACTCCGGGCCTCATGCAGATGGTGAGCGTGCTCGCGCTCAACAAACTCGAACTGAAGGAAATGATCGATGCTGAGATGGTGGAAAACCCCGTCCTGGAGGAGATTGACGAAACGGTTCCGATGCTGGATGAGGTGGCGGAGCGCCAGGAGCGCCAGGAGCGAGACGGGCGGTTAGAGCAACTCGAACACGGTGTCACAGAACCTGCTCCCGCTCCCAAAGATTCCTTCAATGAGATTGATTTCGGATCGTATTTTCAGGATTACCTTGATCCCGGGTATCGCACGCAACCTGAGTTCGAAGAGAACGAGCGGCCATCCTTTGAGAATTTTCTCTCCCAGCCAACGACCCTGTCCGACCATCTGACATGGCAACTGGGAGCTTCGTCAGTTGAATCCCGCCTGAAGCTGATCGCTGAATTCATCATTGGTAATCTCGATGAAGATGGCTATCTCACCGTCAGTGAGGAAGAGTTGGTCCAGGCTCTTCGCCAGTTCCCTGGAAGCCCGCTCCTCGAAAATCAGGAACTGGATGACGCGGCGTCCCTCGACTTGGTACGCCGTGGAGTCGATCTGGTCCAGCATCTGGATCCTCCGGGGGTCGCTGCGAGGGATCTGCGCGAATGCCTGATGATCCAAATCGTGGCGCAGCAACATGAGTTTGGCCAGGTCTACACGCCCCATCGGGAAGACGGAAGTGAAGACTTGCATCGCGGCTTCCGTGTGGAAGCGGAGGCAAAGCTGGAAGAGCGGAAGCGTTGCATGGAGGTCGCGGCATCGATCGCTGACCGTCACCTGCACCTGGTCCAAAAGCGGGATGTAAAGGACCTTGCGCGGGCTCTGCAGGTGTCACCGGCAGAGGCGCATGGCGCGATTGAGTTCATTCGCACCCTTGAACCGCGGCCGGGTCGGCTCTATAACCGCGAGCAGACGCGTCTGATTGAACCTGACGTGGTGTTTGTGAAGCGGGGCACCGAATGGGTGGTCACGATGAACGAGGAAGACCTGCCTAGTTTGCGATTGAGCCAGCGCTACCGGCGCATGTTGGTGGCGGAAGGTACCGACAAAGAAGTGAAAGAGTATGTAAAGGAGCGGTTCCGCTCGGCGCTGCAACTGATGCGTAACATAGCACAGCGGAAAAGTACGATCCTGCGGACCTGTGCCGTGATTGTGCGCCGGCAGCAGGATTTCCTTGAGCAGGGAATTGAGGCCCTGCGTCCAATGATGATCAAGGAAGTCGCTGAAGAGATCGGGGTCCACCCCTCGACAGTCAGCCGTGCAGTGGCCAACAAATATGCCCACACACCGCAGGGCGTCATCGAGCTCCGCTTCTTCTTTTCTGAGGGATCGAACGGACCCGAGGGCGCGGACACGCCTTTGCTGGTGCTCAAGCGGAAGGTGAAGAAACTTATTGAAGAAGAAGATGCCCGCCACCCCCTGACAGACGATCAATTGGCTGGCATGTTGCAGGCGCAGGGAATCCAGTTAACCCGCCGGACGGTTGCCAAATACAGGGAAGACATGAACATACCCTCGACACACCAGCGGAGAAGGCGGGACGGGTAGGCTTTCTCGCCGGCCTGCTTGATGACGGGAATTACCTCGGTACCGAGTCCATCGCGCCAATTCTTGAAGAATCCACTGCACTAGACAACCCTCGTCCGAGAAATCGCATCCCTCCCTAAGCTGCGCGTACAGGGTGAGGTTGAGCTGGGTCCCCGGGTCAGTTTCCGCAGGCTCTTCCATGCCACGGTGCGCTTGGCAATTCTTCGTTCCACGCCAAAGGTCGGTGCCCATGGAGACCGTAGTTTCGCAGCCTGTCCTCGGACAGGACGAGCCCACTAGCCTCCCCCCTAACGGTTTAGAACGCACCCCCCCCGAGTACATGGCGGCCATTCTGCAGAGCCTTCAAACCATGAAGGATGGGGATTTCAGCGTCAGGCTTCCCGTTTCCTGGACGGGACTGCCGGGTAAGATTGCCGACAATTTCAACGAGATTGTGACCACCAATGAGCAGATGGCGCGCGAACTCAAGCGCGTCGGCCTCGCGGTGGGCAAAGAGGGCAGAACCCGCGAGCGCATAAGGTTTGAGCGGCACCGTGGCGCCTGGGACGACATGGAGACCTCCGTCAACACGCTGGTCGAAGACCTTCTTCGACCCACGACAGAGGTGACGCGCGCGATCGCCGCCGTGGCGCAGGGAAATTTGACGCAGACGGTGCGCCTCGATGTCGATGGGCGACCGCTCGAGGGCGAATTCCTCCGCTCCGCGAACATCGTGAACACCATGATTCAGCAGCTGGGCGTGTTTACCGCTGAAGTGACCCGCGTGGCGCGCGAGGTGGGGACGGACGGCAAGCTGGGGGGCCAGGCTGTGGTGCCTGGCGTGGACGGAACCTGGAAGGATCTGACGGACTCGGTCAACTCGATGGCCTCAAACCTCACCGGCCAGGTGAGAAACATCGCGGAAGTGGCAACGGCCGTGGCCAGCGGCGACCTTTCCCGCAAAATCACGGTCGATGTGCGCGGCGAAATTCTGCAGCTCAAAGAAGCCATCAACACAATGGTTGATCAGCTCCGCTCCTTCGCGTCGGAAGTGACCCGCGTGGCCCGCGAAGTGGGCACGGACGGCAAGCTCGGCGGCCAAGCCGTGGTGCCGGGCGTGGCCGGAACGTGGAAGGATCTCACCGACTCAGTCAACGCCATGGCCGGGAACCTGACTGCACAGGTCCGCAACATCGCGGAAGTGACAACAGCAGTGGCCCGCGGCGATTTGTCCCGCAAGATCACCGTGGACGTGAAAGGCGAAATTCTCGCCCTCAAAGACACCATCAACACCATGGTCGACCAGCTGAACGCATTCGCCGGCGAAGTAACGCGCGTGGCCCGCGAGGTCGGCACCGAAGGCAAACTCGGCGGCCAGGCCAACGTCCCCGGTGTGGCCGGCACCTGGAAGGATCTTACCGACAACGTCAACTTCATGGCCGGCAACCTGACCGGCCAAGTTCGCAACATCGCCGAGGTGGCGACGGCCATCGCCAACGGCGACTTGTCGCGCAAAATCACCGTCGACGTGCGCGGCGAAATTCTGCAGCTCAAGGAAACGCTGAACACGATGGTCGACCAGCTGAACCGTTTCGCCGGTGAAGTGACGCGCGTGGCCCGCGNNCCCGCGAAGTGGGCACCGAAGGTCGTCTCGGCGGTCAGGCAAACGTGCCTGGCGTGGACGGAACCTGGAAGGATCTTGACGGACTCGGTCAACTCGATGGCCGTCAAACCTCACCGGCGCAGGTGAGAAACATTGCCGAAGTCAGCAACGGCGGTGGCGCGCGGCGACTTGTCGCGCAAAATCACTGTCGATGTGAAGGGCGAAATTCTCGAGCTCAAAGAACACCATCAACACCATGGTCGACCAGCTCAACGCGTTCGCCGGCGAAGTAACGCGCGTGGCTCGCGAAGTGGGCACAGACGGCAAGCTCGGCGGTCAGGCGCAGGTGCCGGGTGTGGCTGGAACCTGGAAGGACTTGACCGACTCGGTCAACTCCATGGCTTCGAACCTGACTGGCCAGGTGAGAAACATCGCCGAGGTTTCGACGGCCATCGCGACTGGCGACCTTTCGAAGAAGATCACCGTGAACGTCAGCGGCGAAATTCTGTTGCTGAAGGAAACCATCAACACGATGGTGGACCAGTTGAACCGGTTTGCCGGCGAAGTGACGCGCGTGGC
>PLKY01000149.1 GCA_003140785.1 Acidobacteriaceae bacterium | reverse complement strand
GTCGGGAGCTGCCTCTGACTAACATCGCGAGTCCGGCTGAGCCTGTCGCATAGGGAAGCCGAGGATTCTCCTTCGTGCTTGCTCCGGCTGCGGCTGACCCTGTCCTCGAATTGGATAACGTTGTTCATGGGTTGATTTGTTTTTGCTTTTTCCTTATTTGGAAAGTTTTTGCTTTTGTTCTTTCGGTTCTCGTCATGCCGCCATTTGTTGCTTGCAGGCCGCTTCGGCCTTGATCCCGATGGCCCAGATGAAGCCCAACAGTTCGCGTGCGATCGCCGTCATGGTCTTTCTCTGCTCCTTGCCTCGAGCCGTCAGCGTCATGTAGCGCTTGTGCAGGCGGTTCTGCGCTTTCCATGCAATCTCGGTGATCTCTGCCGGAAGCCCTTCCTGTCGCCTGCGCAACCGGGCTCCGATCGCTGGGCGGTGGCGATAGCTCCAGGCCGATTCGACCACGATTCGTCTGAGGTGCGCGTTACCTGACTTGGTAATGCCTCCTCTCCGAATACGCTTGCCGCTGGAGTCTTCGCTCGGAAATGCTCCGCTATACCCCATCAGGTCCCGCGCGCGCTCGAAGCGCGAGGTGATGTTGCCCAGCTCGACAGCAATCGTGACTGCCGAGATATGCGCAATGCCGCGCAATGCCTGTAAACCGCGAACCACTTCCTGCATCGGCGCAGGAGCCAGCTGGATCACTTCCACAATCGACTGCTCCAACCTCTTTACTCGTTCTTCCATGTGCTGAACTTCGTGCAGACAATCAAGCAACGTAGCTTCCTGCGCCGGATGCGTGTAGCGAACCTGCTGGAGCCACTCCGCATGACGTTCCGTCCACGCCTTCACTCCCAGCGGAGGACGCCGGCCCGTACGCAGAAGGAACTTGGTCAGCCGGTGCCGCGCGCGCAACTGATCCTGCTTGGCCGCCTCTCGCGCCCGGACAAGATCGCGCAATGCTTCTGAGCCCTCATCCGGCACCCACACCGCGGTCAGATCACCGGAGCGATGACTGCGCGCCAGCTTCAACGCATCCCGCCGGTCGGTCTTGACCTTGTCCCCGGGCTTCTTCGGAACCAGCGACGGCGCTATCACATCGCACGTGACTCCCAACTGCGTCAGCTGCCAGTACAGTACGAAGCCCGTAGGGCCGGCTTCATAGCAGGCTCGCAGATTTTCGGGCGAACCAAGCTTGCGGATGAACTTGCGAATCGACTCTTCGCGGTTGGCGATCGTGCCCAGGCTGCGTACCTCGCCATCCGGCTCGGCGACTGCAACGGTAATCGTTTCGGCGTGGACATCCAAACCCAAAAATCGTAACTTCTCTGTCATGACCGGTTCCCTCCGCTTGTGGCTCTGGACTAAAGTTCTTAACAAACTCAGCCTAACCCACGACTAGCGCATCGAGCCGGTCACACCATAATGACTACAAGACTACCGCTGAAAGCATGGATGCTGAAGCAACAGTGACGCCAGCATGGACCCACCCAGACGTTGGCCACTTCTTCATACGGTCCTCAGCGGTTTCCGACGGGCACATGTGATTACGATCTAGCACAAAATCCGATGCTGCTAAACAGAAGCGAGCGCCCAGTCCAATTCTTGACCGTCGTCATCTTCCGCATTGCGTGCCTCCCATCTATCGAAATCGCCGCTGTAAATCGCCTCCTAGCTCTTGTTGGGCAGTATAAGCGCCGTTTCCCCTAGCCGCTTCGCCAGCGCCCACTTCAACTCATCGATCCCGGCCCCGGTCACCGCCGAGATAGCGTGGAACTCCAGCTTGCGCCGCTTCGCATGGGCTGCCAGCTTCTTCAGCTTTTCTGGATTAGCCGCGTCGATTTTTGTCGCAGCAACGATCATCGGCTTTTCCTCAAGCCCGTTGCCAAAGCTGGCCAGCTCCTGATTGATGGCCTTGAAGTCCTCCACCGGATCGGGGCGACCGGAAGCGTCCGACACGTCCACAAGATGAACCAGCAGCCGCGTGCGCTCGATGTGGCGCAGAAACTGCGTGCCCAATCCCTGGCCCAGGTGCGCGCCTTCAATCAGGCCCGGCATATCGGCCACGACAAACGATTCCTGGTGTGGCTCTTCGCCCACGGTCACCACACCGAGATTGGGTTCGAGCGTCGTGAAAGGATAGTCGGCGATTTTCGGCTTGGCGGCGGAAATGCGCGAGATTAGCGTGGATTTTCCCGCGTTGGGATAGCCGACCAGGCCCACGTCCGCCAGCAGCTTCAATTCCAATCGAAGAGCGCGTTCCTCGCCCGCACGGCCCAGCTCGTGCTCTCGCGGGGCCTGGTGGGTGCTCGTGGCAAAATGCTGGTTGCCGCGTCCGCCGCGCCCGCCTTTGGCCACGACGATGCGCTCGTCAGGCTCCTGAAAGTCATGCACTAGCTCGCCGGTCTCCTGGTCATAAACCACTGTGCCCACAGGAACCTGCAGCACAGTCGACTTGCCGTCGAGTCCGGTGCAATTTGAGCCCATTCCGTGCTCGCCGCGCTGTCCCTTGTGTTCCGGGTTGTAGCGGAAATGGATCAATGTATTGTGGCGTTGCGAGGCTTCCATGATGACATCGCCGCCGCGCCCCCCGTCGCCGCCGGATGGGCCGCCGCGGGGCACGAATTTTTCCCGGCGGAAGGCCATGCAGCCGTTGCCCCCATCGCCCGCCTTTACGCGGATCTTTGCTTCATCGATAAACATGAATCAACCGGAATTTCAGAATGTTTCTCTTTCATGTGGATTGGCTTTCCGGATGACTCCGGAGCCCAAAGGACGTCCTTTTAGTTTATCAACCAGCCCGAAATGCATTGTTCCCGGTGCGCTTTTGCGGCTTCATTACCGGAAGCGCAGGAACTTGATGGGCTGTGATAAACGGCACCTGATAATTTGAGCGAATGACCTAGAATCCTGCTGAGATTACTGCGTCACCCAGAGAAATCGCGCCGGATTAAAGATGGACTTACCGACGCGATTGCGCATTTATATAGATTGGACCCGCCACAAGAGCAGGTAACGCAAGAAGCACTTAACTCCCGGATTCTGCTGCGAGCCGGTTCTCAATGGCAGAATGCAGTTGGACCAAGCCGCTGGCGCGAGCTGCGCTGCTGATCGCATTGATTGCATCAGACGCGAGTAGGTCAGGGTTCGCCCAATCACCCACCGGCTCCCTCACTGGCAAGCTGACCGATCTTTATTCCAAGCCACTCGAAGACGCATCCCTTACCCTGCGCAACCAGGCCACCGGAGCTGAATTGCGAACCACGACCACGAAGGGTGGAAACTACAGCTTCAAAGAGATCGAGCCAGGCGATTATTCGCTCGAGGCGCTCAGTCCTCGTCTGGGCCGCGGTTCCGTGAACGGCATCGAAGTCATCGCTGGGCACGAGGAGCGCATGCAGATTGCGGTGCAACTCACAGCCGCGTCACGCGAGGAAGTGGCAACTACCGCATCGCACATTGCTGCCAACCCCACATCGCCCATGGGAGATAAGGTAGTCGTTCCTGAAAAACAGA
>PLKY01000040.1 GCA_003140785.1 Acidobacteriaceae bacterium | reverse complement strand
GGGGTCCGCCCTGGGGTCCGCCCCACTCCCTATCAGATAAATACCAGCACTGGGAAAACTAAGTGACATTGGGATGGCATCCTGCCCCACTGCGGAAACTTAAGAGCAATTTCAGGTTCACTGGGTATACTCGCGGAATGATTTCCAAGATTGCCAGCTTTTCGACGATGGTTTTGCTCGCGGCAGGTTGCTTTGCTGCGGATGCTCCTGGTTTCAAGGTAACGAAACGATATCCGGTGCCCGGCGACGGAGGCTTCGATTACATTGTGTTCGATGGGTCCGCGAATCGGCTGTACGTTTCGCACGGAACTCAAATGGACGTGTTGGATGCCGATTCCGGAAAGGTGCTGGGCAAGGTGGAACCTACGCCGGGCGTGCATGGCGCGGCCATTGTTCCGGAGTTGCATCGCGGATTCGTGACCAACGGTGGGGATGCCACGGTTTCGGTTTTCGATACCAACACATTCAAAACCATCAAGAAGATTCCAGTGGCGAAGGATCCGGACTTTGTGTTTTACGATCCGAAGACCAAGCGCGTGCTGGTGTGCCATGGCGATGGCGAAGTGATCACGGCGATTGACCCCGCGAAAGAGACCGTGATCGGCGAGGTCAAGCTGGGTGGCGGAGCGGAAGCCGGCGTGGTGGATGGAAAAGGCAACGGGTTCGTGAATCTGGAGGAATCCGCGCAGGTGGTGCAATTCGATCCGGCGAGCTTGGCGGTGAAGCAGAAGTATCCGATCACGGGATGCAAGACGCCTACGGGCTTGGCCATGGATAAGGCGAACTCCAGGCTGTTCATTGGCTGCCGCAGCAAAGTGCTGGCGGTGATGGATGCAACGAATGGGAAAGTGATCACCACGCTTCCCATCGGCGAGCGCGTGGATGCGGTAGCGTTCGATGCGGACAATCATTTGATCTTCGCCTCGAATGGCGGCGGCACGGTATCGGTGGTGCATCAGAAGAGCGCGAATGAATACGAGTCCGTGGGCGATATTGAGACGCAGAAGAGTGCGA
Organism: Acidobacteriaceae bacterium; assembly: GCA_003140785.1. GTDB lineage: Bacteria > Acidobacteriota > Terriglobia > Terriglobales > Acidobacteriaceae > Telmatobacter. The sequence goes on along the minus strand of PLKY01000040.1, from coordinate 6,087 downwards.
AGACCATGGCGATGGATCCGAAGAGCAAACGGTTGTTCCTATCGGCGGCGGAGATGGAAGCGTCCGGCGGCGGCCGGCCGAAACCGAAGCCAGGAACTTTCACGGTGCTGGTGGTGGAGCGCAATTAAGCGGATGCGGATACGGATACGAATCGCGGTCTGGTGCGCTGCAACGCTATGCTTTGCCGCTGAGGCGCCCCAGCCGCTCATTCGTGTCGCTGAGAAGGATTTGGCCGCATCGCCGGTGATCATTGCCTATGGCGACACGCGGTTCACCGATCCGACGAACGAAACCGCGACCAATCCAAAAGTCCGGCGCTGGTTGGTGGCCGAGATCGCGAAAGAGAAGCCGGATCTGGTTTTGGTGAGCGGCGACCTTCCGTGGAACGGCGGCGCGGCCAACGATTACGTGGTTTACCATGCCGAGACGGAGCTCTGGCGCACCGAACACCTGCTGATCACGCCGGCGCTGGGCAATCACGAGTTTCACGGCGTGGAGCGGCAATGCCTGGAGAACTGGTGGAACGAATTTCCGGCTTTGCGGGGCAAGCGCTGGTATTCGGTGGCGCTAGGGTCGCGTGTTTTTGTGCTGAACCTGGACAGTGCATCTTCGTTGCTGCCAGGAAGCGATCAGAGGGGCTGGATCCAGGGGCAGCTCGACAATCTTGCGCCGACGGTGCAGTTTGTCTTCCTCAATCTGCACCATCCACCGGTAGCCGACGTGCAGGCAGCGCCGGATGACGATCACAATCCGCGTCCGAATGAGATCGCGCTCGAGAACTATTTGGAGACGGTGCATCTGCGGAGGCCAGTCCGTATCGTGGTTTCAACTGGACACATTCACAACTATGAACGGTTTCTCGAGAATGGCGTTACGTATCTGGTGGAGGGCGGCGGCGGGGCAAAACCTCGGCCGGTGGTGAGGGCGCAGGGGGATCTGTATCGGGAGGGAGCTTTTCCCAATTACGGCTACGTCAGGCTGACCTTGGGCAAGCTGGGCCTCAAGGGCGAGATGATTCGAGTGGCGGATCCGTCAGCGTCGGCAGCCCGATTTGAAACAAAAGACCGGTTTGAGATCCCGGCCCCTTGAATCCGTTGGGTGAAATGCCCCAAATCCCCCGAATCCTATAGCCGTTCCAATCGTTTAGGCGCGGAGTCCTGCGTGCAGGATTCAGGGTGGCATGACCACCGCAAAACGAACCCAAGTAACTATTGACGGTAATGAGGCGGCCGCGTATGTGGCCCACCATCTGAGCGAGGTCATCGCGATCTACCCCATTACCCCCTCGTCGCCCATGGCCGAGTGGGCCGATCAGTGGCGTTCGGAAGGAAAGAAAAATATCTGGGGTGCTTTGCCCATCGTCGAAGAGTTGCAGAGCGAAGGCGGAGCTGCCGGCGCTCTCCATGGCGCGTTGCAGGCCGGCGCTTTTGCCACCACATTCACCGCATCGCAGGGTCTCCTGCTGATGATTCCCAACATGTACAAGATCGCCGGCGAACTCACCCCGGCCACCATGCACGTCACCGCCCGCACTCTGGCCACGCATGCGCTCTCCATCTTCGGCGATCACTCCGACGTCATGGCTTGCCGCTCCACGGGCTGGGCCATGCTCGCGTCCAATTCCGTACAGGAAGTCGCCGACATGGCGCTCGTCGCGCAGATCGCCACCCTCGAGTCGCGCATTCCGTTCATCCACTTCTTCGACGGCTTCCGCACCTCGCACGAAGTCGGCAAAATCCTGCCCATCGAGGACGAAACCATCCGCGCCCTTCTCGACGACAAATACATCATCCAGTTCCGCCAGAACGCGCTCAGTCCCGACCGGCCCATCATTCGCGGAACAGCACAGAATCCCGACGTCTTTTTCCAGGCGCGCGAAGCCTGCACGCCGATCCATGCCGCAGTCCCCGGAATCGTTCAGTCGGTCATGAATCGTTTTGCCGCTGTCACCGGTCGCCATTATCACCTGTTTGACTATGTGGGCGCGCCCGATGCAGAGCGCGTCATCGTGATCATGGGCTCCGGTGCGGAAGCTGCGGAGGAAGCGCTCGATGCGCTCAACAACAAAGGTGAAAAGCTCGGCCTCCTCAAGGTCCGCCTTTATCGCCCCCTCGACGCCAATGCCTTTCTCGCCGCACTGCCCGCGACCGTCAAATCCATCGCGGTTCTCGATCGCTGCAAGGAACCCGGCGCGGCCGGTGAGCCTCTCTATCAGGACCTGGTCACGATTCTGTCCGAAAACTCCGCCACTCTGCCCTTCGGCAAACCAACTGTCATCGGCGGACGCTACGGCCTCTCCTCGAAAGAATTCACGCCCGCCATGGTCAAGGGCATCTACGACGAGCTGGCCAAAGCGACTCCCAAAAATCACTTCACCATCGGCATCGATGACGACATCAGCCACACCAGCCTGACTTACGATCCCACGTTCTCTACCGAAGATCCAAAGACCGTCCGCGCATTGTTTTACGGCCTCGGCTCCGACGGCACCGTGGGTGCAAACAAAAACTCCATCAAGATCATCGGCACCGAGACGCCCAACTTCGCGCAAGGCTACTTCGTCTACGACTCGAAAAAGTCCGGATCGATGACCACCTCGCATCTGCGCTTCGGGCCCAAGCCCATTCACTCGACCTATCTGATCACGCGCGCCAGCTTTATCGCCTGCCACAACTTCAGCTTCCTTGAGAAGATGAATGTGCTCGAAGCAGCCATCCCCGGCGCCGTGTTTCTGCTCAACTCGCCGTACTCGGCCGCGGAAGTCTGGGACAAGCTACCCAAGACCATGCAGCAGGAGATGATCGCCAAGAAAATCGAGTTTTATCTGATCGATGGCTACAAGGTCGCCCGCGAGGCCGGCATGGGCACGCGCATCAACACCATCATGCAGACCTGCTTCTTCGCCATCAGCGGCGTGCTGCCGCGCGAAGAAGCCATCGAGCAGATCAAGAAGGCCATCAAAAAGACCTACGGCAAGCGCGGCGAAGCAGTCGTGCAGAAAAACTTCGCAGCGGTCGACCACGCTCTCGCCCACCTCGAAAAAGTCGAGCTGCCGACAACCGCAGAGTCCAATTTCGACATCGTCGGCGTCATTTCCGGCAAGGCGCCCAAATTCGTCCACGACGTCCTGGGCAAAATCGCCGCGGGCCAGGGCGACTTGCTCCCGGTCAGCGCCATCCCCGCAGGCGGCGCATTCCCCACCGGCACCACGCAGTGGGAGAAGCGCAACATCGCGCAATTCATTCCCGTCTGGGACAAGGACCTCTGCATCCAGTGCGGCAAATGCGTCATGGTCTGCCCGCACGCCGTCATTCGCTCCAAGGTCTACAATGCCGAATTGGGCGACAAATCTCCGGCCACCTTCCAATGGGCCAAGCCCAAGTGGAAAGGCATGGAGCAGGATCGATACACGCTCCAGGTCGCTCCAGAAGATTGCACCGGCTGCGCTGTCTGCGTCGAGGTTTGCCCGGTCAAGAGCAAGAGCGACGCCAGCCACAAGGCCATCAACATGGCGCCGCAGGCTCCACTCCGCGAACCCGAACGCGAGAACTGGGACTTCTTCCTCTCGCTGCCTGAAGTCGACCGCAGCAAGCTCTCGCATGGACAGGTCAAAGATCTCCAGCTACTGCAGCCTCTCTTCGAGTTCTCTGGAGCATGCGCGGGCTGCGGTGAAACGCCCTACATCAAGCTGCTCACTCAACTCTTCGGCGACCGCCTCTACATCGCCAACGCCACCGGCTGCTCATCCATCTACGGCGGCAACTTGCCCACCACGCCCTACAGCAGCAATGCGCAAGGCCGCGGACCCACATGGGCCAACTCGCTCTTCGAGGACAATGCGGAATTCGGTTTCGGCATGAGAACCGCCCTCGACCAGCAGAAGACCTTCGCTGAAACCCTCGTCACGCGTCTCGCCTCAACCATAGGGCCGGACTTCGCGGCATCGCTCCTCCACGCACCCCAGAAAACCGAAGCGGAAATGAATGCGCAACGCGAGCGCGTTGAGGATCTAAAGAAGCAACTGCTCGCCATCGATTCATCCGATGCCCGCAACCTGCTCGCAATCGCCGACAACCTGGTCCGTAAGAGCGTTTGGATTCTCGGCGGCGACGGCTGGGCCTTCGACATCGGTTTTGGCGGTCTCGACCACGTCCTCGGCTCGGGCAAAAACGTCAATATCCTCGTGCTTGACACCGAGGTCTACTCGAACACCGGTGGCCAGGCCTCCAAGGCCACGCCGCGCGGAGCGGTGGCCAAATTCGCAGCCAGCGGCAAAACCAGCAGCAGAAAAGATCTGGCCATGGAAGCCGTCAGTTACGGCTATGTCTACGTTGCGCAGGTCGCGCTCGGCGGCAACGACACCCACGTCATCAAGGCCTTCCAGGAAGCTGAAGCCCACGACGGCCCGTCCATCATCATCGCCTACTCAAGCTGCATCGCCCACGGCTACGACCTTGTTCATGGCCTCGAGCAGCAGAAGCTCGCAGTCCAATCGGGCTACTGGCCTCTCATGCGCTATAACCCGGCTCTGCGCGCGGAAGGCAAGAATCCCTTCCAACTCGATTCCAAAGCCCCGTCGATCCGGCTCAAGGACTATGCCTACCGCGAAGCACGCTACACCATGCTTGCGCGCGGCAATCCCGAACACGCAGCGGCGCTGCTCAAAGAAGCGCAGGACGATGTGGAGCGCCAGTGGCGCGTCTACTCGGCACGCGCAGCCATGGCGGGCCGTGGCGATACCCCCAACATCGCTCCAGCGGAAACGCCCGAGGAGCAATTAACAAGCACGCCTGCCGGAGGTGCGCAATGATAGATTTCTCAACCCGCTATCTGGGTCTCAAATTAAACGGACCGATCGTCGTGTCCTCCACGCCACTCTCCGAATCGCTCGACAACATTCGCCGGATGGAGGACGTAGGCGCGTCTGCAATCGTCCTTACATCTCTCTTTGAAGAACAACTGGCGCTCGAATCGCGAGCGCTCGATGAAGATCTGTCGCGCGGCACCGAATCCTTCGCCGAATCGCTCGATTACCTGCCCGACCAGAGCGACTACCGCATGACGCAGGAAGTCTACCTCGAGCATCTGCGACGCGCCAAAGCGGCAGTCAAGATCCCGATCATTGCCAGCTTGAACGGCAATACGGTCGGCGGCTGGGTGCGCTTCGCCAGGGAGATGGAATCGGCGGGAGCCGACGCCATCGAATTGAACACCTACGCGCTGGCAACAGACAGCAGCCAGACCTCCAGCGAAATCGAGCTGCGCGTCCTCGAACTCGTCGAGAAAGTCTGCCAAGAGGTCAAAGTTCCGGTTTCCGTCAAGCTCTCGCAGTCCTTCACCAGCCTGCCCCATCTGGTCGCTCGTCTTCAGGATGCCGGCGCGCGTGGCGTGGTTCTCTTCAATCGCTTCTACCAGCCCGACTTCGATATCGAGACCCTTGAAGTCCGTCCGACCCTGCACTTCTCCACGCCATCCGAGTTGCTGCCGCGCCTGCACTGGGCCGCGATCCTCTATGGCCATCTCAACATCGACCTCGCCATCACCGGCGGCGTTCACTCCGCCGAAGATGTGTTGAAGAGCATCATGGCAGGAGCCAACATGACCATGATGGCCTCAGCCCTGCACATCCACGGCATCGAACACATCGGCCGCGTCCTTTCAGACATGCAGTATTGGCTAGAGAAGCGCGAATACACGTCACTCTGGGAAACACGCGGCTGCCTCAGTCGCCGCTCGGTCCCCGACACGTCCCCGTTCGATCGCGGCAACTACATCAAGACGCTCAGCTCCTACAGCCTGCGCCAAACCGTCGCCGCCTTCTAGCCGCTGCAAATAATCCGGACTGGCGTTTCCAGAAAGCGGTGCTCTCGGGCACCGCTTTTTCTGGCCCAAATCGCGCATCCGCAACGCATCCATCAGTACGACGATCAGTACGATGATGGGTACAGCACGACGATGGGTACCCCATCCAAGCTCTGCTTGGGTGGGAACGCACGATCCCATCCCGCCCGCGTCATCCTCTATAACAGTGCTCTCGGGTGTTGCTCACTTGGTTATTACTGGCATGGTCCGCCGCCTAAGCCCCCC